>JAITWM010000187.1 GCA_031285265.1 Lysobacteraceae bacterium
CCTTCGACAACAGTCAGTAATGTGAAACCACATTCGTCGCTGCCGATTTTTCCAGGAGCCGCAAAACGGTTCGCGGCTCCCGAGGGCATTGAATCGTTTTCGATAGACGATTCAGTCCAATTTCAAAGCCTTGGCGACACCGGCGCCGTAAGCAGGGTCGCACTGAGCGAACAATGCAATTTGACGGCGCTGAATCTCTTCTGGAACGCCTCGCATCGCAGCGGCGATATTACTGAACAATCTGGCCTTTTGTTCCTCGTTGAAAATGCGGAACAAATTGCCGGGTTGCGTGTAATCGTCGTTACTGAGGCGATGGTCAAAGCGGTCCGCATCGCCATTCAACGGCAATGCAGGCTCGGCAAAGCGCGAATCCTGTTTGGGGCCGTTGAACGAGTTCGGTTCGTAATAAGCGTCCGGGTTACCGGCTGGATTATTCTGGAAAAACCGCATCGCGCCGTCCATATGGTAGTGATTGACCGGACAGCGGGGGTGATTGACTGGCAAGGCCTCGTAATGCGTACCGAGACGGTGACGGTGCGCGTCGGCGTAGCTGAAAATACGCGCCTGCAGCATTTTGTCCGGTGAAAAACCGATACCAGGGACGATATTGGACGGCGAAAATGCGGCTTGTTCGATTTCGGCGAAATAGTTATCGGGATTGCGGTTGAGTTCGAATACTCCAACATCGATCGGTGGGAAATCGCCGTGCGGCCAGACCTTGGTCAGGTCGAACGGATTCCAGCCGGTACGCGCGGACCACTCATCAGCCTGCTTCTCAGTCATGATCTGAACTTGCATTTTCCACTTCGGGAAATCGCCGCGTTCAATGGCGTCGTACAAGTCTTCCTGAGAGGATTCGCGGGTCCGGCCGATGACTTCGGCCGCTTCCGCATTGGTCCAATGACGATGGCCCTGCTGCGTCTTGAAATGGAATTTCACCCAGACACGTTCGCCTTTGGCATTTATCAAGCTATAAGTATGCGAGCCATAGCCGTTGACATGGCGCACGCCAATCGGCAGACCACGATCGGAAAACAAAATAGTGACCTGATGCAGGGACTCGGGCGATAGCGACCAGAAGTCCCACATTGCGGTTGCCGAACGCATATGAGTGCGCGGATGGCGTTTCTGCGTATGGATGAAGTCGGGGAATTTATACGGATCGCGGACGAAGAAAACAGGCGTATTGTTGCCGACCAGATCCCAGTTGCCTTCTTCGGTATAGAACTTCAACGCAAAGCCACGGACGTCGCGTTCGGCATCGGCCGCTCCCACTTCTCCGGCAACGGTGGATATGCGCGCCAGCATTTCCGTCCTCGCGCCCGGCTGAAGTGCTTTGGCCTTAGTGAATTGGGAAATATCACCGGTAATGGTCAACGTGCCATAGGCACCGTACCCCTTTGCATGCACGGTCCGCTCCGCGATACGTTCGCGATTCTGATGCGCAAGTTTTTCCAACAACTGATAGTCCTGCATCAGCACAGGGCCACGGGCTCCGGCGGTGAGCGCATTTTGATTATCGGTAATCGGGTTGCCGGCGGTCGTGGTCAGGGTAATGGCGGACTGGGAAGCGGCGGGTTTGGTTGTTTTACTCATCGCGAGCTCCTGGATGGATCGATAGGGACAAATTACTTTTTTTGAATCAAAAAATGAAATTGAATAAATTTAATGAATATATCTTCCGCTTCAATCAAAAATATTCTTTCGATAAATTTTTACGCATGACCTGGTGTGCCGCAGCATTCGACCGCGACGCTTGGCTGCCGCAAAGACCGAGATGCCCTGGCAAAACGCAAAGCCGTTCATCTATGTCATCGATGTGTCTGCCAAGGAATCGGCCAGGGCGTATCATTGCCATGGCAGAAGCGAAAAGCCTGTGATGGTGGATTTAATAGGCTCGAAGCGTGGTCACGCGGCTGGTGATTTACCAAGCGATCATTGACGATGCCCGTTTGCAAAATCGTCATCACCACCATGGGTCTGTTACAGATGTCAGACACATTTCCAGTCACTGGAAGAGAGATTACGATGAAAAGAATCTGGGTGAATCTGCTATCGCTAATGCTGTTGTGCGCATGGCCGGCGATTGCGACAGAACCGGTTTATTCGTATCAGCCAGCTTGGGTGACGATCGAAGGGACGTTGCATTCGATTTCCGGTACGACGGCCGAGGGAATCAGATATTCGTTTCCCGCTATCTTGCTGGATCGTCCGATCACAGTAAGGTCTGCATCAGGTGAGAGCGCCAGTCAGCCGACGGAACAAGGTATTTCATTGGTGCAACTGGTACTGAACGACCGGATGGCCGTGGAGTTTACGCGACTCAAAGGTATGCGAGTCCGAGTGGTTGGAACGTTTTCGCACGGGAGCCGTGAGCAGCATCGCACCCGTTTGTTGTTGACGCCGACGTCGATCGTGCGTTTGAAAGAGTCCGGTGAACCGGAAGTCGGCTGGTGATATTCCGCTTCGATTGAGGCGTCGCGTGTACTGCATGGTATCGCACAGGAATACAGGGGCGATCGTGCCAAGTGTTGCTGTTCCAGCGGCTTGGCTTGCTTCAACACGAATTATCCGTCGTGGTTCGTTTTCATTGAAATCCGATAACAGACGTTGGCGTTTGGCTCGCAGTTGCCCTCGTGCCCGGTCGTGCTCGGCGGGGTTTATGGCGAAGCGGCTCCGCGCGGCCCTCTGTCACTCGTGCTCGGCGGGGTTCTTCGAAAAAGGAAACGGCACTATTCAGGAGGCTGCCCATAACTCCGGGTAGACCTGTTATCAGCGGGACATACTGCCTGATGGCGCCGCGGCTGGAAAACCAGCGGCACACGGACCGAAATGTAGTGCCCCGATCGGGGTGACCGGCAGTGACCAGACCGGAACGGACCAGCATAGCGCGCTGTCAGGCTGCGCATGACTACGACCGGTCAGATTGAATTGTCGCTGGTTGTACAGTGCCTGCGATGTGTCGAATTGCCGGATCGATCACCCCAATACCTCGTCACCAGTGTCATGCAGCGCAGGCAAGGTATATAGACGACTGCGGCAGCGCCATCGATACGGAATTCGGGCACGATCTGGAACCAATCATCGCAAGCGCTCACTGCTCAATCGGAACCGGGGAAACCGGGCACGGAAGCGGCCGGACAAATGCCGAGTCGTACGAATGCATGTCTTTGCGGTGATCAAAGAAAACGATTTGCGGTCTGAAAACACGACCGCCGGAAACCGTATCGTGGACGGTTTCCGGCGGCGTGTTGATTGACGCAATATCAGTGCGGACGCGGCGTTGAAATCGTACCGGGCGGCAGTATCGGATGGACGACACGCGGCTGATCGCCAGTCAAGGTATCAAGGAACTTCACAATCGAATGAACCTCTCCCTCGCTCAGCGTCTGACCCAATTGAACGTTGCCCATGACGGCGACGGCTTCTTTGAGATCCCACACCTGGCCGCTATGAAAGTAAGGCGCGGTCAAAGCGACGTTACGCAATTGCGGCACACGGAAGAAATAATCTTCCTCTGGATTTTGAGTCACTTCGCTGCGACCCTTGTCTTCGAGAGGCAGGTATTTTACGTCAGGCTTGTTGACCAAACCGAACGGGAAGATCGTCTGGCCGCCGAGGTTAACACCGGAGTGGCAAGTGATGCAGCCTTTCTCGATGAACAGGGACAGGCCTTGCAACTCCTCGGGGCGCATCGCGGTATCGCTGCCTTTGAGGAATTGGTCGAAGCGCGAGTTCGGCGTTATCAATGTGGTCTCGAACGCTTCAATTGCGCGAGCCGTATTTTCGAACGTCACTGGCTGCGTCTCACCCGGAAAAGCATGCTTGAACGCCTCGACATAACCGGGAATGCTGCGTAGCGTGCTCTCGACCAGCTCGGGTGTGCTGTTCATTTCGACCGGATTCACCAGCGGACCCTTGGCCTGTTCCTTGAGATCGGGCGCCCGTCCGTCCCAGAACTGGATGCTGTTGAACACGGCATTGAATACGGTCGGCGAATTGCGGCCGCCGAGTTGCCAGCCATAACCGATCGATTTCGGCGCGTTGTCCACACCGGCAGTGCCGACATTATGGCAACTGTTGCAACTGATCGATTGACTGCGTGACAACCGGGGGTCGAAATACAATTTCCGTCCCAGTTCGATATGCGCTTCGGTGATCGACTCGCCGCGCGGAGCCGGCGCCTGTTCCGGGATCGGCTGGAAGATATGTTTGGCGATCTCGCGCAGTTCCGCCGGCCGCGGTGCACTGGATTGCGCCATCACGCCGGACACGGCCATGACCATGCCTGCGCATACAATCGATATTGTTATTCGTTTCATCGCTATTCCTTGGGGTGGAAGGGAAAGGAAGTGGCTAATTTTCTGTTTCTTTAGCTTTGGGCAAGCTTAAAACGCAAAGAAATCCCGAACAGCACGTGGTTAGTGTTTTCCGGGATTTTTTATTGTTTCGCTGGCTTCTTCTATGGCATGGGCCATGCGTCGAACGGAGTCGATTCCGACCACCCCGCATCCTTTTAAGGAATCAAGAATGCCGGGGTCATTGCCTAAGAACCGATAATCATATCATTTTATACCACTCAATCCCATCCGAAATGCCTATCCATATGAATGGGAAAACCAATGACCTTGTGATGACTTTCGGCGCGTCATCGTCGCGGGGAAGATGGGGCTGTGTGTGCGCAACGAGCTACCGAATGCCAGCATGCCCGGCTTACGGTGCCGCTATTTCGGAAGGAGAGATGCAACTGCCGGATCAGCGCGCTCAGCGTGCGTCGAAACGTTCCTCATCCATCGCCATCAGCAGTTCCGCGCCGGAGTCTAGAATTGCTTTATGCGTCAGGGTGCGCGTCAAGATGCGCGCATAGTAATAACGTGCCGTATCGCGTTTGGTTCGCTTGAACGCATCGCTATGCGATGAGGCGTCGGCTGCCGCCACGCTGCGAGCCCACCAGTATGCCAACACGATATAGCCCGAGTAGAACAGGTAATCATAGCTGGCAGCACCGAGTTCGTCAGGATTCTGGGGGACGCGTTGCATGATTTTCAACGTCAGCTCACTCCATTCCTCGGCTTTTTGGCGCAGGGGGTCAATGAATTCAGCCAGGGCGGCGTTATCGGCGTTCTGCTCGCAGAACGCCTCGATCATGCCGAGAAACAACTTGATTCCCGCGCCTTGGCTCTGTGCGGTCTTGCGGCCGATCAGATCCAGTGCCTGGATGCCGGTGGTGCCCTCGTACAGCGTGGTGATACGCGCGTCGCGCACCAGTTGTTCCATGCCGTTCTCGCGAATATATCCATGGCCGCCATAGCACTGTTGCGCATCGTAGGTGTTGGCAACGCTCCATTCGGTTTGGCAGGCTTTGGAAATCGGGGTCAGGAACGCGACCAGCGTGTCGGCGCGTTGGCGCTCTTCCGGATCTTTGGAGTGCTGCGATACATCGACCATCAATGCGGCGAACAAAGCCAGGACACGGCTGCCCTCCAACAACGACTTGATATTCAGCAGCATGCGCCGTACATCCGGCTGCACGATGATCGGATCGGCAGGTTTATCGGGGTATTTGGCGCCTCCGGGGGAGCGGGACTGCAGCCGTTCACGCGCATAGCTCACCGCATTCTGGTAGGCGCGTTCGGACAGGCCGATTCCCTGTACGCCAACGCCTAATCGCGCGGTGTTCATCATGGTAAACATCGCATATAGGCCTTTGTTCGCCTGACCTACCAGATAGCCTTGAGCGTCATCGAAGTTCATGACGCAGGTGGCCGAAGCTTTGATGCCCATTTTGTGTTCGAGCGCGCCGCAATGGACGGCATTGCGTTCGCCCATCACGCCATCGCGCGAGACCTTGAACTTGGGTACGACGAATAACGAAATACCCTTGGCGCCAGCGGGCGCATCAGGCAACTTGGCCAGCACCAGATGCACGATGTTTTCAGTCAGGTCATGTTCGCCGCCGGTAATGAAGATCTTGGTGCCGGTCACCGAATAACTGCCGTCCGCATTGGGCTTGGCGCGCGTCTTCAGCAATCCCAGATCGGTACCGCAATGAGGCTCGGTCAGACACATGGTCCCGCCCCAGCGGCCGGCGATCAAAGGTTTCAGGAACACTTCCTTCTGCCAGTCCTCGCCATGCTGCGTCAACGCTTCCACGACACCGTGAGTCAGCAAAGGATAATTACTCCAGGACAAGTTGCTGGCGGTCAGCAACTCGTTCAACAGCGTGCCGACCGTATAGGGCAGTCCTTGGCCGCCGTATTCCACCGGCGCCGACAAGCCCGTCCAACCACCCTCGACATAGTGCTGGTAGGCTTGTTTGAATCCGGCCGGCGTGGTGACCGCGCCAGTGGTTTTATCGTAAGAGCAGCCTTCCTCATCGGCCGGACCGTTGAGCGGCGCCAGCATGGTTTCGGAAAAACGCGCGGCCTCGTCCAGCACGGCATCGAGCATGTCCCGGCTGGCCTCGGTAAGGCCGAGTTTCTCGAACACGGCATCTGCGCCCAGCACGTCGTAAAGAACGAAACGAATATCGGTCAGGGGTGCGGAATAACTGCTGCTCATGCAAAGAGATCCTCCAAAGAAAGTGATTTCAAGATTTCAATACGATCGAAGCCCGGGTGGAATCACGGCAGATTCAGAATCAGCGCAATACTCCTTCCAGACCAGGAGCGGGATTCAACTGACTGCGGTAACGAATATCGAACTCGCGCGGTTTCTGCTCCTCCGGCGTAGCGGTCACCTTGCCTTCGACCTGATAAGCCAGAGCACGCCGTTCCGCCAATGCGCCGGCAACGACGATCCGTGCCGTCGAGTCGGGACGCAGCTCAAACGAAGCCACATCGGCCGAGGTCGGACCAATGGACAAACCCGGCGCTGCACGCAATGTCCCGGCGCTCTGTCCGCCCACCGTCACTTCCAGAGTAATGGCGTCGAACCGCATCGGCATCGTGCTGTAGTTCTGCAAACGTAGATCCACCACCCAACTCCCGTCGGTGCGCACGGTGATCTGTTGGATGCTGGCGGCGGGTGGGGATACCCGTTTCACCGGACGGCTGCTGCAAGCGACGAACACCAAGCAAAACAGGAGTACAATGAAGGGGCGCCAGAGGCGTTGCATGTGTTTTTTCATAAAAGATTCGATCTGACGATACTAAGACGTATGGACGAGGATGGTCCAGCACGGGCACCGATTCCAAACTATGGTCGTAGACAGAGCGCCGCGCAGGTTTATGGATATGAATAGGCGATGCATAGGACGAAAAGTGTATCGGCCACCGGAAAGATGACCAAGTACCTCCGGCATGCTGTCCGTGGAATCGAGGAGTTTCGATCTTCCGGCATGAATGCAGCCGACATCGGGAAATGCCGGGGCCGCCATTGCCGGTAACCGTCGCCAGCAGGAGATGGATGGAAATTCATATGCCGCCGACATGGCATGGAGGATACTGTAATTCGTGTTGAGGGGTCGTAGGCGGCAATGCCATTGCGATCAAACGATGGCATGACCCGATAAGTTGTATGCCGCGGTAGTCGCCGGCTGCAGATATGTAATCGCCAGTGTGGCCGGCGGTCTCCTACATCGTTACTCAATGGGAGAAACACATGTACGACTTGCTAACTCTTCCAGGCCCCCAGGATCATCATCAAGGCTATTTAAGCGCGCCGTTGGTGCTGGTCAAATATGGCGACTATCAATGTCCCCATTGCTGCAAGAGCGATTTGGCATTCAAAGCCGCGCGACGCATATTGGGCGAGCGCCTGTGCATCGTATTCCGGCAGTTCCCGCGGCGCGAAATACATCCTTGTGCCGAGCGCTCTGCGGAACTGGCCGAAGCTGCGGCGTCGCAGGGACTGTTCTGGGCAATGCACGGGATGCTGTTCGAGAATCAAGAGCTACTCGACGACGACAGCTTGCGGAGGTACGCGCAACGGATCGGACTGGATCGAATGACGGTTGCCGAAGCATTTTCCGGGCACTATAGAACCAAAGTGCGGCAAGACGTCGAAGACGCTTTGCGCAGCGGCGTAGAAGAAGCACCTTGCTTCTTCATCAATGGACGCCGTTACGCGGGAGATCCCGACGCGGATGAGCTGCTGCAGGTATTGCAGGAAGTGCTGGTAGAGATAAAAACGGGTACTGCGTGGAAGTCGAGTTTCAAACGCGAGATCCCTCCCGGCGGTTGGAGCATACCTGTCAGCAGCGGCATTGAGCAGCACTCGACCGGAATGCGGCCATTCTGAACGGCCGGCATCTCCGGTTTGTGTCAAATGTCCGGGTACGGGGTGACGCTCGCGCCGTCGGAACGCCTTGATGCGGACCCGATGACGCGTATCGCCCGCCCGGGCAGGCCGGTCTCACTGCGCGGTATAGCCGCCGTCCACCAGTAACGACGAGCCGGTGACGAACGATGCCTCGTCGCTGGCGAGGAACAACACGCATTGCGCGACTTCTTCGGCGTCTCCCAACCGCTTCATCGGATGCAATTGCTTCAATACTTCCTTGATTTCGGGAGGGATGTGCTGCAGCAATGGCGTATCGATGTATCCCGGGCAGACCGCATTGACACGGATGCCTTTGTCGCCATAGTCGATCGCCAGCGTCTGGGTCAATAGCTTCACACCGCCTTTGGCCGCCGCGTAAGCGGTTACGCCGCCTTTGCCGACGTGGCTGTGGATCGAACCGCAGTTGACGATGGCACCGCCCCTCTGTTTGAGCATCTGCTCGATGACGTACTTATTGCATAAATAGACCCCGGTCAGATTGATATCGATGGTGCGTTTCCAAGCATCCTCGCCGAGTTGATCGATCGGACCGTCGGCGGCGATGCCAGCGTTGGCGAACAGCACATCGATACGTCCGAATGTTTTGATCGTGTCGTCAACCATCCGTCGAACCGAAGCGGCGTCGGCAACGTCGGTCTTGATGAAGACCGCTTCGGTACCGGCCTGCTTCAATTCATCGGCGACCGTTTGTCCGTGATCGGAAAAATCGACGACCGCAACACGAGCGCCCTCTTTCGCAAAACCTTTGACGCTTGCCAGTCCGATGCCGCTGGCGCCGCCGGTGACGATGACGACCTTTTCTTTGAATCTTGTCATGGAGTGTCCGCCTGAATTAGGAGAGGAGAGAGTCCGCATCACTCGGATCACGACGCCAGCCATGCCATACGGAAGACCGTTTTGCCGCGGCCGAAGAATCGGAACGATCGCCAGTATCCGCGCGGTGGCATGAAGTTTTCGACAAAATCGACGATCCGCGCGATACAAATGAACATTGCAGCGATCGCATCAAAGAAACTGATGTAATTAATCCGAAATTCCTACCACACGCCATTTGGATCGATATATCGAGTCGATGCGGAATATCCACATCGGGTCCGGCGAGATAATGATGCAAACGGCCGTGAGAGAAGATCAGCCGGATATCGCATCGCCATGAATTGCTGTGTGGATATATGACGTCCGTACGGATTTTGTACGTATCGTGCAGCTTTGTCGCGGATACGAGCCTACGAGCCGAGCATGTCGTTCGTGTGCTGGAGCAACTCAAACACTGACGGGGCCTGCACAAAGCGATTCGCATCGCGGAAATGCATCCGTCGTATCTTGGCCAACATGACCATCGTGATCACTCCTGAAAACTCCCGAGCAAAACGCTCAGGATGAGGGTTCTCAGGCGGGTCAGTTTTAAATCGAAATCATCCCAAAAAGCGAGGCAGATTTAGACGGGAATCAACACAACTAAAATTTGTAACACAATGTAATGGCTGTATTTTTTCAACCTATCTAATAGCCGCCACCCCACTATCCACCCAAATACTCAACCTTTTTCGGCTGTTTTTTTACCCGAACGACTCAAGGCCGCTTGAGTCGCGCCGGGAAAAGTGTAACCAGCCGAACCGTTTCCGGTCCGGCTGACACTGGCGCAAGACGTCACCAGTTGATACGCAGACCCACCTTGGCATTGTAGGCGTGGCCGCCGCCGTCGAGGCGAGTCTGGTAGGAACCGCTGGCGAATACCGTAGTGTTGCGGCTGAACTGACCGCTGATACCGACGCTGGTTTCGCCCCAACTACCGCCCAGGCTGGACTGGAACGGGATGGCTCCATCCGCCGAGGAGAACCGGGTCGTCGAGTCGCCCTGAAACTCACGCCAGATATTCGGCCGGACCCACACCGACATCTGCCGCTCGTTGGACGCATCGTCATCCATCGACCATGTGCGCCCAAAACGCGCGCCAATGCGTCCGACTAGCGACTTGACGCCGCTGAACGTTACCCGCGCGCCGTTGTCGTTCCCGTCCTTGAGATTGATAGTCTGGTAGATCAGTTGCGCTTGCGGTTCGATGAAATAGCCGCTGTCGAAGCGGTACGGTTTGCCGCCTTCCGCCGAAGCGGAAATACCGTTGCCCCGGGTCCTGAAAGGCCGCAGGCCCCGGTTCGCCGTGGTTTCAGCACTGTAGCGCGTGCCTTGTAGCACCGAATCTACGTACCAGCCGCCCTGCCCGAAGTGTGTCCAATAGCCGCCCAGTGCATAGGCGTCGAACTTGTCCCGGCCTGTGGCTCCGTTGAAATGGGTCACGGTGCCGCGGGCCTTGCCGGCCGAGAACATCACGCCAAGGTGATCGCGGCTGTTGTCCAGGTTCATACGGCGCAAGAGGTCGGTCCC
>JAITWM010000007.1 GCA_031285265.1 Lysobacteraceae bacterium
CTGGGAGCGCGTATATCTGTGTTCGATGTCGTAATCGGGATCGACGATGCTGATGTGAGGGACGCCGGCGAGGTGGGGTGAAGCGGGTTGAGTAGTACTGGTCATGATGTGCTTCGATCGGCCGACGGTATATCGGTCGATGGTATAAAGTCGTTGCGCCGATTCTGTGGGCGTTTACAGGTAGGTGCGAAGTCTCGATGATGTGAACGCGTCGAAGGACGGCATATTCTGCTTCCGCATGTTTGTCGGCCACTACGGCGGGTGGGTGGTACCGTCGCTGGAAACCGGACATCCAATCATCGCGGCATGCGGGACATGCAGAAGAAGCATCGTCGATTGTCGGGAGGAGCCATGACGGCGATCGGCATAAAATATCGATGACTTATTGAATGATGCATATATCACATTAAAGTGATGATTCATTCGAATAACGGAGCGATACGAAAATCGCTAAGATAAACGGCGGTATTCGTCCGCGTCAGTCCATCGCACGTCTCGACAGGGCGGAACCCTCTCAAAGAATTCAGGAACGATCGTAACGGCCATGATCACTTCTTATGCTCCCTGTCCGCGGTGCAATGCCAATGAGTCCCAGAAAATGCGCTTCACCTGGTGGGGTGGCTTACTGGGTCCTTCGTTGTTGACTCATGTCGAATGCCCGAAATGCGGCATGCAATACAATGGGAAGACCGGGCGGTCCAATCGCAATGGCATCATCGTCTACAGCGTTGTCCTGGGCTTGATCACCGTGGCGGTACTCACTGGCGTGTTCGGGCTGTTGGTGTTTATGCGTATGTGATTGATCGTGGTGCGGTTTCGGAAGCAGCGGGCCGTATCCGGGTGGATACGATATTTCCGTTTTTCCGTTGGCAAGAGTGGAACGCTGTGTATATGAGGCCGCCGCGCCGCGTGCGACATGCGGCGAGGATGGATGGGAAGTGTGGGGAATGTCTCAGAAGGCGATGAGAATCCTGCTGGAGCCGGTCAGTGCAGTGCGGTAACCTGTGCCGCTTTGCCGAAGATACAGACGCCGTTCCATGTCCGCCATCACCGAACCTGTCCCATACGACCCGCCGTCGGCCGAGTCGGCCGCACAACGTTATTGGGATGAAACGCACGCCTTCGAGGTGAACGAATCTTCCGACAAGCCCAAATACTATTGCTTGTCGATGCTGCCGTATCCATCCGGTGCGCTGCATATGGGGCACGTGCGCAATTACACCATTGGTGATGTGATCAGCCGGTACAAGCGGATGACCGGTCACAATGTATTGCAGCCGATGGGCTGGGATGCGTTCGGATTGCCGGCGGAGAATGCCGCAATCAAAAACCGGACTGCACCGGCCAAATGGACCTATGCCAATATCGCGCGTATGCGTGAGCAGTTCAAATCGCTTGGTTATGCGATCGATTGGTCGCGCGAGTTCGCCACTTGCATGCCGGATTATTACGTGCATGAACAACGCATGTTCACTTGCTTGTTACGCAAAGGTTTGGCATATCGGCGCAATGCCGTGGTGAACTGGGATCCGGTCGATCAGACCGTGCTGGCCAACGAGCAGGTGATCGACGGACGCGGTTGGCGCAGCGGCGCCCTGGTCGAGAAGCGTGAGATTCCGCAATGGTTTTTGCGCATCACCGATTATGCGCAGGAACTGCTCGATGGTCTGGATGAGTTGCCGGGTTGGCCGGAGTCGGTCAAGACGATGCAGCGCAATTGGATCGGTCGCTCGGAAGGGTTGGAAATCCAGTTCGATGTCGTCGCCACCGATGGAGTGGCCGTGGACCCGCTGCGCGTGTTCACGACCCGGCCCGACACGTTGATGGGGGTCACGTTCCTGTCGATCGCCGGCGAGCACCCGCTGGCGGTACAGGCCGCCGCACAGCATCCGCAGCTGGCGGCATTGCTGGAGGAGCTCCGGCATGGCAGTGTTTCCGAGGCGGAATTAGAGACGCAGGAAAAACGCGGCATGGATACCGGTTTCAAAGCCGTGCATCCGGTAACCGGAGAAAAGGTGCCGATCTGGGTCGCCAACTTCGTACTGATGGGGTACGGCACCGGCGCGGTGATGGCGGTGCCGGGACACGACCAGCGCGATTTCGAATTCGCGCATAAATACGGATTGCCGATCCGGCAGGTCATCCGGTTGACGGCGCCCAAATCCACCGAAGAGGCGGTCTATGATCCGGATCGCTGGCACGACTGGTATGCGGACAAGACGCGCGAAGACATCGAACTGGTCAACTCGGAAGAGTTCAACGGGTTGGATTATCGCGGCGCGTTCGAAGCCTTGGCAGAACGTTTCGAGCGCCAAGGTCGCGGACAGCGCCGGGTCAACTACCGCTTGCGCGACTGGGGAGTCTCCCGGCAGCGTTATTGGGGTTGTCCGATTCCGGTGATCTATTGCGATCAATGCGGCGTGTTGCCGGTGCCGGATGAACAGTTGCCGGTGATATTGCCGGAGAATATCGAATTCACCGGTATGCAATCGCCGCTCAAGGCCGATCCGGGATGGCGTAAGACCACCTGTCCGCAATGCGGCGGAGCGGCGGAGCGCGAGACCGATACGTTCGATACTTTCATGGAGTCGAGCTGGTATTACGCGCGTTACACATCGCCCAAGGCAAAGGATCCGATCGATAAGCGTGGCAATTACTGGTTGCCGGTGGATCAATACATCGGCGGCATCGAGCATGCCATCCTGCATCTGATGTATTTCCGTTTCTTCCACAAGCTGATGCGCGATATGCGTATGGTCGATAGCGATGAACCGGCGATCAATCTGCTGTGCCAGGGCATGGTGATCGCCGATACCTATTATCGCGAGAACCCGGAAGGTCCCCGGGACTGGTTCAATCTGTCCGAGGTCGAAGTCGAGCGTGACGAGCGCGGCAGGATCATCGGTGCGAAACTGATCGCCGATGGCCAGCCGGTGCAGATAGGGCCGATCGAAAAGATGGCCAAATCGCGGAACAACGGCGTCGATCCGCAAGCGATGGTGGATAAATACGGTGCCGATACGGTGCGTCTGTTCTCGATGTTCGCGGCACCGCCGGAACAGTCGCTGGAATGGAACGAAGCCGGTGTCGAAGGCATGACGCGGTTCCTGCGCAGGCTGTGGACGCAGGTGCACCGGCATGCGGCGGCCGGTGCGGTGGCGCCGCTGGAGAAATCATCGCTGACTCCCGAGCAGAAAGGGTTGCGGCGGAAGACGCATGAGACCATCGAGAAAGTCAATGACGACTATGGCCGGCGCTACAGTTTCAATACGGCGATCGCCGCCGTCATGGAGCTCCTCAACGTCTTGGGCAAGTTCGACAAGGACGATGCGCAATCGCGCGCAGTACGGCAGGAGGCGCTCGAAACGGCGGTTTTATTGCTCAATCCGATCACCCCGCATGCCAGCCACGCGTTATGGCAGATCTTGGGTCATCCGCAGACGTTGTTGGAGGATGTGCCTTTCCCATGCGCCGATACCGATGCACTGGTGCGCGATGTCGTCACGCTGGCGGTACAAGTCAACGGCAAGCTGCGCGGCACCATCGAAGTCGCCGCCGATCTGGCGCGCGATCAGATCGAGGCGTTGGCCAAGACCGAGCCGAATACTGCCCGTTTTCTGGAAGGTCAGACGATCCGCAAGATCATCATCGTACCCGGCAAGATCGTCAATATCGTGGCAGGATGATCCTGGCACCGGGTTGCCGTTGTGAGCGATGGGTCCATCCGGCGGGAAATGATGGCGCAAGGTGATGCGGGTCGAAGCGGGAAACGGTGGAAGAATCGGCATCGATAGTGATACATCGCGCCTATGATCCGGCGCTGGCGGATGCCGTATGACAAAATAGCCTGATCGAAATGCGGCTCGCGTACTATTATCCAGCGGCCGAGGCCCAGGCTTCGACGAAGAGATGGCCGCTCCTTGGCATTCAAGAACATTCACATGATCAGAATTCGAGTTCTTCTCTCCGTTGCTCTGTCTTTGTCATTGCTTGGCTGTGGTTTCCATTTGCGAGGGAAGATCGTACTTCCGGCCGATGTTCCGGCGGTACGCGTCATTTCGTCGACTCCTTACAGCGAATTGGTTCCGATACTGGAGCGTGGCCTGCAAAGCGGCGGCGCCACGCTGGCCGCGCCGGATGCCCGGATGGATACCGTGGCGCGGTTGGAGATTCTGTCCGAGCGTTGGGGCGACTTGCCGATCGCCGTGGATGCGCAAGGGCGTGCGCAGGAGTTCAGTCTGCGCTATGCGACCATTTTTGCGTTTTACCGTCCTGATGGCGAGGAACTGGTCCCGCAGCAGGTAGTGGAGTTGTCGCGCTATTACGTATCGCCGCCGGTGGATGCCACCGGCACCAGTACCGAACGCGAAATACTTGCCGACGAATTGCGGCGGGAAATGGCAGCATCGATCTTGCGGCGGATCAATAACGTGGTGAGAGCGGAATTGGATCATGCCGAATTGCAGCGGTCGTCGACGATGGACGCACCGTAATCCTGACGATGGAACTGAAACCGGAACAATTGGTCGGCCAAATCCATTCACGAGCGTTGGCGCCGGTGTACCTGATCGCAGGGCCGGAGACGCTGCGTGTGCTGGAGGCCGCCGATGCGGTACGCGCACGCGCGCGTACCGAAGGGGTGTCGGAACGTGAGATTTTCGATACCGGTGCTCGTGATTTCAGTTGGGATGCACTGACGGCCACCTTTCATGCACCCAGCCTGTTCAGTACGCGCCGATTGGTCGAATTGAGGCTGCACGGCGGCAAGCCGGGGCGAGAAGGGGCCGAAGTCATATCCGCTTATTGCGCGGCTCCGCCGGATGATGTGATTTTGTTGGTTACCGCTGAAGAATGGAGCAAATCGCATCACGGCAAATGGGCCGATGCCGTATCCCGATGCGGTGTGCTGTCGGTGGCTTGGACTGTCAAGCCGCATGAATTACCGGAGTGGATCGAGCGACGTCTGCACAGCCGTGGGATACGAGCCGATCATGAGACCGTGCAAAACCTGGCCGATCGGGTCGAAGGCAATCTGTTGGCCGCAGCGCAGGAAATCGACAAGTTGGCGCTGTTGGCTCCCGATGGCGATCTGGACATCGTCACGATGCAGTTGCTGGTGGCCGATTTGGCGCGTTATGACGTATTTCGCTTGATCGAAGTAACCTTGTCCGGACAGACGGCGCAAGTGAGCCATATGCTGACCGGCCTGCGCGGCGAAGGCGAGGCGGTCGCCGGTCTGATGCCGATGATCACGCGGGAGTTGTGGCGCGCTGCGACACTGGCACGGGTACAGGCGCGCCGCGGCAATCTGGCGGCAGAAATGAAAGCGCAAGGGCTTTGGGAATCGCGTCAAGCACCGTTCCGGCGCGCCTTGCAACGTCATCCGGC
This sequence comes from Lysobacteraceae bacterium, assembly GCA_031285265.1. GTDB lineage: Bacteria > Pseudomonadota > Gammaproteobacteria > Xanthomonadales > Xanthomonadaceae > JAITWM01. Next base: position 5,389 of record JAITWM010000007.1, read on the forward strand.
GCCAGTGCGTTGGGAAGGGTTTCTCAGGTTTGCGTCGCGTATCGACCGTGCGGTCAAAGGACGCGGCAGCGGCGATCCCTGGATAATGCTGGAGCGGCTGTTGCTGGCGATTGCCGATGCGCCTGCCGTGCGTTTGCTGGCGACATGAGCACGACCGCGCTACGGATCTATTACGGAGGAACTTTCGATCCGGTGCATGACGGTCATCTGGCGATCGCGCGAGCGGCTTGCGAAGCGTTGAACAGTGAAGTGACGCTGATGCCCGCCGCCGATCCGCCGCATCGAGCAGCGCCGGGGGCGGATGCGCAACAGCGCTGTGCGATGCTGGAATTGGCGATCGCCGATGATCCGCGGTTGCGTATCGATCGGCGCGAGTTGCTGCGGACGGGACCCTCCTATACCGTCGATACGCTGCAGGATCTGCGCAGCGAATATGGAGAAGACGCCCCGCTGGCGCTATTGATCGGTGCCGATAGCCTATTGGCATTGCCCGATTGGCGGCGTTGGCGGGATCTGTTCGCATTGACGCACCTGATCGTTGCCGAGCGTCCCGGCAGTCTGCTGGGCGGCGATTGGCCTGCGCCGTTGGCGGAGATGATCGAGGGCCGATGGACACAACGTGCGGCGGCGCTGGTCGAATCGCCGGCCGGGTCGCTGTACCGGTTGCACCAGCCGTTGCGGATCGAGTCGGCGACTCGGATCAGGCAGGAAATCACCGATCGAATGGCACATTGGCGGGATTGGGTGCCGCCGCCGGTGGCCGACTACATCGTGCAACATGGGCTTTACCGGAAACAGACGTCATGAAATCGGTAAGGCATCCATGGCGAGAGGGACGAACCGCCACATGCTGCGCTGAGGTCGCCGCATCCTTGAATGGCTGGTATACCAAAACATTCGGACCGGGATCGCCGATCGATAGTCAAGACGAAAATATCGAAGTCGCACGAAGTTTTCGGGATAATCCATAAATCATTCATCAGGAGTATCGACCACTTTGTCCAGCCAAGCACATATCATCAAGACGCATTTGCCTGACCCTGCTCCGGATATCGCGCAATTGCTTGCCAGCGTGCATCGCGCCCTGGAGAACCTCAAAGCCAAAGACATCGCCGAGATCGATGTGCGCGACAAGAGCAGCGTCGCCGACTTTCTGGTGATCGCTTCCGGTACGTCCAGCCGGCATGTCAAATCGATCGCCGACGAAGTCATCCGTTTCGCCAAACAATTCGGTGTCATGCCGCTGGGCGTCGAAGGCGAGCGCGAGGCAGAATGGGTGTTGGTCGATCTGGGCGATGTCATCGTTCACATCATGATGCCGCGAGTGCGCGAGTTCTATGCGCTGGAACGTCTATGGACGGTAGGGGATCGCGCGCCATCGGGCGAGGAAACGATCGCCGGTCAATGAGCACGGGGGGAAGGGTGTCTACCGAAGAGGGACACGCGTCGCGGTGTACTTGGAAACAGGCGGTACGGCATGCTTTAACTTGGCGTGTTCCCGCGATTGCGTTGGCACTATCGTGCACAGAGGCAATAGCCGATGGATCGGATAGGCGTATTTGTTCCTCGGCGTCTTGCTGCTGGCGGTATCGGAATGGGGGTATAGGCGGGCGATGAGATTGTTGCGCGAAAAGCCGGCGCCGGCAGTGGATTGCGCAAGGCAGCTTTCCGTGGAGCAGGCGCCGATGCCAGGAAACAGCGCCGATCGTTATCGCGTGGCCGAGAGTGATGCCGCTTCATGAAAGCGCGGCTGATCGCGGTCGGCGAACGTGCCCCGGGATGGGTGAAGCAAGGTTTCGATGAATATCGAAAACGCTTGTCGTACTGGCTGCCGCTGGAACTGGTCGAAATCGAGCCGGGTTTGCGCGGCAAAGGACACGCCGTCCGGCGTGCCATCGATGAAGAAGGACGCCGCGTTCTAGCGGCGTTGCCGAAAAACACGCATCTGGTCGCGCTGGACGTTCCGGGCAAGGCTTGGTCTTCCGAACAGTTGGCGCAGCGGCTGGCGCATTGGCGCGCATCTGGCCGCGATCTGGTATTCCTGATCGGAGGGCCGGAAGGGCACGCTCCCGCCGTGCGGGAGAGCGTCGATGAATACTGGTCGCTGGGGCCGTTGACCTTTCCGCATATGCTGGTTCGATTGATTCTGGCCGAACAGTTGTATCGAGCGGCCGCCATGTTGGCCAATCATCCTTATCACCGCGCCTGACCCACGCATCGGAGAGGGAGAAGGCAGTTTTGTGAGGTTCCTCGTAAAATGCCCGGGTGAATCTTTCGATCCGTGCCATTACCTTCGATCTCGACGATACGCTGTGGCCGTTCGCACCGATCAGTGAACGCTTGGAACAGGTGTTGCACGATTGGATGCGTGAGCATAGCCCATACACCGCCGAGCGCTTCCCGATTGCGGCGATGCGCGCATTGCGCGATCGGGTCCATATCGAGAATCCGCATCTTCATCACGATCTTTCCCGATTGCGGCGTATCACGTTAGAGCGTGCGCTGTACGAGAGTGGCGGCGATCCGGCTTTGGCCGAACCGGCATTCGAGGCATTCTACGCCGCGCGCAGTCAGGTCGAGTATTATCCCGACACGATCGTCGCATTGCGGCGGATATCGGCCAAAAGGCCGATTGCCGCAGTGAGCAATGGCAATGCCGATCTGGCACGGATCGGGCTGGCGTCGTTGTTCGCGTTTCAACTCGGTGCGCGCGAACATGGCGCGAGCAAACCCGAGCCGAGCATTTTTCATGCCGCTTGCGCACGGCTGGACCTGCCTTGCGCGCAGGTACTGCACGTCGGGGATCATCCGGAGATGGATGTCGCCGGTGCCGTGCGTGCAGGATTGCGCAGTTGCTGGCTCAATCGCGAAGCTCAGGATTGGGAGCGCAGCGATGTCCATCCAGACCTGACTTTCCCTCATCTCATCGCGCTGGCCGATTGGCTGGATGCGCATCCGTTATCGCAGGAGTCCGATATCTCATGACACTTCCTCCCGGGTTTGCCAGGAAATCCTCATCCGCTCTGCCGCTGTATGTGCTGGAAGCTGCGCAACTGCCTGCGTGGCGGGATACGCAAACGGCGGCGGTCAATGGCTGGTTGGATGCGCAATCGTTCACGGCTGCGCCCGGGTCGTCGCTGCTGTTGCCGGGACGTACCGGATTGTCCGGTGCCGTGATCGGCGTTGGCGATCCGTTGGATCCGTATGCTTACGGGCATGCGCCGTTCGAGTTGCCCGCAGGAGACTGGCATCTGGCGGTCGAACCCAGCGACGAGGCGCGCGCCGCGATGCAATTGGGTTGGGGATTGGGCAGTTACCGTTTCGAACGGTATAAGGCCGCGCCGCGCAGGCCGGCGCGCCTGGTCTTGGACGATGCCGATGCGCATGCGCATGCGGAGACCCTGGATATCCTGGCCGCTTGTCTGCGAGTCCGTGATCTGGTCAATACGCCGACCGAGGACATGGGACCGGATGAGCTGGAAATGACAGTACGTGCGATCGCATCGTCGCATCACGCGCGGGTCGAAGTCGTTCAGGGCGAGGAACTGTTGGAATTGAATTTCCCTGCGATTCATGCCGTCGGCAGGGCGTCGCATCGCGATCCGCGTTTGATCGCGATGCGCTGGGGCGATGCCGGGAATCCGCATATCGTACTGGTGGGCAAGGGGGTCTGCTTCGATACCGGCGGCCTGGATTTGAAGCCCGCCGATGGCATGCGCCATATGAAAAAAGATATGGGAGGGGCGGCACATGCACTGGCGCTGGCCGGGTTGGTGATGGCGCGCAAGCTGCCGGTACGGCTGACGCTGCTGATTCCAGCGGTCGAAAATGCGATCGCATCCAACGCGTATCGCCCCGGTGAGGTGATTGCGACGCGCAAAGGCATCCACGTGGAGATCGACAATACCGATGCCGAAGGCCGCGTGGTTCTGGGCGATGCATTGACTTATGCCAGTGAACAGGCGCCTGACCTGATTCTGGATTTCGCGACATTGACCGGCGCCGCGCGGGTCGCGTTGGGGCCGGATCTGCCAGCGTTGTTCAGTAACGATGACGCTTTGGCAGCCGATTGGGTCGCTGCGGCCGAGCTGACGCGCGATCCGCTGTGGCGGATGCCGCTATGGCGCCCCTACCTGCGTTATCTCGACAGTCAGATCGCCGACATGGTCAATGCGGGTTCGCGCATGGCCGGGGCGGTGACTGCCGCGTTGTATCTGGAACGGTTCGTGTCCGACGACTGCTCCTGGGCGCATTTGGACGTGTATGCCTGGAACGATACTGCGCGTTCCGGCCGGCCGGCCGGCGGCGAGGCATCGGGACTGCGTTCGGCGTATGCCATGCTGAAGGCGCGTTATCCGCGGTAGGAATCGGGTTTTCCTGGGATGTCCGTGCGAGGGTAGATTCGTGGGTCGCGGGGTGTCGCTCAGCCGTTTGAATCGCTTGGAACGGGCGCAACGGCCGTGCTGGCGAATACGGTGATTTCCTCGCGATCATGATAGAGCTGCCGGGCGCGGACAGTTAGTGGGATCGCCGCCGATTGGCGGAATCGTTCCAAGCAGACCTGAGTTTCCTGCCAACGTTTCTTCATGGGCAGTTTGAGGTTGAAGATCGCATGCCGGCACCAGCCGGCCTGGAACCATTCGCCGATTCGTACAGCGACCCGGCGGGGTTGTTCGACCATGTCGCAGACCAGCCAGTCCAGCGGTTTGGATGGTCGCCAGTGGAAGCCGTCGGCGCGCAGATGTTCGACCAGGCCGGTCTCCAGCACGTGCGGGCGTAGCGGGCCATTGTCGATCGCGGTGACATGCAGGTGCCGGCGCGCCAGTACCCAGGTCCAGCCGCCCGGAGCGGCGCCCAGATCGGCGGCGCGCATGCCTGGTTGCAACCATGCGTCGCGCTCGGTGTCGCTCAACAGCGTCAGCAGGGCTTCTTCCAGTTTCAATGCGGAACGGGAAGGGGCATCGGGATGCAGTTTGAGGCGAGGAATCCCGAGCGGCCACGGAGCGCTGTCGGCCGGGTCGGCATATGCCAGCAACAGGTGATCACCAGCAAGGAACAGAACATGCAACCGTGGCCACTCCGGCCGGGGACGATCGGAAAGCAGGTGTTCCCGGCGCAGCGCCGGACGCAGCGCATTGGCAAAACTACGGGTCAGGCCGGCCAGCGGTTTGCCGCTATCGGAATCCGGATGTTCGACCCAGACATCGCCAAAACGCGGCAAACCTCGCAGCAATTGCAGAATCGGTGAAATACGGTCCGTTGGCGGCACATCACGCAATTCGGCGAGCAGGCGCAGTTTCTGCCGGGCGAAGATCAGCTCGCGCCACGAAAACCGTTCGCCGAGTCGAGTATCGTCGCTAAAGAAAAGCGCATAAGCGTCATTGCGTTGGGCGCGGGCGTAGCCGACGACATCCGCTGCCGCCGCGCGCTCGGTCAGTTCCGCCGCCAATTCGGCTTCGAAACCGGCGCGGCAATGGCACAGCAATCCAACGGCGGAAGGCAGGTCCGGACTCATTCGATACGGGTCATCAGGATAATGATGTGGTCAATACAAGGCGCCATCGTGGCGGCGATAGGCGCGCAACACATCGCAAGCAGCGTCCCGGTGCAGATCACGCACTACCTCGATCCCGCGCCGGTTCAACTCTCCGATCCAATCGGATGGCAGCGGCCCCTCGTCGAATCCGGCCAATGCGATGACATCGTCGCCGCGTGCGCCGATCAGCAGCCGATCGATTCCGGCCCAGACCGTCGCACCGAAACATTGACAACAGGGTTGCGACGATGTGGCCAGGGTTATCGGATGCATGGCGGTATTCAGGCGCGGGATGCGCAACTGCCGTTGCGCCAGCATCAGGGCGAGAATTTCGGCATGCGCCAGTGAATTGTGCAACGGGACGACACAATTGACGCCCGCGGCCAGCGGTCGATGGTCAGGGCCGAACACGACTGCGCCGAAGGGTCCGCCGCTCCGGGATTCGGCATTGCGGCGAGACAGTTCCACGGCCAGCGCGACTTTGCCGGCGTCGTCCGGATAGGCGATGGCTACATCGACTGTTTGTGCAACCCAATCGGGCAGGGTGATATGGAGGTCGGTACGCAACATTCAGAAGACGGGATCATGAGGGATGGGACGCCCGGGTCCGAGATCGGTTTCCGAAGCGCGGCACTGTCCGGAAACGCATTGGCAGCCAGTGATTTCCGGGAATCCGCAGACGCCCATCATGCCTCTGGCCTGGCATTGCGCCGTTACGGCTTCCGGGTTGGCGGGACTGTTCTGGTTGACGCAGGCCGGATAGTAGCCACAGCAGTTGCCGACGTTTTTTACGGTGCAATCGGCATCGGTCTGGCAGGTGAGGATCAATTCTGGAGGGGTGGTGGAAGCCGGTGCGGAGGCAGTTTCCACCACCGGCACGGTGTTGGTCGAGCAGGCGGCGAATGCGATCAGCATCAACCAGGGCAACAGGAGTTTTTCGAGCATGGGGACGCGTCCTTTATTGGAGGGACTCGTTTCAGGCTACCACCTCCCTTCGGGAAGGATAAGAGGTGGTCGGATCCTGCTGGCGTGGACATGCAGCATAACCGGATGCTGAAAGATTTCAACGGACGTACGGTGCCTTAACGTAGCGGCGGGAAAAGTACCGGACAGATGCGGCGTGATCCAGGAGCGGCGGCATCGCTATGGCAGATTCGGCTGCATTGGGAAGCGCGAGCGTTCGGATCGTGGCGATACGCCGAGAGGTTTCCCGCAAATCCGGCGACGATCGCGCGGGATGTCCTATGGCGACGGCACTGAACAGTCGCCGGATGTCCGCGTCCGGCGTTTATTTGCTCCAGGTATCGCGCAGGGTCACGCTGCGATTGAATACCGGTGCCGCGGGATCATGATCGTAGCGGTCGGCGACGAAATAACCGAGCCGTTCGAACTGGAACGATGTTTCCGGCGCTGCCTGGGTCGCGGACGGTTCGACATATCCGCGGACGCTGCGTTTGGATTCCGGGTTCAAGTAGTCGCGGTAGGTTTTTCCGGAGGACTCGTCGTCCGGGTTTGCAACCGAAAACAGCCGGTCGTACAGGCGGATTTCGGCTGCGATCGCATGCTTGGCGCTGACCCAGTGGATCGTGCCTTTGACCTTGCGATTGGCGCCTTCCATGCCGGGACGGGATTGCGGGTCGAGCGTGCCATGCAGTTCGACGATCTCGCCGTTTTCGTTCTTGACGACTTCGTCGCAACGGATGATGCCGGCGCCGCGCAGGCGCACTTCGCCGCCGGGGATCAGCCGTTTCCAGCCTTTGGGCGGAATTTCGGCGAAATCCTCGCGCTCGATCCACAGTTCGCGCGAAAACGGGATTTGGCGTTCACCGCAGGCGGGATCTTTCGGATGGTTGGAGAAAACCAGCATTTCCTCGTGCGTATCCGCGAGATTGGTCAATACCAGTTTCAATGGCTCGATCACGGCCATTCGCCGCTGTGCGACGGTATCCAGGTCGTCGCGCAGCGCGCCTTCCAGCACGCTGAAATCGATCAGCGAATTTTGCTTACTGATACCGACCCGTTCGGAGAACAGGCGCATTGCGGAAGGCGTATAGCCGCGCCGGCGCAATCCTTGCAGCGTCGGCATGCGTGGATCATTCCAGCCGTCGACGAGTTCTTCGGAAACCAGTGCGATCAGTTTGCGTTTGCTCATCACGGTGTAATTGATGTTCAGACGCGAGAATTCATATTGATGCGGACATCCCGCTTCCAGCGGTAAACCTTTGTCGAGTAGCGGTTGGAGCAATTGCGGATGATGGGTGAAATCGACGTTGTCCACGCACCAATCGTACAGCGGACGATGATCCTCGAACTCCAGCGTACACAGCGAATGCGTGATGCCCTCGATTGCATCGCCGAGCGCATGGGCGATGTCGTACATCGGGTAGATGCACCAGGCATTGCCGGTATTCTGGTGCGGCACATGCTTGATCCGGTACAGCGCCGGATCGCGCATGTTGATATTGCCGCTGTGCATGTCGATCTTGGCGCGCAATGTGCGTGCGCCGTCGGGGAATTCGCCCGCCTGCATGCGCCGGAACAGATCCAGATTTTCTTCGACACTGCGGTTGCGCCACGGGGAGTCGCGTCCCGGCTCGGTCAGCGTGCCGCGATATTCGCGCACTTGTTCGGCACTCAGGTCGCAGACGAAAGCTTTGCCATCGGCGATCAGTTTTTCCGCCGCCAGATAATAGACTTCGAAGTAATCGGAAGCATGACGCAATTCGTTCCATTCGAAACCCAGCCAGCGGATGTCTTCTTGGATCGCCGCGACGTATTCCGGGTCTTCCTTGACCGGATTGGTATCGTCGAAACGCAGGTTGCAGATACCGCCGAATTCCTGGGCGATACCGAAATTCAGGCAGATCGATTTGGCATGGCCGATATGCAGGTAGCCGTTCGGCTCGGGTGGGAAGCGTGTGCGGATCGCCGTATGCCGGCCCTGCGCCAGGTCGTCGCGGATGATCTGACGGATGAAATCTTTTTTCTCCGGAGCGGTATCGGGCAAATCGGCGGATGTTTCGGACATGGCGATCGAATGACGCTTGTTGAAACGCGCAGTGTAGCCGAATCGGCGCTGGCAGGCGGTGCGTGCGCCGAGTATGCTGAGAGGTAAGGAGACGTACGATGCAAGTGGCTTACCGTACCGACAATCTGTTCGATGCCCATCTAGTGAAGCATCTGCTGGAAGGGGCCGATATTCCCGCCTTCGTGTTTGGCGAATCGCTGCTGGGAGGCGCCGGAGAGTTGCCGTTATTCGGTGTATTGCGTGTCTGCGTGCCTGATCCGTATTTGCCGCAGGCGCGAGCCACACTGGTCGCAGCGGGGAAAGTGGTTGATAGCGGCAAAGAAAAGCATGGCGGTGAGCATGGATTGGATGCACAGCCGATCTGAACAAGCCACACGGTTCGTTTGTGGCGATTTGACTGGATGAGATCTTGTTCGATCGGATAACGTAGTCGTTATGAGATGGGGCGGTTTGACTGCAACTTGTTGGTCGACCGGCTTCCTGCCAACCTCAAACCGAGGGAGCGGCCGATGGTGAATAAACAGGATAGATCCGAGGAATCACAGTGTTTCGGTGAGGAGACGCATTCTTGATGGAATGAATACATGACTTCCCGCACACTGACGGAGAGA
>JAITWM010000096.1 GCA_031285265.1 Lysobacteraceae bacterium
CCTTCCTCAGATGATGGACTGTCGCTGTTCCAAACCGCAGAGCATCCTTGCAACTATTGGCCGGAACGTATTGCCAGGGATCTCGTATTGGACCCTCGCCATCCCTCTCCGCTGTCTTCTTATCCCGCCATGTTGGCGCTGGGATTTCGTCGCTCCGGCGATCTGGTATACCGCCCGCATTGCGCGCATTGCCGGGCCTGCGTCGCGATTCGAATCCCTGTGGCATCCTTCAAACCGAACCGAAGCCAGCGCCGCTGCATCGCCGGCAACTGCGAAGTGACAATGCGTATCGTCGCAGCACAACGTACCGAAGAAAATTTTGCGCTCTATCGACGTTATCTGGCAGCCCGCCATCCGGACAGCGACATGCAGGCGCATGGTCCCGTTGAATTCGATCGATTCCTGATCGGCTCGTGGCCCAATGCTCGTTTCATGGAGTTGCGTGAACAGTGCAAAGGCCGGTCGAGCCGATTACTGGCCGTTGCGGTCACCGACGTCGTCCCGCATGCCTTGTCGGCAGTCTATACGTTCTATGATCCGGAAGCCGCTTCACGAGGCCTGGGTACGCTGGCAATCCTGTATCAAATCGCATGGGCCCAACAGCAATCGCTTGCCCATCTGTATCTTGGATACTGGATTCAAGGGCATCCGAAGATGGACTACAAACAGCACTTCCGTCCTTTCGATAGGTTCGATCGGGAACGATGGCATCCCTCCGCTTGAAAAGGCGACAACCATCATCGGCCGCCCCCTTAAGCCATCGCATTGCATGGGAAATACCCGGACAGAGACGCCTGACGGCGGGAAACGACACACTTATGCGTCGTTTCCCGCTGAACAACCCAATACCGGCTAGGGCTGCACCACCGTAATCGTTGAAGGACTCGCCCGCCCGATGCCTCGCAATTCCGGTTGATACATATCCTCGACTTGCGGCGGCGGCACGGTATAGGTTCCTGGCGTTACCGCGCGTACCAGATAGAACACTTTGGCGGCCCGTCCCGAATTGAGCTGAAGCGCAGTGACGTAACGATCGTCGCGGAACTCTTCATATTGCATATTGGCCGCACTGGAACGATTACTGATGGTGATGCCGTTGACCACGATGTTCGACCATTGATCGCTATCACTGAGATTGAAATTCTCGATCTCCAGTCCTGCCGGCAATAGATCGGTCACCAGTGCATTGGGCATGTTTTTATCGGCGGTGATGATCAACTGAACGATCAACGCCTCGCCTTCCTTCAGCGGTCCCGGTTGCCAGACCTCGCCCTCGGTCGTATACCAGTGCCGTTCGATTCCGACACGGCTGTTATCCGGCTCGGGAGCCTGGCGAGGCACGCCGGCAACATCCAGACTGGCATAGAGCGGCGCTTCACCCGCAGGCGCGAAACGTATCCCTTTCGCCAATGTCGCATAGTCGAAACTACGGCCTACGATCTTCGATGCAGCGATATTTTCCGTGCGGTCCCCGATGGTCAATTCCGCAGAAACCAATCGTGTCTGATTCGCCATCAATGCCTTGCCCATCCGGGCAAGCGCGACCTGTTCTTGCGTACTCAACCACAGATACCCTCCATGATTGCTGCGTCGGCGACTGTCAAGCAAACGCCCCACCGATACGGCACGCGCATCGTACTGCGACTTGGCCAAACCATGCTCGTGCAGCAACGCAACCATCAAAGCATCATCACGTATCGGACTTCCATAATCGCGGAAATAATGCGGCCGGTTTCCAGTCGTTTCCTTGGCGAAACCGGCCGCGATGGCTTCCTCGCCGCGTTTCTTATCGCCCTGTAGCGACAACGCGATGCCCAACCGGACTAATGGCAACCCGGTCAGGCTGTTGGAGCGATCGTTGTCGTACAACGCCCGTAGCGTTCCCAGCGGTGCGCGGTTGACACGCGCCAGCACAAAACCGGCATATGCCTTGTCCGAAAACTTCAAATGTTCGCGCTGATCGTAACCGTAGAATTGATTCCCTCCGGACAATAAATCCTCGTTCAAACGATTCAACGCTTTTTGCAGCACGTTTTCCGGCACTGCAAATCCCTGGTCTTTGGCGTCGAGCAGAAACTCCACGACATAGGGTGTCAAAGCAGGATTGACATAATCGCTATTTCCCCACATCGAGAAATGTCCGCTGGCGATCTGCATCGACGTCAAGCGTGCAAACGCTCCTTCCATGCGTTCGCGCCGTTTGGCGGCATCTAGTCCTTTCATGCCCAACATGGCGCCTGTCGCCTCGTCCAGCATCAATGCCGCATAGCCTTTACTGGTCGTTTGCTCGGCACAACCATAGGGATAGTCCAACGCGCCTTGCAAGGCGCTGGCAAAAGGAATCGGCGGCAGGGCGCTGACCAGCACCCTGGCATTGACCGAATCCGCCATCAGTCCACTGGCAAAATCCGACCCCAGCAGAATCGGCGTCACCGGATCCAGCACACGTGTCTCCGATCGCAGGACCGACGGCCAAGCTGCACGCACTGGCAGATCATAGCGACGATCGACCTTATACGTTGGCCCGTCCACGCGGACCCGGACCTTGGCGACGCTATGACCTTCCTGCGCGGTCAATGGGAAATTCAACGTAGTCTTGGCGCCATCCTCAAGGCGTACCTTACGGCTGCCGTCGGCCACCGATAACGGCCCCTCGCCATTGACGCGAATATTGAATTCACCGGCTTTTCCGCTGAAATTCTGTACGTCCAGCGTCACCGTGCTCCGATCGCCCGGAGCCATGATCCTCGGCATGCTGGCTTCGGCCACGATCGGCGCACGCACGATGATCTCCGCATCCCGATTGCCGTAGTGGTCATCGGAATAAACCAAGGCTGACACGCGCAGCGTTCCGTTGAAATCCGGCACGGGCAGATTCACCTTCGCCGTTCCTCTCGCATCCAACTTCACCGGACCGGAGAACAAATCCACGGTCAGCACGCGCGCGGTCGGTCGACGTGCCTGCGGCAACGCTTCCAGCATCATGTCGCCACCAAAACGCAGCCTTGCGGTGTTACCGGCAAAACTTTCGATGACCCGGCCATAAATATCGTAAGCATCGGTCGCCAATCGCCGTTGTGCGAAGAAATGCGCATTGGCATCAGGAACAGGGAAACGAGTAATATTGAGAATTCCGACATCGACCGCCGAGATCGTAACGTGCGCATCCTGGCCGGCCAATTGCGGCACGCTGACGGTTACCGGCAAATCGCGCCCCGGCTGCATCTGTTCGGGGATCGACAAACCCACCGCGACACGACGATCCTTACGATCCATCGGCACATGGACCACGCCCACCGCCCGCGCCGGCGTGATCTGACTGGCCGCCGATCCTCCACGAAACACCAACGCTGTGACATAAATATCGTGACGTTCCCAATCCTTGGTCACCGGAATTTCGAAAACGCTACCCGTGGCTTTGACATTGATCGCTGCCGTGTACAACAAATGATCGCTCTCCACCAATAACACACCGGGGCCGGGATGCGGCGGCGTGACCGTCACTTTGAGCGTATCGCCAGCGCGATAGCTCGTCTTGTCCAACGCCAACTTGACCTTGTCCGGCCGGGCATCCAACCCCCGGTTCTGATCCTCCCAACTCCAACCGGCACGGAACGGATAACGCATGGTCAAGCCGGTGGCCGGATCGAACACATCGACCCGATACTCACCCCACTCCACGGGAAAATCGAAACGCGCCGCCGTGGTCCCCGCATCGACCGTTCGCGTATCCTTGTTCTCGAAACGACGTGTGAAATCATAGTCCCAGCCGCGGCCATCGACATAATTCCAGTGATAATCGCGCAACTCCCTCACCAGCGTGACCTTGAGCCCATTGGCAGGCTGCGGTTTTCCGGCCGCGTCCACCCGCATCAGTTCGAAACGCGCGGTCGAATTGGCATCGGCACCGTCGGCGTCATCGAATAACGGGCGCACCCCCACCAAGGCCGCCGCCGGCCACATGACGCGCTTGATCGTCCGATTGACACTTCGGCCTCCCGTTTCATGCACGCTGCCCGAAACCACGGCGGCAATGGTCGTCACGGCTTTCACTTCCTCGGGCAGCGCGATGTCTTCCTGCACTTTGCCCTGCGCGTCGAAAGCCGTATCGATCACATCCTTGGCGTCCTTGGGCAGCGATACCGTCGGATCACCAAAGAAATAGCCCGGCAGTTGTTCGAGCGGATGCTGTTCGACCTTGACCGCGAGTCTGGCAGTGAAACGGTTGCCAGCGGCCGGGGCACCGTACAGATAAGCCGCTTCGGCATGCAGTTTGAACGGCTCGCCCGGCTTGAGGATTTCCTGTGGAGTCGTCAGATCCAATTTCATCCGCTCGGGCAGGAATTCTTCGATACGCAGCGTCATGCCCTGCACGATGTCCTTACTGGTCGGATCCGTGCGGAACTCCACCCTCCAGCGCCCGGTTGGCGCTTCAGTCGGAATGGCCTGTTGAAAACTGAAATACCCCTGCTCACCGGGCTCGAGGCGCGTCTCCCGGAAAATCTTTCCATCCGGCTGTTTCAATCGCAGGAACACCGGCTGTGGCTGTACCGGCTTACCATCGTTGTCGCGCAACAGGGCTGAAATGGTCACCGTTTCGCCGGGGCGATACAGATCCCGCCCTGACCACGCGAAAACATCGAACCATGCCTGCTCGCGCCCACTGACGGCAAACTCCGAAAGATCCAAGGCCGGTTGATTGAACGGCAGCATCGACACATCATTGCTACGCTGCGCCACCAATACGTGACTGGCATCCAGGGTGTAGTCCAATAATGCATTTCCGTTGCTGTCCGTGCTCCCCTTGAATACCGTCTCGCCTTTGGCATCGAGCACGCGCAATTCGATATTCCGCAATGCGGTCCCGTCGCGCAGCGAGGCCGTATGAACGAACATCTGTTCCTTATAGGCGCGGGTATGCAGCCCGATGTCGCTGACGGTGAAAAACGTGGTTTCGTATTCTTCGGAAAAACTCCCCACCCGCCGCATCACGGCAAAATAAAGCCCCGGCTGCTGCAATTCCTTGATGTTCTGGATCGGCAAATAGTTCAGAACCCGCTCGTTCTGCTTGCCGCCCAGGACGAACCGGTTGAGATAGACCGAATCAGTCAACTGCGCGATAGGTGTGAGCCCGCTATATTCACTGTCCAACTCCCAGCTTCCTCGCTTTCCGCCACGCTGATAAGAAGCGAAGAACTGGGGCAACGATTTTTCCTTTACCCGCAGGAACTCGACATCGACCTCGGGAACATTGATCGACACCACCGGTAATCCACGGCTTTCGCGTGCCGGGAGTATGCTGCCCTGCGAAGCGAATCCCACCACGGGTGCCAACTCGCCAGTATTAACCGTTTGCGTGATTTCCTGTCCAAGCCTGCTGCCGTCGGCAGCAATCAAATCGGCGGAAATAACCAGCGTGTAATCACGCGCCGCTTCGACGAATGGGAAACGCAGAATCCTGCTGTCGTCCGATAACGCCCAACTGCTGTCCTGATCCATCTGATCTTGAAAATGGATGAGGCGATCGAAGTCCTGCGTGCCCAGTAACGGCTGCGAGAATTCGAGTGCGATCGCCAATGACCCCTCTTGGCTATCCGGATAAGCACGTAAAAGAACGAAGCCATCCACCTCTTCGCGCTGCGCCTGAATCTTTTCACCACTGACGGCCGGCAATTGTCCGGTCTCATTACGCTTGCATCCTGTAACCGTCAGCAACACTGCCAGAACCAGAAAGAAAGCAAAAACTCCGTAAATTCCTCTATTGACAGTATTCAAGGTCGTCCCCCGGCGCACTCCATCGATGAGTGGTCGATTATAGAAGGAAATAATGTCGCCTCCACATACAAATGAGCCGTACCGTCCGTCCCAATAAAATTCGCTGAACTCATTCATATCCAATAGCGATGAATTCCGATACCATTCATTGAATCAGCAAATGACCCCCCTTATCCCCAGGGTGAACTCCACCCTCCAATGCACCGCCACACCGCTTTCACGCCCATTTTCATGACTATCCCTAATCTCATGAATCCATATCTCTCTGAAGAGTCGGCACAAAATACGGTGAAACGCGCTCGTGCATTTGACATAGAATGAATGCTCGCCCGCCTCTATTCCGGTTCGGGCTTGCTGCTTTAAAAAGTGCCGCTTACAACTCAATACATACCATCGCCTCACAACATCAGGCGTAATGCGGAGTTCGCTATGTTGTTCGAAACGCTCGCTGCTTCAGGCCACGAACAAGTCCTGTTTTGCCATAATGCCGATGCGGGATTACGCGCGATCATTGCTATTCACAACACGACGCTGGGTCCTGCGCTCGGTGGGGTGCGTATCCGCCCCTACACGACCGAGACGGACGCCATCCGCGATGTATTGCGTCTCAGTCGCACGATGACCTACAAAAATGCATTGGCGGGATTGAATATCGGCGGCGGCAAAGCCGTCATCATCGCCGACCCCAAAACCGGGAAATCAGAAGCCTTGTTGCGTGCTTTTGGGCATTATGTGGAGAATCTCGGCGGACGTTACATCGCTGCTGAAGATGTCGGCAGCAATGTCAACGACATGGAACAAATCTATCTGGAAACCAGTTACGTCACCGGCGTACATCAGATCCATGGCGGCTCCGGCGATCCGGCACCTTTCACAGCATATGGAACCCTGCAAGGTCTGCTTGCCACCATCAGCAAGCAGTTCGGCCATGAAGAGGTGGATAAACTCAGCATCGCCGTACAAGGACTCGGTCACATCGGCATGGAATATGTGAAATTATTGAAGGAACGCGGCGCCAAGCTGTTTGTTACCGATCTCGATCCATCGTTGATTGACCGGGCCGCCGATGAATTCGGCGCCGAAGCAGTCGCTCCGGAGGAAATTTACGACGTTCGAGCGGACATATTCGCACCCTGTGCGATGGAAGGCACCATCAACCTCGAAACGTTGCCGCGCCTGCAGGTAAAAGCCATTTGCGGCTCGGCGAACAACCAGCTAGCCAGCCATGCCATTGGCGACGAATTACATCGCCGGGGCATCCTGTTTGCTCCCGACTACGCGGTCAATGCGGGCGGTGTCATGAACGTATCGTTGGAAATCGACGGTTACAACCGTGAGCGGGCCATGCGTTTGATCCGTACGATTTACCATAACGTTTCCAAGATTTTCGAACTATCGGAAAAAGACAACATAACGCCACAATATGCCGCCGATCGAATCGCCGAATTACGTCTCAATATGATCGGTAAATTGAAATTGCCGATGGGCCGCTCTACCCCACGCCGGAGACAGTTGCGCGGAGAACACTGAAACCGCTACGCCAAAATAGCGGATTCAAACGATCAAAACTCGAAGGCGCATCCTCTGGACGCGCCTTCGTTGATTTCCCAAAGCAGGCTCTTCGCCCAACTCTCGGGGCTCCGGACCGCTCCGATCGGGATCAGAATCCCGTCCGCAGCGTTGCCGAAACCATCCTCGCTTCACCTCTCGGTCCAAACCGCTGATCGTAGCCAAACGACAAACGTGCATTACGCGACAGCCACGAATCCACCGAGATACCGAACAGTCCACCGGAGCGCGACGGCTGCAAACCCGATAGCGAGGACCAAGCATCAATACCGACGAAACTCGCATCGATGCTCAAACCTGAGGATGAAACCGTTTGCTGCCACTCGGCATACGCACGCCAAGTCGCTCCCGACCAGTTTTTCTCGCCTCGTACACCGGCCGTTGCTTGGAAACGTTCAGAAATCGAACCATTTGCACGCAGGCCGAAACCATCCGCTCCCGACTCGTTGAAACCCGCACTGGCGACACGCGCATAATCAGCGCCCAAATACGGCGTGATACCCGCATCCTGGAAACTGAAGCGATAACCGCTTTCGAAACTAGCCGAAATGAAATCGCCGGCATAATTGGCATGCACACCTGCCGATGACTCCCTTAATTGCAGATACCGACTCATATCGCGGTCATAACGCCCGAAGCCGACTTGCCCCAGCGTATAAGCGTCGCCGCGCAACGTCCCGAAATAAGCTTGCCCTTGCGCTTGCCGATCGCGACTGCGGCCGAACTGTCTGGAACGATGATTGTCGGCACGCGCCTCGCTGAAAGCGAACCCGGCTATACCGGCATCTCCAACGCGATGATCATTGCCCATCATCCAACCCGACACCGAAAAATCATTGCCCATATATCCTCCCCGCCCAGCTTCTCCCAAGCGAGTGGCCCACGTTCCCGGCAAAATCCGTTCGCTCATATTCAAGGTATCGAAACGGGAGGACAATGCCCGCCGCTGCATGTCGATCGCATCGAATGTCATCGACGACGCCATCGCATGCAGCTCGCCCGATAGGCTGCGCAACGACGATTTGGCCGCGTCCGTGGTGGCCATCTCCTGGAATGCCCCGGCTGCGCGGAAGAATCCATCACTTACGACATGAGTACCGGTACCGGCCTGTACCTGATCAAGCTTGCGAAACGCATTCTCCACGCGTACCGCCGACTCCATCGACGCGGTATCGATAGCGCCCATGCCGCCAGTCGTTCTAATGACATCCAACCGATCAAAAATGACGACGACATTGTTCGCGTTATAGGTGATCGGTCTTGCACTCAAAAATACTCCGGGTCCTTGAGTGATAGTGTCGTTGAACCTGCCGACTACCCCGCCAGCCGCTTGCAGCACATCATATTCGCGCCCTGTCGACACATAATCGCGCTTCCCTAGGATATGCAACGTACCGTTGTTCAGCTCCGCGGCGCCACCTACCGAGAGAATGTCACCCACTTGCAACGCTAAACTCGCATTGCTGGTCTGCGAATAATTACCCTGTAAATACAGCCCGCCGTTACCCACCTCCAATGTGCCGCCGTTATTGCTCACACTACCGATGATCTGACCCTGACCAGCCAGCGTCGCGTTAGCGCCGACCAAGACATTCGAACTCAGGCTCCGGGTACTCCTCAACACACCCGCTACGACTTCCGTACCCCCGGTATAGGTGTTATTTCCGGTTAGAGTCAGTGTTCCGCCGCCACGTTTGATCAATCCACCGCTACCGCTGATATCGTTCGACCAAGTCGAGGAAGCAACATAAACATCGGCGATCACATCCCCCCAATTGAACTTGGCCGGTCCTCTTACCGCCGCTTCTACATTCAACAGACCGTAACCAAATACCGGGTCCACTCCCGGAGCACCGAGGTCCGTCGCCGTTCCCAGCAATGTCTGCCGGACCAGATCGTTGTCGAAATAAGGAAACGCCTGCCATACCAGCGCAGCAGCGCCCGAAACCAGCGGCGCCGCGAAGGAAGTACCACTTCCATACATGTAATTCGTTTTTCCGCCTATCCGATCATCAAAACGGGTAAAGGTGACCGTGCCCGGAGCCACTAGACAATAGTTCATGCTTTCGCCGCACGCATTGGAGTAGCTGGCAAGCCGGGTAGGATTTTCCGTATCCACCGCCGCGACCGTTATCCAACCTCGTTCCAGATCGGTGGATGTGCTGCCATTGGGAAGTAGCTTGCTAGGCAACATCGCCGTATCGGAGGGATTGGGAAGCGATTCGTTGCCCGCCGCGAACACGACCAGGCCACTATAGTCATTGACGAAGCGACGATACTCGGAAGCCACTGCTTCGGTCGTCGCGGCATCACTCCAATACACTCCACCCCAGGAATTGTTGAGAATCTTCACTCCATAACTAATCATGGCATCATGGACTTGACTCAAACCCAGCCCGCCGTTGCCTATGGGGTTACCCTGTCCGGACCCATCATCGTTCGGAGGCGTATCGTTGATAATGCGCGCAGAAACGATCGTCGCTCCCGGCGCGATACCGCCCGGCCAAAGACCGACAGCCTGACCTGCCGCAAGCTGTGCAACGGTCGTACCGTGACCATTGGCATCCCCTACGCTCAGGTTATTGTATTGGCTACTGACATAATTCAGATTGGCAGCCACTCGACCAGCCAGAGCCGGATGATTGCTGTTGACCCCGGTATCCAATATGCCAATACGTATGTTCGCACCCGTAAAACCCTGTCTCTGCGCGACCGTCGCCTTGGTCAACGTCAAATGAGCATTGAATGCAGGGATTTGAGGATTTGAGATATCGGGTACATCCGGATCGGGATTCTTCTTGACATTACCGCTGCTGCCACCACAACTGGCCACTACCATAGTGATGGCTACCGCCAACAAGGAGTACCCAACCCAATGTCTGTATGGTACCTGTTGCTTTCCTTTCATCACCATTTATTTCACCCTTCATAGATTGATAGAGCAGCCGATGCCAATTTCGTGAATTATCTCAAGATACAAACGTGTTCCGACCGCCATTTTATACAGCAAAAATTCATGTGTGCATCATGAAAACGTTGCAATGCTGACAAGTATGGCAACCGGGTCCGATAATCGTCGCCTTCCCCCGGAGGGATTTCTCAAATGTCCGATATTGTTATTGCTGGAGCCAAACGTACCGCCATCGGCTCCTTCCTCGGCCAATTCACCGGTGTTCCTGCACCTGCCTTGGGCGCGGCAGCCATCGCCGCTGCGTTGCAACA
>JAITWM010000108.1 GCA_031285265.1 Lysobacteraceae bacterium
TGAACGAAGAATTGCGGCTCAAGTACCGTTACCTGGACCTGCGCCGGCCAGAGATGGCGCGCAATCTGCGCCTGCGCAGCAAGGTCGCCACCGCCACGCGGGTTTACTTCGACGAGCAAGGCTTTTTGGAAGTCGAAACTCCAATCCTGTTCAAGTCTACACCCGAAGGCGCGCGGGAGTTTCTCGTGCCGAACCGCCGCGAGCCGGGCACGTGTTACGCCCTCCCGCAATCGCCGCAGCAGTTCAAACAGATTCTCATGATGGCGGGATTCGATCGTTACTATCAGATTGCGCGATGCTTCCGCGATGAAGCACTGCGCGCGGACCGGCAGTTGGAGTTCACTCAGCTCGACATGGAATTCGCCTTCGTCGATGAGCGCGCCGTGCAGGATACGGTCGAAGCGATGATGCGTGCGGTATTCAAAGAAGTCATCGGCGTGGAACTGCCCGATCCATTCCCGCGCATGGCTTGGCGTGAGGCGATACGCCGCTACGGTTCGGACAAGCCGGATTTGCGGATCGACCTGGAGCTGGTCGATGTCGCCGAAAAGGTCGCGGGCTGTGATTTCAAGGTATTTGCGGATTGGGCCTCCGATCCGGGTGGGCGTGTCGTCGCTTTGCGCGTTCCTGGAGGGGTATCGATGTCGCGTAAACAATTGGACGAATACGGCGTGCATGCCGCCAAGTACGGCGCCAAGGGGTTGGCACATGCCAAACGCGGCGGACATGGAGAAATCAGTTCGCCGATAGCCAAGTTCTTCAGCGAAGCCGCGTTCGCGGAATTACTCGATGCGGTGGGCGTGCGCAATGGCGATTGCGTGTTCTTCGGCGCCGGGAAATATAACGTGGTCAGCGAGTACATGGGTGCGCTGCGTGTCAAGGCCGGCAGAGATTTTGATCTGGTTGCGAAAGACTGGTGCCCCTTGTGGGTGACGGATTTCCCGATGTTCGAATGGGGCGAGGAGGAGCAACGTTATTTTGCGTTGCATCATCCATTTACGGCGCCGGCGGTGGACGATATCGCCGATCTGCGCGCCAATGCCGCGACCGCCGTATCGCGTGGTTACGATATGGTATTGAACGGCAGTGAAATCGGTGGCGGTTCGATCCGTATTCATCACAGTGAAATGCAGAGTGCGGTTTTCGAATTGTTGGGGATCGGCGCGGAGGAGGCGCAACTCAAATTCGGGTTTTTGCTGGAAGCCTTACGCTACGGAGCGCCTCCTCACGGCGGTATCGCGTTCGGCATCGATCGGATCGCTGCATTGATGGCGGGTACCGAGTCGATTCGCGATGTCATCCCTTTCCCCAAGACGACCGGCGCGCAATGTCTGATGACTGGAGCGCCATCGCCGGTCACCGATGCGCAATTGGCTGAAGTGCATATCGCGGTGCGGCCGAAAATGTGATCGCATGGTTGCCGTCCGTCGCGGCGAGCGGAAGATGTCGAGACCGTATCGGCCATCGCTACTTCGACGTTCGTCGAGGCATTCGGCGCTTTATATCCACAGGAAGACTCGCATGAGTATTTCGTGTGCGCCGGAGTCGTAATGGTCGCTATGGTCCGGCTCTGATCATGTCTGCTGGTGCTTGACGAAAGGGGACGCCGCCTGTTGGTCACGTGCCGGCGGGCCCCTGCACATTGCCGCATCCTTCGGCCGCTCCCAAAGATGGTGAACTGAAGCAGTTGTATGTGCTTGCCTGTGTCCAGAATGGTTGGGGGACGCGGCTGTTGGTGACGGTGCTGGATTGGTTGGGGCGCGATGGAGCACGGATTTTGTGGTTGGGAGTCTGATCGCGCACTCTCGGCGTGCAGTGTTTATATGCGTGTTGTGGATTCGAAAAAGTGGACGATCGCGAATTCCCAGTGGAACGTATGTGCGGTCATGAATTCATCTTACGGCGTCGTGCGAGAACATTGCGGTCCGGCGCCGGATGCGCGTAAATCGAGGACGAAGGTGTTCGTTTTTCCCGTAGCAGTCTACCGTAATCGCTTGCTGCCAGCATTGGCATCGTTTCCTGATATTGGATCGATGGCAGCCCGTGATGAAGGGAGTCGAACGAGATGATGGCAATAGAATCGAGCACCGCGACCGGCCAAGTTCGCGCATAGAGAGAATGTCGCCGTGAGGCGTTTTTCGCCAGAGGATACTGAATTGTTTCTGTCTCCATGGAGGCCGCCGATTATCTAAGCGATAGCGTAATTGTGCGAGCATAACGGCGTCGAATACTTCAATTTGCGGCGAGTCGTCATGTCTGCTCGTATGTCTATCCGTAATGTTGCGCTGTTGCATGGTATCTGGATGCCAAGCGCCTCAATGGCTTGGCTTGCTTCGCGCTTGCGCAGGGCGGGATTTGAACCGCGCGTCTGCGGGTATCCGGGAGCGATGGGGGGGCCGCATATGGCGGCCTCGTGGTTGCTCATGCGGCTCCGTGACGCTGATGCCGTGGTGGCGCACAGTCTGGGTGGATTGATGGTTTTGGAACTACTGCGGCAGTATCCCGAGTTGAGGATCAAACGTGTCGTATGCATAGGCTCGCCGCTGCGCGGTAGTGAAGCAGCGCGTGAATTGCGGCGTCGCCCCTGGGGAGCTTTGTTGCTAGGGCGTTGCAGCGAATTCTTGCCGTGCGGGCTGCCGCCGTGGGATGGCGAAGCCCAGGTCGGGATGATCGCCGGTATGCGGGAGCAGGGAGTCGGCCGATATTTTGCATGCTTCGATGGGCCTTCGGATGGCACCGTCAGTGTGGAAGAAACGCGTTTGACCGGATTGACCGATCACTGTCTGGTCGATGCCAGTCACAGCGGAATTTTATTTTCCGGAGAAGCAGCACGGCAAACAATACATTTTCTGAAAAAGGGGAGATTCAGCCGGGCGCGGCGCTCTCCAATGAATTGAAAGTCCCGTTTCGCGGACCATGCCGATGTCTTGCGCGTGACGCTGATCGAAAATCGTATGTGGCGAAGAAATGTCCGATTCGAATTATTGAATCGTTGAATTTCCGTAAGGAAGTTTACGCATCATCGATGGGAATCAAAAGAATTCGCACGATACCTCTCTATAAACGGCCATCGTGGTGGTTTTAGCGATGACACAATTCTTTTCTTGCGCTACTGGTCAAGGTGCAGATCGTCGTAATCTGGCCGGATACTCGTAATGAATGCCGACTCATGTATCACCCGCGACGGTATTTATTGCAAAGTGCTTCTACATGCGTGGGGAGGACGCCACCGGCGTGAATAAAGCCGGTATCTGTGCATTATGTGGAATTCACATTTGTCACAATGCTCGTACTGTTAGTACTGAATATTTTCAGTATCTTTTATACATGAAAAAATACTTCATTTTTAAAGCTATGAGTCATATTTTTCTTCGTATTGTTGAAGATACTGGAGTCGCTCTGTACCGTGATGGAGAGGACGGTACAGCAGAAATAGTCCCCACACGGCAAGGTTTGTACAGGTATAGCGACGGATACGCTTTGGGTTATTCAGGAAGCGGGCCTCAGAACCTCAGTCATGCCATTGTTGGCAAGGTATTTGAACTGGATCATCATTTTAGATGGCGGATTATTGTGGAGGGCCGAAGTGCTGTTGGATCGAGTCGTTTCGCATCTGGATCAGGATAGCGAACACGACATTCCGATCAATGAAATAAGGCAACTTTTTCTGTAAACAGCTTAATGTAAAGACCGGTTTTCGGCAGTTGAATCAATGCTAGCTATCTGATTTATAAAATAGTCTATATTTTATACGAACTACTTCTGCAGCCAGTTCTCCACGCTGAGGCCACGGATGCGATTGAACTCGCGTGTATTGTCCGTCACTAGAGTTAGACCGAGCGCGTAAGCGTGCGCACCGATCAGTAGATCGTTAAACCCGATTGACTGTCCCGCTGCTTCTAACTCTGAGCGGATACCACCATATTCGGCATCGGCTGGCGCATCCAACGGAAGTACCGGGATCGTTTCAAGTATGCTTTCAACCTTGGCCTGAAGCTTGGGCGATCCCTTCTTGGCACACCCATAGCGCAGTTCGGCGGCGACAACGATACTGGTGTAAATCTCTTGGGGTCCGACCTGTTCGATACGGCATGCAACCAGTCCAATCGGGTTCCGAATAATGTCACTGATAATATTCGTGTCGAGCAAATATCCGTTCAAAAGATATCCTCTGGCTTGGCAGGTATATCCTCAATATCTGGGAACTGGTCATCCGGTCCAAGCGGCGCTTCCTTTTTCCACTCAGCCAGTAGTTCAATGATATTAGTCGGCTTGCTCACAGGTTCGATAATGAGTTTTTTTCCCTCACGGTGGATCAGCACACGTTCTCCCGGCAACTCGAACTCGGCAGGAATTCGCACCGCTTGACTGCGGTTATTGCGGAACAGCTTGACCACTTTAGGTTTTGACGACGATGGCAATGGGATGGGCATGGGTTACCCTCTTTACTTGTATATGCCATATTGTATATACAAGCAATCCTCTAAATCAAGCAGAACTTCCAATCAACACGAAGTGGGCCTACCTGCTGCGTGGAAAATAGAGTATTGAATAATCGTGTGTTTCAATTTGACAGCGCCCCGTGCATCGTAAAATAAACACGATGCTTTCAGCGGTATGCAAATGAAGCCAAGTCGTTACGGCCTGGTTATGCCCACGGTTTTGTCATCGTCACTTTGACCGTGCGTACGCTCGGTTGCGCGCGCAGTGCGTCGAGCAATGCCGGCGCGATGCGAACCGAGTGGCTGCCGTTGAGGTCGAGCATGCCGGAGGCTCCCGGACGCAATAGATGCAGCCGCAATGGTGTCGCGCCGGGATATTTGGTCAATACCGATTCCACCTGCGGCCAGGCATTGGGCTCGCGCAGGTCCACTCGGAGCGACAAGCGTTGCGCGTATTCGGTGCAGAGCGTCTCGTAGTCCCAGCATTGGCGCAGGCGCAGACTGAAGCCGCCGCTGAATTCGTCTTCGCGCAGCCCGCCCTGGATGACCAGAATCCGGTCGCGAACCAGCAGTGGTGCATATTCGGCGTAGGCTTCGGCGAACACGCTGCACTCGATGCGCCCGCGGCCGTCTTCCAGCTGCACGAACATCTGGCCATCTCCCTTGCGGCGGACGCCGACGATTTGCCCGGCGATCGTGACATTGATTTCTGCGCGCCACCCGCGTTTTTCATTGACGGGCGACGCGTTCCAGATCCGGTCCAGCTCTCCGAGATCATGACCGACCAGTTGTTTGATTTCGTCGCGGTAGGGATCGAAGGGATGGCCGCTGAGATAATGCCCCAGCGTGTCGCGTTCGCCTTGCAGCCGTTGTACCAGTGGCCATTCGGCCGTTTCGGAGAGATCCAGACTCAAGGCCGGAACCGCGGTATCGCCACCGAACAGGGAGGTCTGGCCGGCGGCGCGTTCCTTGGCCATTTGCTCGGTGGCTTTGAGCACCTCCGGTAGTTGCAGCATCAGGGAAGCCCGGTTTTTTCCGAGCCGATCCAATGCGCCGGCCTGGATCATGGCTTCCAGCGCGCGACGATTGAGTTTGCTGGAATCCACGCGCTGACAAAAATCCAGCAGACTTGCGAACGGCCCTCCGCGTTGGCGTTCGGCGACGATGGTTTCGCAGACGCCGCGGCCTACACCTTTGATCGCGCCCAGGCCGTAACGCAGGGTGCGTGCGTCGGTGGCTTCGAACAGGTATGCCGAGTGGTCGACTTCCGGTGGTAATACGGTCAACCCCAGGCCCTGTGCTTCATCCAGGAAACCGACGACTTTGTCGGTGTTGTCCATGTCCGACGACAAGGTGGCGGCCATGAATTCGGCAGGATGGTGTTGTTTCAGCCAGGCGGTTTGATAGGAAACCAACGCATAGGCGGCGGCATGGGATTTGTTGAAGCCGTAGCCTGCGAACTTTTCCATCAAATCGAAGATGGCATCGGCCTTGCGTTCATCGACGCCATTCTTGCCCGCGCCGTCGCGGAAGATTTCGCGATGCTTGGCCATTTCTGCCGGGACTTTCTTGCCCATCGCACGGCGCAGCAGGTCGGCGCCGCCGAGCGTATAGCCGCCGACGATCTGCGCCATCTGCATGACTTGTTCCTGGTACACCATGATGCCGTAGGTGTCTCGCAGTACCGGTTCGACGCGCGGGTCCGGGTAATCGACTTCTTGCCGGCCGTGTTTGCGTTCGATGAAATCAGGGATCAGATCCATCGGTCCGGGGCGGTATAGCGACACCAGCGCGATCAGATCTTCGAAGCGGTCGGGCATGGCGCGCTTGAGCAGCTCGCGCATGCCGCGCGATTCGAACTGGAACACCGCTCCGGTATTGCCGGGGATGAAGATATGCCGGTAAGTCGCGGGGTCATCAAGCGGGATCGCGGCGATATCCAACGGCGTCTCGCCGGAACCGGAACGGCGCGCGTTGATCGCTTTGACCGCCCAATCGATGATGGTCAGGGTACGCAAGCCGAGGAAGTCGAATTTGACCAGCCCGATGGCTTCCACGTCGTCCTTGTCGAATTGGGTGACCGGATTTCTACCGAGCGCGCCGGAGTCGTGTTCGGCGAACAACGGGCAGAATTCGTACAGTGGTGCCGGTGCGATCACGACGCCGCCGGCATGTTTTCCGGCATTGCGAGTCAGGTCTTCGAGCTTCAGCGCCAGATCGATCAGGTCGCGGACCTCGTCTTCGGCGTCGTAGCGTTGAATCAATTCCGGCGAGGACAGACTGCTGTCGGTCTGCGATTTTCCAGAACGTTTCAATGCATCGGAAAGCGTGATTCCAAGCGTATTCGGTATCAGTTTGGCGATGCTGTCGACGAATCCATACGGGTGCCCGAGCACGCGTCCGCAATCGCGCACCACAGCTTTGGCGGACATGGTGCCGTAGGTGATGATCTGGCTGACCCGCTCGCGGCCATATTTGCCGGTGACGTAGTCGATGACTTCGTCGCGGCGATCCATGCAGAAATCGATATCGAAATCCGGCATCGATACGCGCTCGGGGTTGAGGAATCGCTCGAACAGCAGGTTGTACGGCAATGGGTCCAGGTCGGTGATGCCCAATGCCCAGGCCACCAGCGATCCGGCGCCCGAACCGCGTCCCGGGCCGACTGGAATACCGTGTTGCTTGGCCCAGTTGATGAAATCGGCCACGATCAGAAAGTAGCCCGGGAATCCCATGCGGGTGATGACATCGAGTTCCTGCTCCAGCCGTTGCTCGTAGTCCGAGCGGCTCGTACCGGCCGCCAGCGGGTGCTTTTGCAGACGTTGTTCGAGCCCGTCGAGAGACTGGCGCCGTATCCAGCTTTCCAGTGTTTCGTCGCGGGGAACTGGGTAGGCGGGCAGGGCGTATTCGCCCAACGTCAGTTCCAGATTGCAGCGTTGCGCCAGCGCCAGGGTGTTGGCAACGGCATCGGGGGCGTCGTCGAACAGACGCGCCATCTGTTCAGCCGATTTGAGCGACTGTTCGCTGCTGTATTCGCGCGGACGCTTGGGATCATCCAATACTCGGCCCGAGGCGATGCAAACGCGCGCTTCGTGTGCTTCGAACATTTCCGCATCCAGGAAGCGCACATCATTGCTGGCAACCACGGGAATGCCACGGACGCCGGCGGTATGCAGCGCGAACTGGTTGAACGCTTCCTCGTTGGTGCGGCCGGTCCGAGTCAACTCCAGATGCAGGTTTTCGCCGAACGATCGCTGCCAGTCGGCCAATTGTTGTTCGGCAAGGTCATGCCGGCCACTGAGCGCCAGTTGTCCGGCCAGGCTGTTGCGTCCGGCCAGCAGGAACAGACCGTCCCGGTACTCTTTCAGCCATTTGAACTGCGCCGCGACGCCGCCTTCCGGACGGTGGCCCTCCATCCAGATGCGTGTCAGCAAATGCGACAAGTTCAGATAGCCGCGGTGGTTTTGGCATAACACGGTCAGTTGCCAGGGGGATTCGTCGGTGTCGGCGATGCTGATGTCGGCGCCGGCGATGGGTTTGATGCCGACGGCTTCGGCGGCCTTGTAGAACTTGATCAGTGCAAATAGATTGTTGAGATCGGTGACCGCCAATGCCGGCAGATTCAGTTCCACCGCCCGGCTGAGCAGATTGGGGCACTTGGCTTTGGCGGGGTTGGCCTGGTCCGGTTTTTCGGGCACGCGGATGATCGAATCCGCGAACGAATACTCGGTATGGACGTGGAGGTGAACGAAACGGGACATGTCGTGTCAGGGTAGCGGCGGGAAACGCCGGGAACAAGGACTTGACGCGGCAATCTCGTCATCTTCCCGGTGCAATGGTCTAATCGTGGGCCGTTTCATTGGATATGCATTGATGCCATCTTCTTCGGTGTTCCAGCCCATCGCGGCGAACGAACGCATCGTCACGTTGGATGTGCTGCGGGGCTTTGCGCTGCTGGGGATTTTGTTGATGAACATCGAGGCTTTCGTCGGGCCGTTGAACAGTGTGGCTACCGGCGTCGATCCACAGTTGGAGGGACTCGATCGCGATGTCGATGCACTGATCTATTTTTTCGTACAGGGCAAGTTCTATCCATTGTTCTCATTGCTGTTCGGGATGGGGTTCGCATTGATGGCGCAGCGTGCCGTAATGGCCGGTCGCGCATTCGTTCCGTTGTATCTGCGGCGATCGATCGTGCTGCTGTTGATCGGTGGAATACATATGTGCTGGATCTGGGCGGGCGATATTTTGATGACCTATGCGCTGTTGGCATTGCTGCTGCTGCCATTGTATCGATGGCCGCCGTTGCGATTGGCATGTCTGGGAGTGTTGGCTTGTCTGCTGATTCCGGTAATGCTGTTGGCGCTGGGCAGCGTTATTGCACAAGCGCAGGTCGATCCTGCTTTCGCCGCGCGTTGGGATGCGCAGGCGATGCAGTACGACGACGCGACAGCGGCCATCCTGGAAGCGCAACGACAGGCCTATGGATATGGCAGTTATGCGGAAGCGACGTGGCAAAGGATGCGGGATGGATGGCAATCCCTTTCGTTGCTGCCGATGACGGCGCCGCCGATATTCGGCATGTTCCTGCTCGGTGCCGCATTCGTCAAAAGTGGCGCTATCGCAAATCCGGAGAGATTTTCCGGCCTGTATCGAACATTGCGCTGGCTCGTATTGCCATTGGGGGCGGCGTTGATGGCCGCATCGTTTCAATTGGCCCCGAGCCTGGGTTATCTACGAATAGGATGGCATGTCTGGACAGCTATCGCGCTGGGGATCCTTGGCGGCAGTGCGATGTGTCTGGGGTATTTCGCATGGGCCGCATGGATAATCTGGAAATGGCCGGGCAAACCATGGGTGAAGTGGCTGGGATCGGCAGGACGGATGGCGTTGAGCAATTATCTGCTGCAATCGATCGTCTGCACGATGATTTTCTATGGATATGGGCTGGGATTTTTTGAACGGTTGTCCAGGTTCTGGCAGGTTCCTTTCGTGCTGCTGTTGTTTTCGATCCAGGTCATCGTGAGTCATTGGTGGCTGCGGCGGTTCCGGTTCGGGCCGATGGAGTGGTTGTGGCGGTCATTGACGTATCTGAAATGGCAACCGTTACGGCGGTCGGCATGATGCGGTCGATTGTTTGCAGGCTTTGCCCTCGCCGGGAATCATCGTGAGGAGGCGTACCGGCTTCTTTAGGTTATGTACGTGATGTTTCTCTGTCGCATCGCTACTTGTGTGGTATCCGAGCGGGTCGCTTCAGAGGTTGCGAGGGTTATTCGTTCAAGGACGATAGTTGTGATGGTGTGCACTATTGGTGACTGTCGGCCGGTGCGGTTTCTCCATCTATAATACCCATTGTCTAATGCGGACAGGGGGGCTTGTACCGCGATGAACAAGAGATTGGCGCTATGGCTGTTTGCGCTGCCATCGCTGTTGTTTGCCTATGCGGTCGGGCAGGTGTTGCGTTCGCAGCATTATCCCGTGGGAGATATTTACCGTTATCTGGCCTGGGGTGGATGCGGTCTTGCTGGCATTGCGTTGGCGTTGAGCATTTTTGCGATATGGAAATGCAATCGCAGCGGCAAGCTGGCCAGACAATCGCGCGAGATGATGTTGAAGGTATTCAATGCTTGCCGCTATCAATTGCCATTGCTGATGGCAGGTCAGGTGGTGGCGTTGGGATTGTCGATCTTTTGTATCTTTGCCTATGAATCCTACTGGATCGATTTCCCGGTATTCCTGCTGGTCGAGTTGGCTGTATTGGCTGTATTGGTGCGTGCGTTGTTCCGGCTGAAGTCGTGCTTTGCGTTGTTCAATGCTTCGGCGTGCGATGTGCTGGGCGAACAGGCTTCGCGTCAATCCGCTCCGCGTCTTTGGGCGTTCGTGGAGGAGTTGGCGGCCAAGGTGGGGGCGCCGCTCCCGGACCATATCGTGCTGGGAATGACAGGATGCTTTTTCGTGACATCGCAGAGTGTCGCGTTGCAGGACGATGTGATGCTGGAGGGCCGCATTCTGTATTTTCCAGTGCTGTATGCTGCACTGATCAGCCGTGAAGAGGCCGCTGCGATTCTCGGTCACGAACTGGGTCATTTCACCGGCGAAGATACCGAATACAGCTTGCATTTCGCGCCGATTTACGCGGGCATGGGGCGTAGCATCGATGCGATGGCCGAGGCTTTGAGCGATGATGGCGATTACATTGGACGGCTGGTGATATCGCCGTCGTTGTATATGGGTGGTTATTTCATTCGGCAGTTTGATCATATCGTCCATCATTGGAGCCGTGTCCGTGAGTTCGCCGCCGATCAGATCGGCGCCAAAGCGGCCAATGTGGCGGCCTGCGCCAGCGCGTTATTACGGGTTCCCGCGATTTCGGACACGATCGAACGGCGTTTGAATGATGTGTACTCCGGAAAACTCAAGGCGGAAAATCTGGTGACGCTGATTGCCTATGATCTGCGCAATGTGGGGGTCTCCGATCCGCGGCAGTTTCTGGAACAGCAGCAGGAACATCCGACGGATACCCATCCCAGCACACGGGCACGGATCGAAGCGCTGGGTCATCCTATCGACGAAGCATTGATGCGGACGGCGGCGCGGCCGGTCGACGACGATCCGTACCATGGATTGCGCGAGTGGTTCGATGATCCACGCGCAGTGGCATTGCGTTTGAGCAGGCAGTTGGTTGAAGCAGTCGAAGGAAGGGAGCAGGAACATACCAACGCATTGATTCAAACGGTGGATCAGGCCGACGAAGTTGTGACGCTCAGAGAGTCCAGTATCTCGCCGCTGAGCTGGATTGTCGCGGCATCATGCGTTATCGGTATCGGAATTCTTTCCTATCATGGCTATGCCAGTCAGGGGAAAGCGGAAGCGTTTTTCCAGGAACCGTTCGTCTGGTTGGCTGGAGCGGCGGCTGCGTTTCTTTCCGGATACTTGTTCTTCAGGAAAAAGGGCAAGAGTGTGGTACTGCGATTGACTCGTGATTCGCTTTCCGGCATCGGGTTTATCGACGAGTTTTCTTTGACGAATATCAAAAGTTTTGTCGTGTTCCACCGTTTCTGGTCGCGTGAATTGCGTTTGTCTCTGGCTCGGGATGTTCCTTTACCAAGGCTGAGATACAACATGCGGCTAGGCGGATTCAAGGTCAGGAAGCGTGAGCATTGCTTGTCACTGTGCTATCGCGGACGCTTGCGGAAAGATGGGGTGAGGATTTCCGACCAAGCACTGATCCAATTGTTGGACACGCATATTCAGGCAGCCTGGGCGGGCTATGAGCTGAGCCAAAGAACAGGCGATCGATAATTCTGCATGCACAGAACCGGACGTGCGCTATGATCCTGGGCTCTGTTTATCGCAAGCTGGCGGCAGTGATGGCCGTATTATCCCGTTTCATCGAGCAGAGCAGTTCGAAGAGGCATGACCGTGCGTCATGGCGGGCAGGTCATGCGGACGATCGGTGATATTCATTGGAAGAGGGTGGTATCCGTGCTTGGTAGCCATGTGGCCGCTGTCCGGGTGTATACGAAAAGTATCGGGAGACGGTGCGAAAAGTGCGAATTCGCCGGTACGGCGGCGTTGGTGTTCCGCGATAAAGCCAAGGATGCGGGGAATACTACCGATACAGGCGATGTGCTGTGAGCGAAATGAGCCATTTTGAAGATGACGTATTGATTATTGGCGGCGGTGCGATTGGGTTGGCGACCGCGCTGGCGTTGCTGGAAGCGGGCCGCAGTGTCCGGGTATTGGAAAAAGCGACGGTAGGCGGCGCGACTTCGCATGGCAATTGCGGCACGATCACTCCCAGTCATGCTCCGCCGTTGGCTGCACCGGGAGCGACCGGACAGGGAATGCGGTGGTTGTTTTCTGCGAATGCGCCGTTTTATATCCGGCCGCGCTGGGATCCGGCTTTGTGGCATTGGTTGCTTCGTTTTGCACTGCGCTGCAATCTGCGCGATTGGCGTGAGAGTACGCTCGCGCGTTCTGCGTTGCTGAATGATTCAAGGCAGCGTTTGGCGGGATGGGTGAATCGTTATCGGTTGGAGTGCGAATTCATGGAAAACGGGTTGGACTATGTCTTCCGTAACCCAAAGCATTTTGACCATTACGCGGCCGAATGCGAGCTGCTGCGTGGATACGGTATCGTTACGGAGATCATCGGCGCCGCGGACTATCAACGCCGGGAGCCCGTTTTCCTGCCGGGGCTGGCGGGAGCAATTCACTTTCCCGCCGATGCGAATCTGAGGCCGGACCGTTACACGGCCGAA
The DNA here is from genome assembly GCA_031285265.1 of Lysobacteraceae bacterium. Taxonomy (GTDB): domain Bacteria; phylum Pseudomonadota; class Gammaproteobacteria; order Xanthomonadales; family Xanthomonadaceae; genus JAITWM01. Next base: position 12,707 of record JAITWM010000108.1, read on the forward strand.
CTGGCGCGGGTGGTGCGTGAGCTCGGCGGAATCATCGAGGAACATTGTCCGGCACGCACATTGCAGGTGGATGATGCGGGCGCGATCGTGCGGACTGATACGGGTGTTCGCCGTGGCCGCGATGCCGTCGTGGCGTTGGCGGCGTGGTCGCCGGCATTCGTCAAGCGCCTGGGATTGCGTCTGCCGATTCAGCCGGGGAAGGGGTATTCGATTACGTATTCCCGGCCTGAGAAGGTACCGAGCCGCCCAGTGGTATTGAAGGATCGGGCAGTGTTCATCACTTCTTGGAGCGATGGATTCCGGTTGGGCAGTACGATGGAGTTTTCCGGATATGACACGCGTTTGAACGGTACGCGTTTGGCGTTATTGGAACGAGCGGCAAGCGAATATTTGCACGAGCCTCATGGTGCCGAGATTCACGAGCGTTGGTACGGCTGGAGGCCGATGACTTGGGATGATCGGCCGGTATTAGGGCGTTCGCCGTTGCATAGACACCTATGGCTGGCTGCTGGACATGGCATGCTTGGCATCAGCATGAGTGCTGCCAGCGGACAACTGATCGCGGATATGATCGATGGACGCATGCCGATGATCGACCCGTCGCCTTATCGGGTGGAGCGCTTTCAATAGACTCGCATAAGGTCGCGGCAGAGGGGAGAAGAGTATTTTGTTTCAACGAAGCGAAGATTATGCCGTGCGGTTAATCATAGGCCAATGCTTGCGAATCGTGCGGACCCCATGTTGCTCGGATGATGGCCATTCTGTTCTCGCAGTATCGGCGGATGGATATTTATCCGGGAACGATGCCGGTGCGCGAATGATGATTCAACATGCGTACGACAATCGAGGTTGTCATGGCTGATACGAACTCATCGTCAGTGTCATCACCGCAACGCGTCGATATGGGCGGTATCGTGCTGGCAGGCCTGGGAGCAATCGCGTTTTCGGGGAAGGCGATTATCGTGAAGCTGGCGTTCCGTTACGGTGTCGATGCCGTCACATTATTGGCGTTACGAATGCTGGTGGCGTTACCACTGTTCGTGATGATGGCGATATGGTCATCTGGACGAGCAACACAAGCATTATCGCATAGTGATTATTGGAAAATCGTGGTATTGGGAGTGCTTGGCTACTATCTTGCCAGTTTTTTGGATTTCGAGGGGTTGCGTTATATCACCGCGACGTTGGAGCGGCTGATTCTTTATTTGACGCCGACGATAGTGTTGCTGATCGGAGTAGTGATATTCAGGCGTCGGGTGACACGTATTCAGATCATTGCGCTGCTCATCAGCTATGCGGGAGTAACGTTGGCATTTGGTCATGATATTCGCGTTGGGGGGAGTAATATCGCGTTGGGTAGTCTGCTGGTGTTTGGCAGTGCTCTGGTCTATGCCATTTATCTTGTCGGCAGTGGTGAGCTGGTGATGCACGTGGGTGCGGTTCGCTTGACGGCCTATGCCGGCAGTGTAGCCAGTGTGTTCTGTATCGCTCAGTTTTTTCTGTTGCGGCCGTTGGATGCGTTGCAGTTACCGTACCAAGTTTATGTATTGTCGTTATTGAACGGAACCATCTGCACGGTATTGCCAATATTGCTGGTGATGTTGGCAGTGGCACGTATCGGTCCGGCGCTGGCTTCGCAGGTCGGGATGATCGGGCCGGTTTCGACGATCGTGCTGAGTTTTTCTCTTTTGCACGAGCCGATGGAGGGCGTGCAAATCATCGGAACCATATTGGTGTTATCGGGCGTCTTGATGGTAACTCGGGCGAAAGCGTGATGTTCTTCATATTGAAAAAGAGAAATGTGGCTGGAATTGAAGAAGCGATCGTTGTGGGCAATCGCTAGAAAAATAATTTAGTGGTTTTTTGTGGAATCGATCGACAAGAAAAGAATGAGCGCGGTAAAGAGATGCCGCACTGCCGTCTATTGGGAAGGGAGGTCCACTTTAGAACCTGTTCAAAGTCTTTTGAGTAATAGTGCCAAGAAAGCCAGGTGGATGAATTGCATGCTGGTGTTGAGCAACCGCTCACAGTTTTTCCATAACCTGCGGTTCTTCTCCAGCCAAGCAAAGCTACGCTCGACGACCCAGCGCTTAGGCATGACCTTGAAGGCGTGTAGTTCGCTGCGTTT
>JAITWM010000140.1 GCA_031285265.1 Lysobacteraceae bacterium
TCAGATGCTTGAGCATACAGTGTGCTGCCAAGTGCCGCTTGAGCAAAAATACTATCTGGGGCTTGTTCGTACCAGTTGCTTGCTAATTCATAAGCGCTCTGACTGGCATCAAAAACATCCATTAATATGAATAGAGGTTCTACTCGATCTATATCTTGATATTGTGCTTCTAATGCCTCGTTGAAAACCTGTTCTAAACCGGAAACGCCATGATTATCGAATAGTGTTTTTATTTCTTTAAATTCTGGATATTTTACACTTAGTAAGTTACAACGATAATTCTGGTATCCTTCATACCACTGTTGGCCTGGCATATTTGGATAAGATAAGCAGCGCTCCACTATGTTTTCTATCGTTTCTGCCTGCTTGGCTGCCGAAATGTAAATATCAAGTTCCGTTTGATCAATGATTTTCGGTTTAGGCCATGCATGTGCGTCCGAAATACTGGATTGACAGCTAGTTATATATACAAATAAAAATGCAACAATAACATTTCTAACAATTTTCATTTTATATTCCAATATGAAACAATCTTGATCGTCCTGTGCTAACTGTTTCAGTAATTAACTGATAATGCCCAGGGTTGAAGGGTGCTGAATTGTTGGCTTGCTGTGCTCGGTGGTCGGAGGTGAACTGCGCTGGTGAGGTGCATCCGCAACTGCGGTGTGACCGGACCTCGCTGTAGTCGCGTCGCCAATCAGTATGACCTTACGGGTTTGGGCCGACGAAGTGGGCCAACGCTCGTTGAGGCATTCGTCGCGAAACTTGCCATTGAAGCTCTCGATGTAGCCGTGTTGCATAGGACGCTCCGGCTCACTCAACGGGTGCTCGATGCCATGCTGCTGCGCCCAGACAATGATGTGCAGGCGCCGTCTGGCAGTGCGACGCAGGTTCAGTTTCATCGTTTTGTACACTCGATAGATCCGCTTATGGTTCCAGCCCGGCCGTTGCTGGCGCAGCAGCGAACAGCACTTCCAGAAACCCTGCTTTGATCGGTCCTGGAGCAGACGCATCAACCCGATGGCCAGGTCGGCATCATGCACCGTTCCATCCGGTGGCGGCGTATACCAAGCCGCTCGCACTATCCCACCCGCTGACAGGACCGGCTCACAACATACGCTCTTCATACTTGTCATGGTTTTCTCAATCATCGCGTGAGCGAGTTTTGAATCTCAGTCGTCGAAGGTCAAAGGCACCGGTTCGATCAGATAATCGTCGGGGACGAGGTAACCGGCTTCGCGGATTTCGCCGATATAGTGTTCGGGCGGGAGCGGGTCTTGGTAATACGCGGCATCGTCCGGCGACATCGCCGAGTAAATGCCTTGCCACTGAGTGACTTCCTTGGGTGGCAGCGGCAGCACCTCGTTCGATCGCGGGAAGCGGCTACCGGTTCAACGTACCAGAATCAGGTATTTGCGGACCAGATTACTATCCATCTGCTCGTCGAACTGGAAATCGACGTATTTCGCATCGTCGCGCTCCAGTTCTACTTCGGTGTTGGCGCGACCGATTTCACGTCCTTCGGCGTCCAGCGCCCGAGCCTGCAAAACGCCGTTGAATGGCGTTTGCGATACGACGTAAATGGACGCTCTATTGGTCCCCAGTCCACGGCCCTTGCCGAGTGTGATGGTCAGACCTCTGGCCTCCAGCGTCGAATCGATGTCCAATTCCACTTTCATGGTGTTGTCCACACCCTGGCCGAGGCCGGCGATGAATTCTGTTGCCGCACCGCCGACTGCATTGCCCGTCCGTTGCGAAAGCGATGAACTCTCGTTTTTGCCGCAGCCCGTCATCATCATGAAGGCCGCCGCGAACATCAAAAACCATTTCACTCGTCGCTGCATTCTTTCCCTCTCATATTTCGATTCAACATTACACGGATTCGCACGGCTCCTGCGCGTCACAGGCATATCATCGTGTTGGTGATCGCACCCGGCCGTACAACGAGAGATTCGCCGCATAGCTAGGCGCCGACGGCCCATTTGTGCAATAACCGGGAAACTAACATTGGCGGTATGACAATAAGAAATTTTTTGCATCTTGCGCTCCAGATACTGGTCTAAATATCGTTTCCCGGCTTCCGTTGCAGGGGGGCGATCACAATGGGTTGAAATCTTCATATACGGATTCCCGTGCGGTCAGCGCGCTGTCGGAGTGACATCGAATACGTGCCCAATGGATGTCTCAAACCGATAATGCGCACCTTTGTCCAGTTCGTACACGACAATGGCCCTATCGTCGGTCAGGCCCTGCTGAATCAACTGACCGTTTTTATAAAGTTTGTAGGGCTCGCCGGAATAAAGGAGTCCTTTGCAACCGGGGTGCGAGGAAAGGATGAAGATGCCATAGCGATCAAGAAAAAGCGGGTCTCTGTACGTATCCGGGAAGTGGGCCAGGATGATCTGCTTCCGTTCTGCCGGGCTCATCCCACACGCCGTATCTGCTGGTCCGTCCGAAATGCTGGCGCAGCCATACAACGCGGCTACCAGCAGCAAGAGCGCCATACGGACAAAGGCTTGAGCCAACCGGGGAGCGATTAGCGCCGGCAATAAGGTGAAATTTTTTGAAGTATTCATATCGTGTTTGTTTCGATCACAAAAGGGCACCAAGAGGCTCGTATCTCTTTTCCATCGTTAACGATGTAAAGCGTGTCGTAAATTGTCTTGAACTACAGTCGGCCAGCCAGGCCGCTTTTTCGATCGCTGCGTGGTGTGCTGGCGGATGTTTTTATTCGTCGAATGTCAAAGGCACCGGTTCGATCAGATAATCGTCGGGGATGAGGTAACCGGCTTCACGGATTTCGCCGATATAATGTTCGGCGGGGAGCGGGTCCTGGTAATACGCGGCGTCATTGGGTGACATCGCCGAGTAAATGCCTTCCCACTGGGTGACTTCCTTGGGTGGCAACGGCAGCACCTCGTTCAATCGCGGGAAACGCAGGAAATGGTTGCCTTCGTGACGGATGCCTTGACTGTCTTTGCCGCCGCGCAGTACGGCATCTAAATCCATATACGCCACCTCGCGGATTGGATCAGATGGCGTATTTAATTCTTTTTGCGTGGGGTCGTCCACTGAAGAAAATGCCAATGA
>JAITWM010000170.1 GCA_031285265.1 Lysobacteraceae bacterium
CTTCGCTGGAGCCGCGCTTGCGGCACAGCTCCTCGGCCGGAAGGCCGCCTTCGGCCTCATACAGAAAACCAATGATCTGTTCTTCGCTGAAATGTTTCTTCATGGCCAATCTCCTGTCATGGGGATTGGACTTCAAATCCGAACGCTACTCAATTCAGGGCGGACGTCGGGGTCATTGCAGGTTTCTATAAATCATTTAAAAAATTGCCGATGGCGGATCCAAAGCGGGCGATATCCACCAGGAATGCATCGTGCCCTTGTGGTGAATCCATTCCGATAAATGTGGATTCTGCCCCAGCGATTCTCAGTCCTTCCGCAATTTGTTCTTGTTGTTGCACCGGAAAGAGAATGTCGGTTCTAGCTCCAAGGGTCAACGCCTTTTTGACTTTGACCTTTGCCAAACCAGCCATGATGTTTCCGTCAGCGTATTCGGCCAAGTCGAACCAATCCATCGAACGGCTGAGGTAGAGGTAACAATTGGGGTCGAATTGGTAGATGAACCGGCGAGCATGACCTTCGAGATAACTTTCTATCTGGAATTCCAGACCGAACGGATCTTCATCGGGGTGGTCGGATTCGAGTCTTATCCGGCTGAAACGTCCATCCCATTCCAGTGACGAGCGATAGGTGATGACTCCTAGCTTACGCGCGATGCGCATGCCTGCCGCAGGATAGGATGTTTCATCGTAGTGGCCATGGTTCCAGAGAGGATCCAATCGGATGGCTTCGCGTTGCAACGAGCGGATGGCGATGGAAAACGGCAATGCTTGGGCACTGCCGGAGACGTTGATATGCGTACGTGCAATATCCGGATGCAGCAACAGCAATGCCAATGCGGTCATTCCTCCCATCGAGTTGCCGATCACGCAGGCGAGTTGTTCGATCTCGAGTCCACGCACGACATCGAAGGCGGTCTCGGCCACATCTTCGATGGATAGTTCGGGAAAGGTCAGACGATAGGGTTGACCCGTACTTGGATCGATCGATGCGGGACCGGTGGAACCTTTGCAACTTCCCAGGGAGTTGACGCAGATGACGAACCACTGCCGGGTATCGATCGGTTTCCCCGGTCCGAGCATCGCTTCCCACCAGCCGGGTGCTGGGTTGTTGTCGTGGCTTGCGGCATGTGCGTTGGGCGACAGGCCCGTCGCGATCAATATGGCGTTATCACGGTTCTCATTCAATGTTCCCCATGTTTCGAAGGCGATACGCGCGGAATGCAATTCCTTCCCGTATTTCATCGCGAAAGGAGAGGGGAGCGAATGGAAGCGTGTCCCAGGGGGGATGAACTCGAACATAAGTGCGGAGTTTACCGGGAACTATCGAAACAACGCGAGTGATCTACGGGAAACAGTATCTCATTGCCTGTAGCAGATGGAGGCGACATCAGGATTCCGGGACGGGGTTGTCGACGCTCATGGCACGATTTGGTCGATCTTCAAGGTGTATTGATCCGGTCCTCCCTGTTCCAGAGTGACGGTTCGTATCGAGGATTCCAGGTCATCTGGTGCGCGTTTGGCATTTCCGCTTTTCGATACGTGCGCCGATAGAGAAATCTGTTGAAGCTGTGACAACTTAAGTGTCGGCATCGGGCTGTCGGCATCGCTGAGTTCGACAGTGATCGGAAATTTCACGGCCGGCACGCGCTTGGCCGCGATCGGCATCGGTGATCCATCGGGTTGGCGTACCAGAACGAACAGGACATCGTCGGATGCAAGGCGCGTTTGCAATTCTGGCGCCAGTTCCACTGTAACCGTAAGCAGGGTGGCGACCGGTGCTTTTTCCACTGCATCATTCGATGAGGCAGTAGTGAACTCGGCCGGCAAAGGAGGAAGACCGGCATCCTGGCGTGCCTGATTGATTTCCTTGAGCAATGACGGTGCCGTGCTCGCGGGAACGATCGGTAACAGTGTTTCCCAGGTTGCGGCAGCTTCGGCCGGTCGATGGTTCTGGCGCTGCCAAATACCGGTGAACCAGATTGCACGTTGATGCATCGGCTGCAATTCCAATGCATGCCTGAGCCAGGTGACGGCTTGTTCATCGATGAGATGATCCGGTGCGTTCGTCATAGCCCGGGTTTGGGCGGCTTCGACCAATAGATCCGGGATGTCGGGTTCTAGCGCAATGGCTTTGATGTAGGCATCGTTGGCCTCTTGCAGACGCCCCAGCTTGAGGTAGGAGCGTGCCAGTATTACCCAGCCGTCGACGCGTTCGGGATGACGCTGCAATTCGGCGTGAAGCACTTCAACTGCTTCGGAAAGTGTTTCAGGCGTGGTGGTACCGGTATTTTCCCGCAATGCGTCCGGAGTGCCGATGATTCGATACAACGCAAAGGTCGCCAAGCTTGCGATCAAAAGTGTGCCGATCATCAGGTGGCGTGAACTTTGCCATAACGGCCGTAACATCCAGGCAAGGATGCCAACGGTCATCAGAACCGCGATGATAAGAAAAACTGCCATCACCATTCCTGTTCGTCAGCGGGGATATCGACATTGGATGTATTGCGGCGGCGAACTATCAGTACCACCACAATCGCACCTGCGATCAATAGCAGTGCCGGACCGAACCAGAGTAGCCAAGTGTGCGAATCGATCGGTGGATTGTACAAGACGAATTTGCCGTAGCGATCCACGAGGAATTGTTTGATTTCCGCATCCGACTTGCCTTGCCGCATCAGATCCATCACTTCGCGGCGCATGTCATGGGCAATCTGTGCATTCGAGTCGGCCAGCGACTGATTCTGGCACATGACGCAGCGCAGTTCCGAAGTCAGGCGATGGAAGCGTGCTTCTTCCGTGGAGCTGTGGAATTGCAATGGCGTCGGGTCACCGGCTATCTGCGCTCGGCTGTCGAAAGCGAGCAGAGCAATCGCCAGTATGAATGTCAGTACTCCTTTGTTCATTGCATGCGCTCCACTTGTTCCAGTATGGGTAATAACTGCGCATGGATGACTTCATCGGTCAAAGGACCGGAGAATTTCCAACGAATGATGCCGCTGCTATCGACGAGAAAAGTTTCCGGTGCGGCGGCGACTCCCCAATCGAGTGCTTTGCGTCCATCCTGGTCGACCAATACCAAGAGGTACGGGTTGCCGAACTGTTCGAGCCAGCGCATGGCATCATCGTGCTCGTCTTTCCAGTTGTAGCCGATGACACGTATTCGTTTGGTTTCGGCAAAGCGGGTGATGACCGGGTGTTCGACACGGCAGCTGGGGCACCAGCTGCCCCATACGTTCAATAGATAGGGTGCGCCGCGCAGGTCCGCGTCGGAGATCGAAAGAGTATCATCGTGCAGTATCGGCAAATCGAATTCCGGCGCAGGTTTCCCTATCAATGGCGAAGGCAATACATCGCGGTCGGCGTCACCGGAGCGGATGACGCCGTACAGCATCAACGCCACCAAGGCGAGGAAAAATAGTCCTCCCACGACAATGGCGGCCCAAAACCATTTTTTCGACTTGACGATAGGGGGAGACATCAGACCCTCTCCGGTTTACGACGAAAGCGTTTATCCGCAGCGGCAACAAAACCGCCCAGCGCCATCAATAATGCCCCTATCCAGATCCAGCGGACGAATGGCTTGATATGAATACGCACGGCCCAGGCGCCATTGCCGAGCGGTTCTCCCAATGTGACATAGATATCCGCAAGCAGACCAGGCCGAATTCCGGATTCGGTCATGACTTGGCCGCCGCTGACGTATGCGCGCTTCTCAGGATGCAGCCGTGTGATTGGGCGACTGTCCTTGCGCACCTCGATATGGCCCCGATCGGATAAATAATTCGGTCCTTTGATTTGATCGACATCCTCGAAATGGAATTCGTAGCGGTCAACGGATATCGTTTGACCGGGAGACAGGGCGACCTCGCGTTGCAGGCTCAAGGCTTCCACCAGCAGCGCGCCGACCAAGAAGACGCCGATCCCCAAATGCGCCAAGCTCATTCCAAGCATTTCCGGCGTGATCCGGCCGCTGCCGGATCGGATCCGCGTCCACACGAACCGCAGTGTTCCAAGACCGACCCATAGTGCGCCAGTGATGCCGGCAGCAGTTTTCAAACGCCCTTGCGGAGCCCAGAAGTACGCAGCTATTCCCAGCAACAGCGCCAATCCGGCCCAGGGCGCTAGGACGGCCAAAATTTTAGATGGTTGATCGCGTTGCCAGCGGGTCAAAGGACCGAAAGGCAGAACGAGTACCAGAGGAGCCATCAACAGGATGAATAGGAAACTGAAGTACGGCGGGCCTACGGATACCTTGCCTAGGTTCAACGCATCGGCCAGCAAGGGGTAGAGCGTACCGAGCAATACCATGAAGCAGGCGCTGCTCAGCAGTAGGTTATTGATGAGGAGCAGCGTTTCGCGAGAAAAGAATGCGAATGGAGCGCCATCATCCAAACGGGACGCGCGCAGGGCGTACAGCAGCAAGGAGCCGCCGACTATGCCGCTGAGAAAGATCAATATGAAAAGGCCGCGCGCAGGGTCGGAAGCGAACGCATGAACGCTGGTCAACACGCCGGAACGTACGAGGAAGGTCCCTAGCAGCGACAATGAAAAGGCGGCAATTGCCAGCAGCAGCGTCCAGCCGGAGAAGCTGCCGCGCTTTTCCGTTACTGCCTGGGAGTGCAATAGCGCGGCACCGATCAGCCAGGGCATGAAGCTCGCATTTTCGACGGGATCCCAAAACCACCATCCCCCCCAGCCAAGTTCATAGTAGGCCCACCAGCTGCCCAGTGCGATGCCGATGGTCAGAAATCCCCAGGCGATGTTCGTCCAGGGGCGAGTCCAACGCAACCAGCGCGCATCGATTTTCCCATCCAGTAATGCTGCAATAGCGAAAGCGAAAGGGACAGAAAAACCGACATAACCGAGATACAGTGCAGGGGGATGGATGATCAGACCTATATCTTGTAGCAACGGATTGAGATCATGCCCTTCGGAAGGGGATGGCAATAGTCTGGTGAACGGATTGGAGGTGAAGATCAGAAACGCCAGGAAGCCGATGGCGATGATGCCCATCACACCGATGACCCGCGCTACGACGGGTAGTGGGAGCGCACGCGAGAATTCGGCGACTGCGGCGGTCCATAGCGCCAGTACCAGTGCCCATAACAACAGTGAACCTTCATGCGATCCCCATACGGCTGAATACCGGTACATCAACGGCAACAAGGAATTCGAGTTATCGGCGACGTATTTGACGGAGAAGTCTTGGGTGACGAAGGCAATAGTCAGGATCAAGAAAGCCGCCAGGACCAGTAACAACTGGGCGTATGCTGCCGGACGCGCTATTTCCATCCAGGACGCGATGCCTTTGTGCGCTCCCGCCAATGGTAGGAACGTCTGTAAAACCGCTGTCAGCATGGCCAGGATCAGTGCGATTTGTCCAAGTTCAGGCAGCATGGGCAGTCATCAGGAATTGGGAGAAAGGACATTCGTAACCAATGTCGCCGTTAACGGACAGGGGCCATCTTGCATCCCTCCTGAAACGGTCGAACGGGCAGGACATCTTATCGGATGGAATGCAATGATTTCACGGTAACGATTCGATCGATGCCATAGGCGCTGGGAATTCCTCATCTATGGTGCAACGCCGATGAATGAAACGCCGTGTCTGAACCAATGAAACCCATCGCAATACTCAAGGCGTTTGTCCCGTATCGGTATCGGATGTCGACGGCACATTGTGTTTGGCATGGGCCATCGCCATTTTGTCGGCCACTTCCTTGGGGGTATAGGTTTCGTCATGTTTGGCCAGCACTTGGTCGGCAACGAAAATGCCGTTGTCCATTTTTCCGGTAGCGACGACGGACTGATTTTCGCGAAACAAGTCGGGAAGAATTCCGGTATAGCTGACCGGAAGCTGTGCATCCCCATCGGTCACGCGAAAACGAACTTCCAACGATCCGGGCGTGCGTATGAACGAACCATCTTCCACCATGCCGCCAAGCCGGAAACGGCCATAACTGCTCGCTTCACCCCTGAGGATTTCGGCCGGTGTGAACAAATAAGCGACATTGCGCTGTAATGCCAATGCGACCAATGCCGTCGCCAGCCCTCCGGCGAGCAGTAGCATAAGAACGAATAATAGGCGACGACGCCGGACGGGATTCATCGATTCAGCTCCGCGGATTTTACATTCGATACTCTACGCTCACGCAGTATACGCAGTTGCACGGCCCGCAGTGTTTTTCGAATCTGCAGGCGCGGCGAGACGAAATCCCAGGCCAGGGTGATAACGAATACCGCGTAAGCGGCGATGACATAGGAGAGGTAATTCATGGTCTGGGCTCCACAAGCTGCCGTACCCAATCTTTGCCGGCTTCGCGGCGCAGATTGTCGGCGCGCGCGCGCGATAGCAGGGAGCCGGCGAACCAGAATTTGGTGGCGAATACCATGATCCACAACGGCACCACCATGCTTTCGTGAAGCTTGGACTCTCCGAATAGACTGATGGTCTGGCCTTGATGGAGAGAGTTCCACCATACGACGGAGTAGCGGATGATCGGCAACAAGGCGACGCCGACAATGGCCAGAAAACCTGCGGAACGTGCTGCGGTTCGTCGATCTTCTATGGCGTGGTACAGGCCGATCACTCCCAGATACAGAAACAGAAGAATCAGCTCGGTGGTCAATCGGGGGTCCCAGTCCCACCATGTTCCCCACATGGGTTTACCCCAGATAGAACCTGTGGCCAATGTGACGAAAGTAAAGGCTGCGCCTACCGGTGCACAAGCCATGGCCAATATCTCGCATAGCTTTATCCGCCAGATCATTGCGATGGCCGCGTATAACGCCATCAGTGCATAGACGAACATGCTCATCCAGGCACAGGGAACATGGATATAGAGAATTCTGAAGCTATCAGACTGCTGATAATCAGACGGAACGACGAATAATGCCCACCAGCACCCGAGTGCTAGCAGAATCAGCGCGATCAGATAGCACCAAGGCGCCCAACGTGCCGAAAAACGATCGAAATAAGGCGGCGATCCAAGTTGATGGAACCAACGTATGACTGGATTCATAGAAAAGACCACACCGCGGGCATGCCTGAGGAGCGCTACATGACTATATGCGGCGCATAGTTGAATGGTTAGCTATTCACGAAAAAAATCGTTGGGGAGATTCTAGCAGCCGATCGTTTTTTTTTCAGCGGCAATGGCTAAAACCAAGAGCCGGAGATAGCAACGCCGCCCTCGGTCAAGAGGGCGGCGCAGCGGCACACAGAACCACAGATAAATGGACCGACTATGGCTTCAAGGTGATGGTGCCCTTCATCAACGCGGAATGCGCTGGGAAGGAGCAAAAGAACGAGTATGGTCCATTGGTCAGCCGAGCGACCGGGATCTTGACGGAAGTGGTCTCGCCGCCACCGACGGTTGGGCTGTGTGCGATCACTCGTGTATCGCCCGGCTTGACATAGTTGTTGTTCAGCCCGGCCGCGATACCGTCTTTGTCGACGGCGTTGATGTCGGCAGTTCTGGCGATGACGACATTGTGGCCCATGACATTCCTGGCCATTTTGCCGGTATGTTTGAAGTTGATCGTGAATTCCTTGCAGCTACGGCTGATATCGATGTTGGTGAGGTTGTATTTCATCAAATCGTTGCCTTCCAGATTGATCGAGCACGTATCTGCGAAAGCGGCCGGGGCTAGGATCGACAATGCCGAGGCGAGCAATAATTTACGGTACATAACGAGTGATCTCCTAAATTGGGGGATAACAGGATCGCTTTAAGATTGATGGCGGAGAGTTGTAGCAAAAGCGGCGTGAACGAGTACGGAATGCACGCACCCATAGATGAACGGAAAAACATCGTAACCCCAACATTCCTATCCCTTGAACGCTGGTTATTCGATCCATTATCCGGTTATCGCCGGAAAATTCCATCATCGTTTGGACGTAGTCTCTGAATCAGGAAAGTGTTCAGCTTAGAGCAAGCCGAATGGCCGCCGCCGCCGCCAACGGTGCCAATACTGCGCCGACGATCAGTCCGGCTGCCAGCAGCAATAGTGCGCCGGAAGCGTCCAATCCTTGTGCGCTGGCGGCAACGCTGCCAGCTCCGAACACCAGCACGGGCACATAAAGAGGAAGTGCCAACAAAGCCATCAAGACGCCGGCGCGCCGCATTCCGATCGTCAGTGCGGCCACGATCGAACCCAGTAAACTCAATAGCGGCGTGCCTAATAGCAGCGAGATCAACAAGACTGGAAGCTGCTCGCGCGGTAGATGAAGAAGTTCTCCGAGAAACGGCGCGGCGGCGATCAGTGGCAGCGCCGTGGTAAGCCAGTGAGTCAACACACGGACAGCAACCAGCCATGGTAAAGGTACTGGCGAAAGCAGCCATTGTTCCAATGAACCGTCCTCGGCATCGCCGCGAAATATCGAGTCCAGTGTCAGCAGGCCGGCTAGCAGAACGGATAGCCAAAGTACTGCGAAAGCCACTTTTTCCAGGGACTTGGACTCACCGCCGAGCGCTAGCGCGAATAACGCGATGATCAGCAGCGCGAACAATGCCGGTTGCAGACTGTCGCCGCGGCGGCGCCAAACCAGGCGTAAATCTCGAAGCGCCAGCGCCAGACCCGCTTGCCAAATGGAAGGTGTGCTCACGAACGTCTCTCCAACTGCAACATCCGGGTTCGTACGGGGGGCGCGGCGTAGGCGCCATGGGTGGTGACCAGCGCCGCGCCCTGAGCGCGCAAGTGGGCGGAGATCATTCGATTGACGAGGTTGATGCCATCGAGATCCAGATTGGCATAAGGTTCATCCATCAGCCATAACGGTGCCGGAGACAGCCACATCCTGGCGAGGCTCAACCGCTTTTTCTGGCCGGCGGACAACTGTCGTGCCGGGGTGTCCTCGTAGCCGGTAAGGCCTACGATATGCAGCGCATCGTTTGGATTCTGAGAAGATCGCTGGCCGTGCAGTCGGCAAAGGAACGCGAGGTTTTCCGCGACGCTGAGATCGGCTTTCAAGCCAGGGAGATGGCCCAGATAGGCAATCGCATTCGCACGTAGTCCCGGAGTAACGGGTGCCCCTTCAATCTGGATCTGGCCGGTATCGGCTTGCAACAAGCCAGCCAGAACACGTAGCAATGTCGTTTTGCCGACACCGTTATCACCTTGTACGAGCAACGCTTCTCCAATATCGACGGCAAAATCCAAAGGGCCGAACACCGGTATTTCATTGCGGGTGAAAACCAGATTACGAGCGGAAAGCAAAGGAACGGTGGTGGATGGGGTATCTGTCATCAATGCGTTGTGTCGCCATGGAATAGGCAGGAGCGGAGCGGGTATTGTATTCGCAGACCGTTCGGCCGTTGAAATAAAATGAGTGGGTCAGCAGCGTACGTCGTATGGTCGAATCCAATCCACGCATTGCGCGGTGTCTGTCGTAGTATCGGGTAATCGATACATTCTCAATCTGACGCGTTCTCCCGCATGCCAGTGAAGAATTCCGGTCTGTCCGAAATCCATCGCCAGTGTGTCGGCCGCGGCCGTTTCCAGTTCTGCGGCTAACCAGCCCGGTTCGGACCAGGTACCATCCGGGGCATGAGACAGTGCCGCTATGATCGGGATATTCAGAGATATAAGACGGGCGTGAAGCGCGCGATCGGCCAGTAGGTTCTCTTCCATCGGGCGAGGTATCGATCCGGGGTTGAATGCGGTGATCAATGTATAACGGGCTGCCGGTCTATGTACTTCCAACTGTGGTGCCGGTTGCCCGATGTGCAACAGGACATCGTCCCCCGCAGGTAGGCATACCCTATATCCGGCTTTCAGGTAGGTAACCAGTAACTTATGCGTGGGAATGGGAAGATTACCGTTCATGATCACCGCTTCGTTGCAATTGCGTACACTTTTGCCATTTCCTAGACTGGGGACGGAGTGGATGTCGTTCGATACCAAGTTGCCCAACGTGGGCACGACCATCTTTACGTTGATGTCGCAATTGGCGGCCGAACACGGTGCGATCAATTTAGGACAGGGCTTTCCTGATTTCGATGTGCCTGTGCGACTGGTCGACGAACTGAATCAAGCGGTGCGCGCCGGCCATAATCAATATCCGCCGATGATCGGCGTGGCGTCGCTACGGCAGGCCATTGCGGAAAAGATAAACCATTGTCACTGCGTTCGGGTGGACCCGGATGCCGAAGTGACCGTCGTTAGTGGCGCGACCGAAGCATTGTTCAACGCCATCCATGCCGTCGTGCATCCGGGCGAAGAGGTGATCGTGCTCGATCCGGCTTATGACAGCTACGATCCCGCGATCGAATTGGCAGGAGCGCAAGCGGTACATGTACCGCTGGATACAGATACGTTTGCTGTGGATTGGGATAAGGTGCGAGCCGCCATTACCTCTAAAACCCGGGCATTGTTGATCAACAGTCCGCACAATCCCACCGGAGCGGTGCTAGGGCAAGAGGATTTGCTGGAGTTGACGGATATCCTGCGCGGAACCAGGATTCTGTTGATTTCGGACGAAGTATACGAGCATATCGTTTACGATGGCCGTCAGCATGAATCCGTATTGCGCCATCCGGAGTTGGCGCGCCGCGCATTCGTGATTTCCAGTTTTGGAAAGACCTATCATTGCACGGGATGGAAGCTCGGCTATGCTGTCGCCGCGCCGGCGTTGACGGCGGAATTCCGTAAAGTGCATCAGTACAATACGTTTGCCAGCTTCTCCCCCGCGCAGTATGCGTTTGCCGCGATGCTGCGCGACGAGCCGGAGCATTATCTGACGCTCGGACGCTTCTATCAGGAAAAGCGCGATTATTTCCGCAGATCGTTGTCAACGACGAAATTAAGACCGTTGCCGGTGGCGGGGGGATATTTCCAGTTGGTGGATTATTCGCAAGTCAGCGATCTTCCGGACGATGAGTTCGTGAAGTGGATGACGGTGGAGAAAGGCGTTGCCGCGATTCCATTATCGTCGTTTTATCGATCCTCTCCTCCCGGACAATGTCTGATTCGCCTGTGTTTCGCCAAGAATCAGAGCACGCTGGATAGTGCGATCGAACGTTTGAGAGCACTCTAGATCATTGGTAACGACAAGGATCATCGATGAACGATCTACGTATTTCGTTGGTACAGGGCAATACACGCTGGCGCGATCCTGAGGGTAACCGGGATTATTATTCGGAACGGATCAGACCATTGATCGGCGTCACGGATTTGGTGGTTCTCCCGGAGACATTCACCAGCGGCTTTTCCAGTGATGTTCCGGAAAAAGTGGAAACGATGGAAGGGGCGACGGTGGCGTGGATTCTGGAACAAGCCAGGGTGCTCGGCGCGGTCGTGACCGGCAGTGTGCAATTACGTGTCGGCGACGATGTTTTCAATCGGCTGTTATGGGCTCAACCGGATGGCGGGATGCGAGTGTACGACAAGCGGCATTTGTTTCGTTATGCCGGCGAACACAAACGTTATGCGGCGGGACGCGACCGGTTAACCGTGGAATGGCAAGGGTGGCGGATCAATCCGCAAGTTTGTTATGACCTGCGTTTTCCGGTGTTTTGCCGTAATCGATACGATGTCGAACGGGCCGGGGAGTTGGATTTCGATCTGCAGATCTTCGTTGCCAATTGGCCGTCGGCACGTGCACATGCATGGAAAACCTTGTTGCATGCCCGCGCCATGGAGAATTTATGCTATGTCGTGGGGGTCAATCGGGTCGGCATCGATGGCAACGATCTCCATTATTCCGGAGACAGTCTGGTGGTCGATCCGATGGGGGCGACACAGATGCACGCGGGCGATTGTGAGCAGGTGGTGACGACGATCGTCTCTGCAGCTAAGCTGGCCACGCATCGGAGGCGATTTCCCGCGATGCTTGATGCGGATCGGTTCAATTGGGAGTAGCGGTTTCCAAAATAGGGAAGCGGGTGATGTCCCGCTTTTCCGGTCGAGCTTGAATCGAGCAAGTGGAGTCGGCGGTCATTCAAGCACCAGTATCTGGCTCATCGTGCGGCGTTGAGGCTCGTCGAGTTTCAGCGTGCTGGCGTACATCGTACGCGCTACCCAACAGATATCGGCATCATCGGCAGAGGCCAGGTCATTCAAAATGGTTTGCACCCGGTTGATCTGGTCTTCCGGCAAGGATTGCAACCATACGGCGATCGTATCGTCGATCTGCTCTTGGCTTAGATTTATCTCAGGTTGTTGAGTCAATTGCGCTATGGCTGCTTCGAATGACAGATTGAACCATTCGTCGATCTGTTCCGGCGGTAATTTTTCCAATGCCTGAAAAACTATCCTGGAATTGTTCTGATGATCGTTTGGAGTGGCGCGCGTGACATGGGCGCATGACGCTTCGTCCATGTTCGTGAGCATCGCGTTCATCAGTACGGCGCGTGTTTCCAGGCGTGCAGGATCCAGCCGGCGGTAACCGTACCCAGTGAGCTGGATACCGGCTGCCGTGGCCTCCCCGTCAGTGCCTATCTGTTTGCGAAATTCGTCGAACCTGGGATCAGTGGCCATTCTGCGCAAGAAGTGGTCGAAAGGCGTATGCAGTGGCGAGCTTTCTGGAAACGGGTTGTTGGCGGCGGCGCGCTCTTCGGCGATTTTCTTGCAGCTCGTGGTCAGTGCTGCGCCGATCATCAAAAGTACAATGACAATTCTTTGCATCGTTTTCTCCATTAAAGAAGCGTCCGCCTAAGGTCAGCGATGTCCGCGGCCGTGCGGTCCGCGATTGCCCGAGCGATTTTTGGGGTTACGCGATTTGGGGCGGTCGCTTTGTCGGCTTGGGGACCCGTGATCAGAAGGAAAACTCATCGCATTGTCGGGGTGTCCATAAGGCTGGGGTTTGCGTGGGGGTTTTCCCTGGGTCTTTTTCCCGGGACCGGCATTGCGGTGTCCGGCGGGGCCGGTGGCAACACCCTCCGGTACATACCAGGTACGGAATGCGGCCGGATTACCTTCCGGTAGTGGCTTGGGGCCCTTGTGTTTGCGCTGTTTCAGTGGCTTATGCAATTGCTTGGCGGCAGCTTCGCCGGATATGGTCAAGCCGCCGGGTGGTTTGCGCTTGCCGCGTCCTCGTCCGCGGTCTTCGCGCAGATTGTCGAATCGCCGCAACTCTCGTCCTTCATCGGCAGTGGCGGTACCGTTGACATAGGCGTTACGGCCTTGGTCGCGGGAAACATGCACAGTGGCTTTGGCCGCTCGCCGTTGTCCGATCACGGGTTGCAGTGTCAATGCCGACGGCGGGCCTTCCTCCAATGCAAGGTCGCGACGGATAGCATCGACCTGTGCCGGCGAAAGTTCCTGGGATTGCCCGCGCAGTAATTCCCGGGGCAAAACGGTATTTCCGTAACGGATGCGTTTCAGGCGACTGACTTGGCAGCCTTGTGACTCCCATAAACGCCGAACTTCCCGATTACGGCCTTCCTTTATCGATACTCGGAACCAGTCGTGGGAGTCGGTGCCGCCGATGCGCTCGATCTGATCGAATTTGGCCGGACCATCGTCCAATGCCACGCCGCGCGCCAGCCGGTCGACGATATTGTCGGGCACGTTATCGCGCCCTTCCGGTGCACGGACGCGGCAGACATATTCGCGTTCGATTTCGCGGGAAGGATGCATCATCGTATTGGCCAGCTCGCCATCAGTGGTCAACAACAATAATCCGCTGGTGTTGATGTCGAGTCTGCCGATGGATATCCAGCGCGCGCCTTTGAGTTGCGGCAATGCATCGAATACCGTTGGGCGGCCTTCCGGATCGTCGCGCGAAGTGATTTCGCCTTCCGGCTTGTTGTATATCAGTATCCGCGACGGTTCGGTCAGGGCGGAAGCGACGAATACCTTGCCGTCTAATTCGACGCGGTCGCCACTTTTGATGCTTTGCCCGAGTTGAGCGGTTTCACCGTTGACTTTTACCAGCCCTTCGGCAATGCGTTGCTCCAGTGAGCGCCGTGACCCCAGCCCGGCTTGCGCCAGTACTTTCTGCAGCCGCTCTTCTTGCTTGGGGGCGGCGCTTTCGGGATCGCGTTTGAGGGTAAGTTTATTCAACGGAGGTTTGGGTGAATTGGTTTCATTCATGAGAGTGGCTCTGCCCAGGGATTTTCGATTCAGCAGGTGTTTCTTCGTCGGCTGTATCGGTGGTCCTGGCGGTGATCGTTGTATCGATAAATTCAGTGATGGTGCTGGCGCTGGCAGCATTCAAATCGATTTTCCCGGTGATCCCATCAGAAGGATTCTGTTCCTGAGGGTCGCTGTGTTCTTCTTCCGTTTGATGGTGTTGTGAAGCAGCAGCACCTGCTTCGCCCTGAATGGGAGAACTTTCCGTTTCCTGGGCTTCTTCTAGATTGTCGCTGTCCGTGCCGTTTTGCGTATCCGTAAGGGAAACCGGGATTCCACTGACCGGTACGGGCTTGTCTATCCCAAGTGGCAGTTCCGGCTCCAGTTCGTCGATGTCCTTCAATTCGGATAGTGGGGGCAGTTCATCAAGGCGCTTGAGGCCGAAATAATCAAGAAACGTCTTCGTGGTTCCATATAAAGCAGGTTTTCCGGGGACGTCGCGATGGCCAATCACGCGAATCCATTCGCGTTCCTCCAGTGCTTTGATGATGTTACTGCTGACGGCCACCCCGCGTACTTGCTCGATTTCGCCTCGGGTTATCGGTTGGCGATAGGCGATCAGGGCCAAGGTTTCCAATGTGGCGCGAGTGTACTTGGTTTGGCGCTCGGTCCATAGACGCGAGATCCAAGGATGCACTTCCGTCCGTATTTGGTAGCGAAAACCCGATGCGATCTCCACCAATTCTATGCCGCGTTCGGCGCAATCCTGCTGCAGCCGCGCTATGGCCATTTCGATACTGTCATTGGGTGCCGGTTGTTCTTCAGGAAAAAGTCCATACAGCTGCGGTAGCGATAATGGCTGGTTTGCAGCCAATAACGCCGCTTCGACGATACGATTGATAAATAATTGATCCATTATTATGAGAGCAGAATATATGGCATTTAGCGAATTGGAATGCGGTTTTCTACTGATGTAGCCGAACGGACGAACAAGAAATCGATAATCTCCAGGCACTCCATTCCGCCGCCGGGGGAAGTGGGGACATCGCGCCGTGCCGGATGCAGGCGATGACATCACTGGAGTTCATTGGTTTTCATAGGAGTCGTTATCATCAAATTCACTCGAGAACTGTAGCGGTTCATTGGTGTTCCCAAGTGCCAGGGATTTCACATAAATGGTGGCCAATGGAGCTTCCTGCACGATATCCAGCAGTTGTTCCTTGGCAAGTTCGAGCAAGGACAGGAACGTCACCAATACCCCGAGTTTGCCTTCTTCGACCATGAACAAAGACTCGAATCGATGGAACCGGCCATCTTCCAGACGAGCGAGCACTTCTCCCATGCGTTGACGAACACTCAATGCGTCGCGCCGGATCGCATGCTGACTGAAGAGTTCCGCACGCTTCAGAATATCGTACAGTGCCAACAGCATCTCCCGCAGTTCTACCGGAGGCGGGAGGCGCACGGTGGCCCGATCAGGGACGAAGGCATGAGCCTGCGTCGTGTCGCGATCCTGGCGTGGCAGCATATCCAGGTCTTCGGCGGCTTGCTTGAATCTTTCGTATTCTTGCAGACGACGTACCAGTTCCGCGCGAGGGTCGGACTCGTCCCCCTCTTCCGATACCGGGCGCGGCAACAGCATCCGTGACTTTATCTCGGCGAGAATCGCGGCCATGACCAGGTACTCCGCGGCCAGCTCGAAACGCAGTTCCTGCATGACCTCGATGTAACCGATGTATTGCCGGGTAATTTCAGCGACGGGGATATCGAGGATGTCCAGGTTCTGCCGGCGAATCAGGTAAAGCAATAAGTCCAATGGGCCTTCGAATGCGTCGAGGATCACTTCGAGCGCATCCGGAGGGATGTATAGATCCTGTGGAATCTGCAGCACGGGTTGTCCATGCACGACCGCCAGCGGCATTTCCTGTTGCTGGGGCGGTGATGGATGAAGTTGTGTATTCGCTTCTTGCGCGGATTCGGGACTCATGTAATTCGAGCCATGCGGCATATGGAGCATTACGACGACGTGTTACATACAGACTCCATCCACAGTCCGCTCGCAGATCGAGCACAGAACACGGATGCAGGAGATTTGTCCGACAAAGTACACGCTACCGGTCCATATGGCGGTTGACAGCGTATTCAGGCAGTGTTTGGCGGAGAAGGTTTCAGCGAATCGTACATATAGGCAGAAGCCGGCTTCCAATGCCCCAACAACCACCGTTTCCGACCAGAATTGCGCTAAAGAGTAAGCGTTGAAAACGATACTGTCTAGTCCATCGGTGTTGTTACCTGTTCCGGCAGTAGCCGTATCCCGGTGACGTTCCGAAAAAAGCTAGGACTTATCGTGGTATGAAAGCATTGCGGACGATGCCGGCTTGTACATACTTGAGTCTGATAGACCAAGAGTCGAGGATTGAACATATCCGTGTGGCATACGAAGACGGTGGTGGTGCCGTACGGGATATTGATTGGCGGTTCGTGTGGCAGGCTAGGGATGACTGCCTGCGGCTGGCGGCATAAATGAGGAGTTTCGCCGGTCGATGCCGAAGATATCAACACATATCGTTATTGCCGGTTCCGTTGAACCCGGCCGCCGGTTTGGTGTCCATGAAGAAGCCTGTATGGTCGCTATGTGAGGACAGGACATGTGCCTGTGCAAGGAATACGATACGGCCATATCAAGAGAATCTTGCCATGAATCGAATCGAACGCATCAGAGCGGTGCTGGAGGAAACGTTTGTTCCCGATAGTCTGAGTATCGAGGACAATAGCTGTAAGCACCACGGGCATGAGGGCGCGCGCAATAGCGGAGGACACTATCACGTCGATATTGTCAGCGCGCGGTTTGACGGGGTTTCGCTACTGGCCCGGCATCGCGCGGTGTACGCTGCATTGACTCCGATGATGGGTACAGACATTCATGCGTTGAGCATTGCCGCATTTCCTCCTGGTGAATGCGGGAAATAGTCGTCGTTCATCATTCTGTCGGGTTTAGGACGTGAATGGGAAGCGTATGAACGAATGATGCGGCATGGGATCAGTGTAAAGCGTCAGTGTAAAGCGTTGGAAAATCAGGGTACGATCCGTATGAAATCGAAGTTGCATTCATTCTCGGGGGGAAGCCGGATAGGCGTAATCGTCGATCAATGGTCGTTTGGCCCAAAAGGTATGAAACGGAGATGGAGCGAAACCAGGCAGACTGCGTTCGATGAAGTGGCGGATCGATGTTTCCGATATTCTCTGGATGTTGGTCCAATACTTTTTAACTTTGATAGATTTCAGGGAAAAGACGAAACAGACACGGGGTGTTCATGTTAGCGATGCTTTTACCGGAGCTTGTGATTGAAATCATAAGAACAGCTCATGAATGGAATTCAATGTGAATGAAACCGTTGCATGTCTGTAGTTGGAGTTGGTTGCTGCTGGTTTTACTGGCGCTGGTTCTGACTGCTTGCGGGAAGCAGGAGCCGGAGCCGGTAAGCCGTTCCAAACCCCCGGTGATCCTGATAGAGCCGGTGCTACCTGAGAAACCTGTGTCGCTGGACCTTCCGCCGCTGTTTCAAGATATTCAAAAGCGCACTTTCCAATTTTTTTGGGACACTACCAATGAACGCAACGGCATGACGCCTGATCGTTATCCGTCGCGTCCGTTCGCAAGTATTGCCTCGATAGGCTTTGCGTTGACCGCTTATCCGATAGGTATTGAAAACGGCTGGGTCAGTCGCACGCAAGCGGTGGAGCGTACGCTGACGACGTTGAAATTCCTGCGCGATCTTCCGCAAGGACCGCAACGTACCGGCAAGGGCGGCTATCACGGGTTTTATTATCACTTCCTCGATATGCAGGATGGCTCTCGTTACGATAGTTGGGTGGAGCTGTCGAGTGTCGATACAGCGATATTGATGATGGGGGTGTTGTTTGCGCAGTCCTATTATGACGGAGACGATCCGCGCGAGAGGGAGATTCGCCGGATCGCGGATACGCTGTATCGTCGGGTGGAATGGACTTGGCTGCAGCGGCGAGGGCCGCTGATATCGATGGGATGGTTTCCTGAAAGCGGTTTCATCGAACATGATTGGATGGGCTACAACGAAGCCATGATGCTGTATATCCTGGCGCTCGGATCGCCGACGTATCCGGTCAGTCCCGATGCCTGGACCGTTTGGACACGCACCTATATCAATGACTGGGGGGTTTTCTATGGACAGGAGTACCTCGCTTTTGGTCCTTTGTTCGGCCATCAATACAGCCACATATGGATAGACTTTCGCGATATTCAGGATGAATATATGCGTGAACATGGGATAGATTATTTCTTGAACAGCCGCAGTGCGGTGTTGGCACAGCGTGAGTATGCGATAGCCAATCCGATGCAGTGGAAAGATTATGGCGAGAATGTCTGGGGATTGACGGCATGCGATGGTCCCCAGCAGACAACGCAGCTATTTCTCAATGAGGAGCGAAAGTTTCGCCATTACTCTTCGCGTGGGGCGGGGTTGCGCGAGCATTTCGATGATGGAACCATCGCGCCCACTGCGGCCGTTTCATCGATCGTGTTTGCGCCTGAAATCGTTATTCCAACGACATTGGAAATGTATGAGCGCTATGGGGATTATCTCTATTCCAGTTATGGATTTCTGGATTCTTTCAATCCGAGCTTCGATTACGATATTCCGTTGAAGACGGGACGTCTCGTACCAGGGAGGGGCTGGGTGGCGAGCGATTACATAGGGATCGATCAAGGCCCGATTCTGACGATGATTACCAACTACCGGAGCGAATTCGTCTGGAACGTGATGAAAAGAAATCCGTATATACGGAAAGGATTGGAGCGGGCGGGATTCCGGGGCGGCTGGTTGATGCCTCCGGAGGATAGAAGCGAGGGTTCCAATGCATCGAGGGCTGATCCTCAGGCAGCAATGGCCCGGTCGCTGGGAATGGCGGAGTCGCGTGCCGCCGCTGCTGGAGCGCAACAGCAAAGAGCCGCTTCTCAATCGCAACAACCTACCCCACCGTGATAAGTCATGCGCATCCGGACCCTGTTGCTGCTGATCATCGTATGCCTGACCGGTTGCATGAAGGGCGAGGAACAGCGAGTCGTTCGGTTCTGGGCAATGGGGGGGGAGGCAGAAGCGGCGGCGCGCTTGATTTCAGATTTCGAGCACGAGAATCCGGGCATACGCGTCGAGATTCAGCAAATACCTTGGACTTCGGCGCACGAAAAACTGTTGACTGCATTCGCTGCCGGTAAACTTCCTGACGTTTGTCCGCTGGGAAATACCTGGATTCCCGAATTTTCTACGTTAGGCGCCCTGGAGCCATTGTCATCGTATCTCGATGCTTCTTCGGTGATTGAATGGCAGGATTATTTCCAAGGCATATGGGATACCAATGTCGTGGACGGCCAATTGCAGGGAATCCCATGGTATGTGGATACCCGTCTGCTCTTCTATCGGCGCGATTTGCTCGCGGCCGCCGGATTCGAACAGCCACCACTGACTTGGGAAGAGTGGGAGCGGATGATGGCGGCGATCAAACAGAAGGCGGGCAAGGATCATTACGCGGTTTTGATACCGGTCAACGAGTTCGAGCAACTGTTGTCTTTTGCGCTGCAGCAGGGCGATCCGCTTCTGCGTGATCATGACCGTTACGGTAACTTCGAAAGTGCCGGCTTCAAGCGTGCATTGGCCTTTTATAGTTCATTGTTCGAACAGGGATGGGCACCCGCGGTATCCGAGACGCAAATATCGAACGTCTGGGATGAATTTGGCAGGGGGTATTTCGTATTCTATATTTCCGGTCCTTGGAATATCGGCGAGTTCAAACGGCGGCTTCCGGCGCAACTACAGGATAAATGGATGACAGCACCGTTGCCGGGGCCGTCCGGACCAGGCGCGGGCATTGCCGGTGGCGCTAGTCTGGTGCTGTTTCGTTCTTCGCAGCATAAGCAAGAGGCCTGGAAATTGATTGAATTTCTTTCGCGTCCGGATATCCAGCGCCGGTTCTATGCGATGACCGGCAATCTTCCGCCGCGCCGCAGTAGTTGGGACGATCCGATCCTTGCCGGCGATCCGCATGCGCGTGCGTTTCGTGAGCAATTGGAGCGTGTGAAAGCGACGCCGAAGGTGCTGGAATGGGAGCGTATCGCGCAGGAAATGCGGCTGATGAGCGAGCGAGTGGTCCGTGCCGGAGAGGATCAGGATGCCGCGACGCGAGAGTTGAACAGGAAGGTGGATGCCATTCTGGAAAAGCGGCGCTGGGTTCTTGCCCGGCAGATGGCGCCTGTGGAAGCGGGTCCATGAAGCATTCACTGGCAGGCTGGATTTTTGCCGGGCCGGCAGTTTTCGTCATCGCGGTCTTTTTTGGAATACCGGTGCTTGCCGCATTGGTATTGAGTCTGACGGATTTCGATTTGTACGCGCTGGCGGATTTCCGCAACCTTCGGTTTGTGGCGTTACATAATTACTGGGAATTGCTGCATACACCGATTTTCTGGAAGGCATTGGGCAATACCGCCTATTTCGTCGTGGCAGGTGTGCCGCTTTCAATCGGGTTGTCACTGGCTGCTGCGGTCATGCTCAATGCGCCGGTCGCGCGCCTGAAGGCCTTTTTCCGAACGGCATTGTTCGCGCCCGTCGTGACCACATTGGTGGCGGTAGCGGTGATTTGGCGTTATTTGTTCCATACCCGCTATGGTCTGGTGAACTGGGTATTGGGGCATATCGGCATATCCCCGGTGGATTGGCTGGGCGATCCACGATGGGCGATGCCCACTATCATCCTGTTCGCGGTATGGAAGAATTTCGGCTACAACATGGTGATATTCCTGGCTGGATTGCAGGGAATCCCTCAGGAGCTTTACGAAGCCGCACGTATCGATGGTGCGTCGAAGTGGCAGCAGTTCCGGCACATTACATTGCCGATGCTGGCGCCGGTATTACTGGTCGTTGGCGTCATTACGATTTCCGGGTATTTCCAGTTGTTTGCCGAGCCATACGTGATGACCCGCGGCGGTCCGTTGCAGAGTACAGTCAGCGTTCTGTACTTCATGTATGAAGAAGGCTTCAAATGGTGGAACCTCGGACGCGCATCGGCGGTCGCGTTTTTACTGTTCCTGATCATTTTAGTAGTCACTACGCTGTTGACTCGCTTCGGTCGTCGCAGGGGGCTGACGTGAGCCGTGAGGTCGGAATTTCCCGTTTCAGCGTCATCGCGATCAATGGTGGCTTGATCGTGCTGGCGCTGATCAGTTTGGCGCCGCTGTTATGGATGGTGTCGGTATCGGTGATGCGGGAGGGGCAGGCTAGCCAGTTCCCCCCGCCTTTGTTGCCTGCCGATTTCACGCTGTCCAATTATCGCGAACTGTTCGAGAAAGGTGGCATGGGCAGGCATTTCGCAAATAGCCTGCTGATATCGACAACGATCACATTGCTGTCGCTTCTGTTCAATGCCATGGCCGGCTATGCGTTCTCGAAGCTCAAGTTCAAAGGACGCGAACGGATTTTTCGGACTCTGCTGGCGGCGCTGGTGATCCCGGGGCAGGTCACGATGTTGCCGTTGTTCCTGATGATGAAGCAGCTTGGGCTGGTCAACAGTTTTGGCGGCGTCATCATTCCGGGGATGGCGACTGTTTTCGGTATTTTTCTGGTACGTCAGTATGCGCGCTCGATTCCGGACGAATTGCTGGAGGCGGCCCGGATAGACGGCGCCGGAGAGATTAGGATCTTTTTTCAAATCGTCTTGCCGATGCTCAAACCGATATTGGTGACGTTGGCGATTTTCACTTTCATGGCGGCTTGGAACGATTTCATGTGGCCGTTGATCATCTTGACCGACCAGGAGCATTACACGCTTCCGGTAGCGTTGGCGGCATTGTCGCAAGAGCACATTCAGG
>JAITWM010000190.1 GCA_031285265.1 Lysobacteraceae bacterium
GCATATACGGCGGCGGTTTTCATTTCCAAGACATTCGGCACGCAGGAAACATTGCTCAATGGCGCGATCGTGCGGGATTGGCTCGGCGGAAGCGATCGGATATATGCGGTCAGCGCCAATCCGGATAAGGCTGCCGCCACTTTCGGTATCGATGCGGAACATGTGCTGCCGATGTGGGATTGGGTGGGCGGCCGTTATTCGCTGTGGTCGGCGGTCGGGTTTCCGATCGCGCTGGCGATCGGTCATGATCGTTTCGAGCAATTGCTGGCGGGTGCGGCCGAGATGGATGCCCACGTACTGAATGCGCCATTGGCCGAGAATCTGGCCGTTCTGCATGCATTGACGGCAGTATGGAACCGCAACGTTCTCGCGCTGCCGTCGTATGCGGTACTTCCATACGATCAGCGCTTGGCGCTTCTGCCGGCGTATTTGCAGCAATTGGTGATGGAAAGTCTCGGCAAGAGGGTGAAGACGGACGGTTCTCCCATGGAAGTCGATACCGTTCCCATCTGGTGGGGCGGCGTGGGTACGGACGCGCAGCACAGTTTTTTCCAAGCGCTGCATCAGGGCAGCGGAGAAGTGCCGGCCGATTTCATCGGCGTGATTCGCAACGAGGATTCGTATGCCGGCAATCATCATGCTTTACTGGCGAACCTATTGGCGCAATCCGAAGCATTAGCCAACGGTCAGTACAGTAGCGATCCGCATCGATTTTATCCCGGCGGACGTCCGAACACCATGATTCTGCTGGATGCGCTGACTCCTCATGCATTAGGCGCTTTGCTGGCGATGTATGAGCACAGTGTCTATGCGCAGTCGGTAGTCTGGGGAATCAATGCGTTTGATCAGTTCGGCGTGGAGTTGGGTAAGCAGGTTGCCAATAAACTATTGCCTGCGCTACAGGATGCCAATGCCCCTGTCAGTGATCCGGTAACACGGGTTTTGATAGAAAGAGTGCGCCAAGCATCCGATGCTTGACGGACGATGCCGCGGCTTAGGTGTGCGCCCTCGTAGTCTGTAAATGACTATCCGATCAGAGAAAAAGACGTTGTCGTTGAAACGTACTTGCTCGGTACCTTTCGTATTTTGGGCATCGCGATGTCGTCCGGGATTCCTCTAATATGGCTTTGTGGTGACCGCATATGTGAGTGAAGCCATTCGGCAAGATGGGACGTTGTTGATTATTCTGTTTCCTTGACGGACGAGATTTTTTAATTGAAGTGGCTTTGTCATCGGCGGCGTTTCCTGAGTCAATCGATCAGCGCGCTTAGCACATGAATGATGGTCTGCGTCTCATCGGCATGGAGTGTCAACGGCGGTAGCAGACGGATCGTGTAATCACGCGTGACGTTGATCAGCAGGCGATGCTCATGCAGGGCAGCCAGTACCAGTGGCTTGCATGGCCTGTCGAGCTCGATGCCGATCATCAATCCCCGTCCGCGTATCTCGCGTACACCGGAACGATCCGTCAGAGCCTGTTTTAGGCCGGATAACAGCGTCTGTCCGCAGCGGGCAGCGTTGGTCACCAAGCCTTCCTGCTCGATGAGGTCCAGTACGGTGCATGCCACACGGCAGACGAGAGGATTTCCGCCAAAAGTGCTGCCGTGACTACCCGGTGTGAACAGCTCTGCGGCGTCCCCCATTGCCAGGCAAGCACCGATTGGCAAGCCATTGCCGAGACCCTTGGCCAGAGTAAGGACATCGGGCCGGATACCTTCGTGCTGGAATGCGAACCATTGTCCGGTCCGCCCGAGACCCGTCTGGATTTCGTCGAGCATCAGCAACCAGCCGTGGCGGCTGCAATGTGAGCGTAGTGCCTTGAGGTATCCGGTCGGTGCAACGTGGACGCCGCCTTCGCCCTGTATGGGTTCGACCAGCAAGGCCACGATACGCTCGCCATAGAGCCGTGTTGCCGCTTCCAATGCGGCCAGGTCGCCGAAAGGCAGTTTGAGATAGTCCGACAATAGTGATGCGCACCCGGCTGATACGCTCGGAGCGTCACTGGCCGACAGGGTCGCCAGGGTACGGCCATGGAAGGCGTTTTCCATCACTACTATCAAGGGCTGTTCGACACCTTTGCGCCGGGCGTGCAGACGCGCCAGCTTCAACGCCGCCTCGTTGGCCTCCGCACCGGAGTTACCGAAGAACGCCCGGTCCATCCCGGATAGCCCGGTCAGGCGCTCGGCCAGCCGGGTTTGCCATGAATTACTGTAGAGGTTGGAGACGTGCAGCACTTGCCCGGCCTGTTGCCTGATCGTTTCGACCACGGCCGGATGCGAGTGTCCCAGGGCCGTCACGCCGACTCCGGCTATCGCATCCAGGTATTCGTGGCCTTGACTGTCCCACAGCCTCGTACCAAGTCCACACACGAACTCGACCGTGGTGGGCGAATAGGTCCGCATCAAGGAGGCAGGCCGCACTGCGGCCTGGGCCGCATGAGACGGCACGGTCGGATCAAAATAGGTGGGATAGGTCATGGCGGACCACTCAGAAAGAGGAATGACTTGTAGTCTATTTATCAATATAATGTAGATAAATATTCATTTTATTGAAGTTGAATAAAGTCTGAGTTGAAAATGGACCTTTTCCAATCTATGCAAGTCTTCGTTGCTACCGTCAGGGGCGGCAGTATGACGGCGGCCGGCATGCAATGCGGCATATCGACCACCATGGTCAGCAACCACTTGCGTGCGCTGGAGCAGCGTCTGGGCACGAGCCTTCTCCGGCGCAGTACCCGGCGGCAGAGTCTTACCGAATTCGGCGCCACGTATTACCAGCGCTGCCTGGATATCCTGGGGATGGTGGATGAGGCGGAAAAACTGGCCCAGGACGCGCAAGCCTCGCCGCGCGGCACCTTGCGCATTACCGCGCCGCCGACGTTTGGCGCGGAATGTCTGGTGCCCAGTCTGGCCGGATATCTGGCCAGCTATCCGCACATCAAGCTCGATCTGTTGTTGACCGATCGCATCGTCGACCTGGCCGAAGAAGGTTTCGACGCTGCGATCCGGCTCGGTTCGCTTGACACCTCTCAGTTGGTTGCTCGGCCCTTGCGTGACTACGGCCTGCGTCTGTGCGCATCACCCGCCTATCTGACGCGCAAAGGATCACCGGTCACCCCTGCTGATTTGTGTACGCATGATTGCCTGTCTTTCGCTTACCCTGCGGGTACCGAATGGCGCTGGACGGAAAAGCAGTGGCGCATGACCGGTCCGGAAGGCGAACTGGTCATACCAATCGACAGCCGGATCAGCCTGAATCACGCTCAGGGACTGCGTCGCGCCGCACTCGGGGGCCTAGGTATTGCCATGTTGCCTGATGCACTGATTGCGCAGGACCTTGAGCAAGGACTGCTGAAGTCGCTGCTGACTGATTACACCTTGCCGACTCGTCCGGTGCATCTGCTGTATGCGCAAGAACGCTACCGATCGCTCAAATTGCGCAGCTTCGTCGAGCATGTAGTGAAGACGTTTGGCGCCGGACAATAAGGCGTTATGGGATGTGTCGATTGTTAGATGCGCTCTCTCGTCCTTGAAGCGACTTATGCAGCATCTCGATACGCGCAACATGTTTGCGTCCGTCTCTTCCCATTTATTGGCCAGTCCGACGATCGGCTTTCAGAGCACGGGTGGTGCCGCGTGTCTGTTCAGGGTCGCTGAACCGCGAATCACTGTAAACTCTCGGCTTTGATGCCATACCTCACTCCCAATGTCCCGAAACCCTTGCATAGGCATAGTATCTCTCGGCTGTCCGAAAGCTTTGGTCGATTCCGAACGCATCCTGACGCAATTGCGGGCCGAAGGGTATGACTTTGCGGCGGACTATGAAAACGCCGATGTCGTTGTCGTCAATACCTGCGGCTTCATAGATTCCGCCACGGCCGAATCCCTGCAAGTCATCGGCGAGGCCATGGCTGCCAATGGCAAGGTTATCGTCACCGGCTGCCTGGGCAAGCGCCCCGAGCAGATTCGCCAGGTTCATCCGGAGGTCCTTGCAATCACCGGACCGCAGGATTATCGCAGTGTCATGGAAGCGATACATGCCGTGTCTCCTCCTAGGCGTGATCCTTTTTTCGATCTGTTGCCGCATGGGCATGCGGATTCGCGTCGGGACGGAGTAGGAGTCAAGCTCACGCCGAAACACTATGCTTATCTGAAAATATCCGAAGGCTGCAATCATCGTTGCAGCTTTTGCATCATTCCGGCTTTGCGCGGCGATCTGGTATCGCGGCCGATCGACGAAGTGTTACATGAAGCCGAACGTTTGGTTGCCGGCGGAGTCAAGGAGTTGTTGGTTATCGCACAGGATACTTCGGCTTATGGCGTGGATCTGCGGTATGCCGAGCGTCAATGGCGCGATCGTTTCTACGCGACGCGTATGAAAGCTTTATGCGAAGCACTGTCGGAATTAGGCGTATGGGTGCGATTGCATTACGTTTATCCGTATCCGCATGTGGATGAGATCGTTCCGTTGATGGCGGAGGGCAGGGTGCTGCCGTATCTCGATATTCCGTTCCAACACGCCAATCCGCGCATACTCAAATTGATGAAACGTCCGGGAACGGTGGAAAAGACGTTGGAGCGGATTCGGCGGTGGCGCGATTGCTGTCCGGAACTGGCGATCCGCTCGACATTCATTGTCGGTTTTCCTGGTGAAAGTGAAGCGGAATTTGAGGAGTTGTTGCGTTTTCTCGATGAAGCGAGGCTAGATCGCGTGGGCGCGTTCGCTTATTCGGCGGTGGATGGTGCGGCGGCCAATGACTTGCCCGATCCCGTGCCTGAGGAGATCAAACGGGAACGTCTGGAACGGCTGATGTCGTTCCAGGCGGATGTGTCAATGGAGAACCTGGAATCCAAGGTCGGCACAGTACAGCGATGCTTGGTGGACTTCATCGATGGGGAACTGGCGATCGCGCGTTCGATGGCCGATGCTCCGGAGGTCGATGGTACGGTGCAGATTCAGAACGGTTTGGCAGCCGGATTGAAGCCGGGAGATTTTGCCGATGTGACCATCATGGGCAGTGACGAGCACGATCTTTATGGCGAAGTCTGCAAGTGATGATCTGATGGGGCGTTTTGGCAGTCGAGCTTTCTTAGTCCGGCCGATATAGTGCCGATTCCATTCGAAGTTTCTTGCGGGCGGTGCCGGCTTTGACTGCCGGTTTATCGATGACGTTGATCATGGGCTGCTATTGCGTATCGATTCGCATCAATAACCGTTCCGATAGGGGTTCCGACAACCGATGTCGCAATCATCGTCCACATCGTATTGGACCTGCGAGGATAGGAGGATTTCGTTGTCGATATTGTCTGCAATGGCGCTTTCGGCATCCTCGCAACGAGGTCATTGATCGGTAAATAGGGATTTAGCGACTCGGCGATATTTATCGGATCGGAGACAGGCGCCCCACTCTTGCTTGAATCATCGGCAAGAGCGGGGACGCCATGTTCGAGATGAACGATACTATTCGATCGGTCCGTGACGCTATCAGTCGGTTACCGGAGCGTATTCCAGCGGTACCCAGCGGTAACCCTCGGCTTCCTTGTGGATGTGTCCCAAGCCAGGAAAGGGCAGATGCGCTCCCGCAATCCAGAGTTTGCTTTCAGCCGCATCGGCCAGAAGCCGTTTGCGCGTGGCGATCGCTTGCGGTTGATCGCTGTCATATTCGATGGAGACATCCGGATACGGCAGTTGCACAGCATGGTTGTGCACGATATCGCCCCATACCAAGAGACTTCCTTCTTGTGATTCGAACAAATAACTGACATGTCCGGGAGTATGGCCGTGCGAGGCGATCGTTTTCATGCCGGGCAGCAGAGTTTCTTCGCTACCGTATGTACTGTAACGGTTTGCCGCGATATAGGGAGCGACTGCATCGCGCGCCATTTTGAAAACCCCTTGAGCCTCTGCCGGTGCTTGCGTTGCCGTCGCTTCGCTTAGCCAATACTCGGCTTCGGCTTGGGCCACTTTCAACATGGCATTGGGAAATGCCATGCTGCCGTCGTATTTGAGCAGGCCGCAAGCATGGTCGGGATGAAGATGCGTCAACAGCACCGTATCGATTTGTTCGGGCCGGTAGCCGGCGGCTTCTATATTGGCGACGATATTGCCGAGCGTTGGGCCGAAGCATTGGGCAGTGCCGGTATCGATCAACACCAAATGGTTGCCGGTATTGATCAGATAGGCATTGACGGCCGTCTGTATGCCATTTTTGTCGGAGATGAACATGCGCGCCAATAATGATTGAATATCTTTTTCACTGGCGCCTTTGAGTAGATTGCGGTCTATCATCGTATAACCGTCGTACAACGCAGTGACTTCCAGTTCGGCAAGCTTCATCCGGTAGTAACCGGGCACCTGCACTTGTACTTGCATGTGCGTGGGGCGATGGGTATCGTCATGGTAGCGGCGATTCATCGAAGGCTGCACTTGTACTTGCATGTGCGTGGGGCGATGGGTCTGGCTGGATTCAGCGAGTCCTGTGTTTACGCTCAGCATAAGAGATAATGCTGAAATACAAACAAATAACGGCTTCATGGAACCGCTCCGTAATGAGGGGCGGATAAAATATCACGGGTTCTATATTCTCCGGTGGGAATTCAGTATTTCGGTATCGAAATGTGGCGGGAAATGGATGTTCGCTTCCATTAAGTTACGATCCGGTCACAGGCAGATTTTCAAATCCACCTGTTTGCGTTATGTAAAGTCATGTCGAAACATAAGAGCCGGAGCTCGAACACTGCCATGCTTGAATCTGCCGCACCAAACGCAACCATGCTTGGAAACTGCTTACACCGTGATCTGCTGGTCGAGTATGTTGACGTAAGCCGCTTCGAGATGAAGCACGACTACTTCCCGATAGCTCGGGGGTTTTATCAAGGTACTTTGTGCGAGTCGAGGCTGAGGGGACATCTCCCACGGAGGAAATGGCCTTGGTACATTCCGGCTCAAAGTTTTCGGAGTAACCCGAGAAGCGCGACGGCGCAGAACGCAGCGCCAGCGTAGAAGGTGAAAGACGCGCCCATCTGATCCCACAGCAGACCGGCTACCGCACTGGCGATCAATATCGCGATACCGCTCACGAGATTGAAGAACCCGAAAGCAGTGCCACGGAGATCGGCCGGAGCGGTGTCCGCCACCATCGCCGCCAGCAAGCCTTGCGTCATACCCATATGAATGCCCCATAGGGCGACGCCTGCCAGCACCGTGGTCCAGTGATTGCTCATTGCTAAGACCAAGTCGGCGGCGATGAGGATCACCAGCCCCAGCGCCAAAAGCGTCTTGCGGGACATCCGGTCGGACAACTTGCCGAACGGGTAGGCGGACGCCGCGTAAATGACGTTCATTGCCACCATCACCAACGGGATGAGTGCGATGGCAATGCCGCTCTGCTGAGCGCGCAATACCAGGAACGCTTCGCTGAAACGAGCCAGCGCGAAGACCGCGCCGATGCCGACGACCCACCAGTACGCACCGCTCAGTCTACGGAGATTTTCCCGGCGGATCGGGTTCATACGTTTGTCTTTGATGCAGGGCTCTGGCTCGCGCACGCCGAAAAACAGCAGTGCGACAGCCAGAACGCCCGGGATCACCGCCACCCAGAACACCGCCCGAAAGTCATTAGCCCACAGCAGCATCAGGCCGACCGCCAACAGTGGTCCGAGAAATGCACCGACGGTGTCCAAGGACTGGCGAAGTCCGAAAGCGGCGCCCCGAACCTCTGGCGGCACAAGATCGGCGACCAGAGCATCGCGTGGCGCACCGCGAATACCTTTACCGACCCGATCCAGCAAGCGCGCAGTCAACACGATACCCGTGGCGGATGCGATGGCGAATAGCGGCTTGGTCAACGCACCGAGGGCATAACCCAACACGGCCAGACCTTTACGCTTGCGTAGATAATCACTGAGCGTACCCGAGAACACTTTGACGATCAGTGCGGTGGACTCGGCCAGACCTTCGATCATACCCACGGCGAATGCACTGGCTCCCAGGGTGCCAACCAAAAACAACGGCAACAAGCTGTGAATCATCTCGGAGGAGATGTCCATCAGCATACTGACGAAGCCGAGAACCCAGACTCCCGGTGGAATCTTTTTAAGTGTGGTTGTCTTGGTCGTAGGTGTCATGAACGGATTGGTCTACCAGTTATCTTGCATGATCCTACGGAAAATACACTTTCTCACAAAGTGATTTTTCTTGAATGACCGTGCGAAAAAACAAGTGGGCGCACGGTCTATTGTTTTCATGAGTCGAACTTCTAACCTACCTTAATTGGACTCAAGCCGTGATTAACGGAAATCAAGCCGCCACCTATGACGGCCGACACGCGTTAATCCGGCAATACGCCAGCCTGATGTAGTGCCGCCCGCACGATCTCCAAACGCGCTTTTGCATGTTCCGGTTGCAGCAAGTCGAGATTCAACACGAACAAGTAGTCGTCGTCCCCACGCTCGACCCATCCAACCAGCCAGCCTACTGCCGGCTTTGCGGAATCATCCCAGCCCGTTTTTGCGTGCAGCGTATAGTCGGCAGTGCGCTCTGTCACCGTGATGTCTTCGATGACATCGAATGTGGCTGGTGAGAACGGCAGCGTGCGCTGCACTAGGTTTTTCAGAAAATCGATTTGCTGGTATGCCGAAATTTTCAGCGTGCCGTTGAGCCAGAAACGGTCTATTGGCCCGGAAGAGTTCGCATTACCATAATCCGAGGCCACGAGATAACGCTGATACGCTGCATCGCCCACGCGGTGCGCCAGAGCCTGATAAGCCGGAACGCAAGAATTCTGGAAAGCGAC
>JAITWM010000195.1 GCA_031285265.1 Lysobacteraceae bacterium
AACAAAAGGCGCAATTGGCAACGATGTTGCGAGCGGCATATGCACTTGGTTCGAATGCGCCGTTGAAGCTGTTGCTGGCTCAGGATCGCATCACCAGCGCCAATCGTGCATTGACATATCATCATTACGTACAACGCGAGCGGACACGCAGGATGGCGGCGATTGCCGCCGATCTGCGCGGTCTGCGGGAGACGGAAGAGCAAATCGTCGCACGCCAGGCGGCCTTGGAGAAAACGCGGCAAACGCAGCGACAGCAACTGGCGCAATTGCAGGAAGATCGTCAGGTACGCGGGGAAATGTTGGCGGAACTGGAGAAGCGTTACCAGGATCGTAATTCGCGCGAGCGTGCATTGGGCCGGGACGCGCGTGCGTTGGAGCAGGTATTGGCCAGTTTGCGCGCGGCGGCGGCCAAGGCCGAAGCGGAGCGGCGCGCCGCCGAGGCTGCAGCCAGAGTGGCTGCGCAAGGAACCGCTGGCGAAGGCGTGGCGGCGGCGAGCGGGTCCACTGCTCCTGCGTCGACGCGACCGCCGGTGCAAGTGGCTTCGGCACCGGCCCCGAGAGTTGGCGGTATGAGCTGGCCGGCGGCTGGCGATCTGCTGGCGGGGTTCGGGGGCAGATTGCCTGATGGCAGAACCAGTTCCGGCGTGTTGATCGGGGCGCCGGCGGGAACTCCTGTCGGCGCTGTCGCTGACGGTACCGTCGTATTCTCCGAATGGATGACCGGTTACGGATTGATTCTGATCATCGATCATGGCAATGGTTATATGAGCCTGTATGCGCATAATGATGCGTTGCTGCATGATGCCGGCGATGCAGTGAAACGCGGCGATCCGGTGGCCAAAGTGGGAAGTTCCGGAGGGCATGGACGTCCTGCGCTGTATTTCGAATTGCGTCAGGACGGCAAGCCGGTGGACCCTGCTTCGTGGTTGCAGCGGCGTTGAATATCACGGTATTTCATCCGATTTCGCGCATAATCCGGAGCTTGTGCGCCGAACGGTCGGTGTCCATTCGATTCAGGAGTCCAAGATATGCGTGCATTTTTCCCGGTCCTGTCGCTGATGACATGGATGCTGCTGGCTCCCGTTTCGTCAATGGCGCAAGAGATTCCGTTGAACGGCGAAGCGGTTGAGGAGAGAGCGGACACCGGCACCGATTCACGGATTCCGTTGGAGGAAATCCGCCGTTATGTAGCGGTATACAACGCGATCAAAGCGGCTTATGTCGATCCGGTGGACGATCGCAAATTGATGCAGTCGGCCGTTCGCGGCCTGCTGATCAATCTTGATCCGCATAGCACCTATTTCGATAAGGAAGATGCGCAAGCGTTCGATGAACAGACCTCGGGCGCTTATGAAGGTATCGGTGTGGAAGTGATTCAGCAATCGGACGGCACGTTGAAGGTGATTTCTCCGATCGACGATACGCCGGCGACGCGTGCCGGAGTACGCGCCGGAGATGTGATCGTCGCGGTCGATGGCAAGCCGATCAGTCAGGTCGATGGCATGGAGCCGTTGCGTGGCGCGCCGGGCACTCCGGTGACATTGACGATCGTTCGCAAAGGTGCGGCGAAACCGTTGACGCTGACCTTGACGCGGGAAGTCATCCGCATCGCCAGTGTTCGCAGCCGGATGCTGGAGCCGGGATACGGATATATCCGGATCAGTACATTCCAGGCCGATACCGATGCGGACTTCCGCGCGAACGTCGAACAACTGCAGACGCAGGCAAAGGGGCATTTGCGTGGTTTGGTGTTGGATCTACGCAACAATCCTGGAGGATTGCTGACGACGGCAGTACAAGTGGCCGATGATTTGCTTGATGCGGGCGTTATCGTCAGCACTCGCGGGCGCTTGCCTATCAGCGATTCCCAATTCAATGCCGGACCCGGCGATGTGATGCTGGGCGCCCCGATAGTGGTGCTGGTGGACGCCGGATCGGCCAGCGCTTCGGAGGTGCTGGCAGCGGCTTTGCGCGACAATCACCGAGCGAGGCTCGTGGGTAGCCGTACTTTTGGCAAAGGCTCGGTGCAAACTGTTTTGCCGTTGGACAATGGCGATTCGGTCAAATTGACCACGGCGAGATACTACACACCGGACGGCAAATCGATCCAGGCCAGCGGTATCGTGCCGGATGTCATATTGCATCCCGATCCTGGCGCGGTCGATCCGGTAGCAATGGCATTACCGGAGTTGAGCGAGGCCATCCTGCCGGGACATCTGCGTGGTGACGATGAAGTGGAGGGAACCGCGAGTGGGAATGGCACCGTTACCGGAGAAACGTTACCGGGCGATGCGCCGATAGCGGCCGCTTTGGCGGAATTGAAGAAAATGACACCGTGAGCATGCATCGGTAAGCAAATGTGCCGCGTACGGTGCTGCCGAAAGGTAGGGAGGATTTCTTCGTATCTTTTCGGAATTATGTATTTAACTAAAGTTCCTATAGATTGAACCGCCCCCGCATATCTATCCTTTCCATGCAAGTAAAAAATGACTTGTTTTCAGGTGTATTCACTAGATAGGTTGGGTAGACACTCGATCTTTTATATGGAACTTTAGCCAAGCACATAATTCCGTATTTTTTTACTCTGACCTGTACGGTCGGCGTCAGGTTGTGCGCATTGCAGGAACAGGAAGGGATTCGTTTCAACGAGGCCTGGGCGGCATCGGGAACGGAGTGATGACTTTCTCGCCGGTGGCGGCATCACGGATGACCGACTGTCCTTTCTTTTCCACCTCTTCTATGCGAACGATGCTTTGTATCGGCAGATGCAATGTCCGGGTCATGCAAAATTCGTCGCGCAGCCGTTCCTCGGTAGGGTCCACGACGACGCCGTCATGGACATCGAACTCAAGCTCGCCGACTTCGACAAATCCCCACAAGTTGCTCGTGCTGACCTGGCGTGCATACAGCTCATAAATTTTGCCGCTATTGAAGAAAATGACTTTGTAGAGAATTTTGAGCATGGTGTGGATTATATCGAGCTGTTGTGATGGCGTTTGCGCGAGGCGCTCTATAGTTCGTGCTGATGACGCAGCCGGCGAGTGATCGCGGCGCGGAAGAACAGTGCGTAGACCATGCCGAACAGGAAACCGGCGACATGTGCCGACCAAGCGATGGCGCCGAACGCCGGTCCGATGTAAGCGAACACGACTTGCAGCAAGGCCCAGGCGCCGATCAGCAATGAGGCCGGTGCACGGACGAATTCCAGAAATAATCCCAATGGCAGGACGATACCCAGGCGTGCCCGTGGGAACAAGGCAAGATAAGCGCCGATTACGGCGGATACCGCGCCGCTGGCGCCGATCACCACTCGGTCGGGTGCATGGATCATCAGCGCGGCGGCGAGATTGGATACCGCGCCGCCGATCAGAAACAGCAGCAGGAACCGCCATGGTCCCATCACGCGTTCCGCAGGCAGGCCGAAAATCAGCAGAAAGATCAGATTTCCCAGCAGATGCGCCCAGTCCACATGCAGGAATAATGCGGTGAACAGCCGCAACATGCTGCCGTCGCGAAATGCTTCCAGCCACAATGTGCTGTCATCGCCGAGACCGCGTCCCAGCGCGCCCCAGCTCAACCACAGCACGCGACGCGCTTCATCGGGACGATTCATCGTCCACATGAACGCCAGCCAGAGCGCGGCGAACAAGAGCGGAGTCGCCCAACGTAACGCGGGTTTGCGGCGGGTCGGAATGGAAACGAACATTCGGGACCGGATGGATGAGTCGAGAGTGGGACGGCTATGGCGTGAAAACCGATCCGCAACTAAAGTATGGATGGGGGCACACACTGCCGAATCGTTATACTGACATAGAAGTGCCCGCTGCGACTCGAAATATTGAGGTAAGTGATGGATTGGTGGGGGGTGCTACCGGTATTTCGTCGCTCGGACGAAAACTAATCCTGCCACTTGAGAGAGCTAAATATATGCAGTCAGTCCAGAGCATCATCCGTGTTTCAGCATTAGTTACCGGCATTGCCGGGGCATTGGCCTGCGGCCATGTCCACGCGGCCGCATTTCAATTGAAGGAAAACAGCGCCAAGGGACAGGGGCGCGCATTTGCCGGTTCGATCAGCGCCCCGGGCGACGCTTCCGTCGTCGGTACCAATCCGGCGGCGATGCGCCTGCTCGACGGCAAGCAGTTCCAGTTCGATGTGAGCGTGATCAGTTTCTCGGCAAAATACCGTGGCGAAGGCCACGATGCGCTGGGACGTCCTTTGTCGGGCGGCAATGGCGGCAATGCCGGTACGATCGCGCCGGTACCTGCTGCATACGTCCATTTTCCGGTTGGAGAGAAATTGCATTTCGGCGCTTCGTTGATGGTTCCTTATGGATTTGAGACCAAATACAACCGCAATTGGATGGGCCGTTATCACGGTACCAAAACCAAGTTGCAGACGGCTGATCTGGGCTTGTCGATGTCCTATGACGTGAACCCGTATGTATCCTTCGGTGCATCGGTATTCGCCGAACGTGCGGATGTCGAACTGAGCAATGC
>JAITWM010000004.1 GCA_031285265.1 Lysobacteraceae bacterium
CTTCGCTGACAATTCAAGCCGCACTCGGTGTGAAAGTAACCACGCCCGAAGCGCGCAAGGCGATGCAAGAAGTACTGGATCAAATCATTTTCCCAATGGGATATGGCTATACCTTCGAAGGCAGCGACTTTCAGGATGATGAGGAAGCGATGCAGCAGATGCTGTTCAACCTGCTGATTGCCTTCATCATGATTTATATCGTGATGGCCGCTGTATTCGAATCATTGTTATTCCCGGCGGCAATCATGAGCGGGGTGGTGTTCTCGATCTTCGGCGTGTTCTGGCTGTTTTGGTTGACGGGCACGGTATTCAGCGTCATGGCGTTCATCGGTATCTTGGTATTGATGGGAGTCGTAGTGAACAACGGCATCGTCATGATCGAACACATCAACAATCTGCGACGGCGCGGCATGTCGCGCACCGATGCATTACTGGCCGGAAGCCGTGAGCGTCTGCGGCCGATCATGATGACGATGGGGACGGCCATCCTGGCAATGATTCCGATCTCGCTGACCAGCACGCAAATGTTCGGCAACGGCCCGCCATACTACCCGATGGCGCGGGCGATTGCCGGCGGATTAGCGTTTTCGACCTTGGTCACTTTGCTGTTTCTACCAACGATCTACGCCATCCTCGACGACGTAAGCACTAGCGTCAAGCGCGAAATCCGGCGCGCGCGCGGGTTGCCAGCGGCAATGGATGAAACAACAGCGATGCAATGATTGGAACTGCTTTCCGCTCAAGTTCCAACGCATCGGAACCCGAACGCTCCGACAAAGTGAATCATTCATGCCGTCGCAATGATTGCATCGCCGATGACGTTACAATACGCACTCGTCCACTGTACGAATATCTATGTCCTACACTCCGATCGTCGCCACCCTAGGCTACGTTCTGTCATCCGATCTTACACGTGTGCTGATGATTCATCGTAATGCGCGCCCACAAGACCAGCACCTGGGCAAATACAACGGGCTCGGTGGAAAACTGGAAGCCGATGAAGACATCGTTTCGGGAATGCGCCGTGAAATCCGCGAGGAAGCAGGTATTGAATGCGATGCGTTGACTCTGCGCGGCACGATCAGTTGGCCGGGTTTCGGCAAGCAAGGCGAGGATTGGTTGGGATTCATTTTTCTAGTTACCGCGTTTTCCGGCCAACCTCGCATAAGCAATCCGGAAGGAACACTGGAGTGGGTCGATCGTGAGCGAATCATGGAATTGCCGATGTGGGAAGGCGATCGCTTGTTTCTGCCGTTGGTGTTCGATGATGATTCGCGCACTTTTCATGGCGTGATGCCTTATCGTGACGGGCGCATGCAGTCATGGCGTTATTCACGAACCGATTGACCTTCTGTCGTGTGCCGGTGCGTTTGGAGCCTTGCAAGTCGAGTCCTTCGAGCAAGGCTGATATCCATATCTGACCATGACACATATCTTTGACATGCGAAGGGAGGATAGGTTGATCTTGAGTAATTCCAAAAGCATCTCAAAAGGAGCTGCCTTGCAAGGCAGCTCATCCTGAACGCATGTAACTCGAAACCTCACGGAAGGGTGGGATATATCGTCCGATTGTGTATCTTGGACGGATGAAATTTCATCGATCATTCCTGCCCTCTTGCTTCATCGTCGCTGCTGTATGCACGCCACTTATTGCACGTACGGAATCAACAACATTCCAAGTGGAGATCCCCCGTCTATTACAAACGCTTGGGGATTCCGACTGCCGTTTCCAGCGTAATGAAAAATGGTATGACGCTACCGTTGCACGTGCGCATCTGCAACGCAAATATCATTGGATGCTGCAGCGTGACCTGGTACGGAGTACCGAACAATTCATCGAGCAGGCCGCCAGCAGAAGCAGTCGCAGCGGACAAGTATATCGAGTGGACTGTCCAGGGCAAACACAAATGGACTCAGCGACCTGGTTCGACACGCAATTGCGGCACATTCGCAGTTTGTATCGAACGAAATAGAATCGGAGTAGCCATAAGCAATGAATGGAATACCATCGAAAAGGAAAAGTATTTTGCGCCGTTCGGGGGGAAGGATTTTGTTTTTATTGGGTATGGTCTGGACGCTACCCAACACACTCATCGGACTATTGGCAGGATCGGTCGGATTGTTTGCCGGTGCGCGCGCATATTGGAGTTGGCGCGACCGTGCACTGGTGTTCGAACGATGGCCGTGGGGGCCCAATGGCGCAATGACTTTGGGCAATGTCGTTCTGAATAGAGGCGATAGCATGGATGTCGCCTGCAATACCTATGCACATTGCGCCGGGTTGCGTCATCACCCTGTCATCCGTCTTGGCGATCATGAACGAGCACATGTTTATCAGTACATGCTACTGGGCCCAATGTTTCTGCCGCTGTACTTCGCCTGCGGCGGCATCTCAGTGCGCAATCGTTTCGAACGGGCAGCCGATCGTTACGCAATGACGGGTCGGCGTTGGTGCCCATGGCCCATCGAGCAGCTTATTCCTTGAAACTGATGGAAGACACATTTATGGTGTGACAGGCAACACATTTTTGTGAGTAAAAGTAATGAAAAGTAAATCGAATATATCTTGTTTGATATTAAATACTGGCTCGCCTATCGGGTTTTAAAGCATCTAACAGTTACTACACACATAGCCCTAACGCAGACTTTTCCACAATAGTTTCCAAGAAAAAAAACGGGAGCTAATCATGTCGATTGTCTTGTACATAGGCGGAAGCAAGGATGGAATGCGAGGAGTGATGCCCTACGGTTTTACAAAAACCATGCTGGAAACAGAGAATGGCTGCGAAATTTATGTGGAACGGATGATTCCATTGCAAGGAAAGGGTACCGTAGTACGGGTTATGGCACTCGAATCCATTCAAGACGACGCACTTGCCAATCATGTAACCAAG
Organism: Lysobacteraceae bacterium; assembly: GCA_031285265.1. Lineage (GTDB taxonomy): Bacteria > Pseudomonadota > Gammaproteobacteria > Xanthomonadales > Xanthomonadaceae > JAITWM01. The sequence continues at coordinate 2,895 of JAITWM010000004.1, forward strand.
TATTATACGATTTGAATGGCATCTCTACAGTTTGGTTTTATACGACATGGTTCATATTTTCTTATTTTCGAATTTATATGTTAGTTGTTTCTTCAAATCCAAACTGATGAAAATCCCATTTATGGTGGCACGAAGCTATTTTATCGTATTTATGCATAGTGGCAATCGAGTGGGAGTTACTGGAGCGCCATATTTTCTGAAGGAGATATGAGGCGTGACAGAATTCGGAGAAATCCTACATCGAGCGCCCTGCCAAGACAGCATGGCACTTCTTCGTCACCGTTCCAGGCGCTCGCGCAAAAACTCGATGAAGCGTTGTGTCCTTGCCGGCAACAAGCGAGTTTCGGTAACGGCATAGACTGGCATCGGCACGCCGTGCCAGTGGGGCATAATGCGGCGTAGTTTCCCACTGACCAATTCATCGGCGACGATTTCCTCTGGCATCAGGATTAGACCCATGTCGAGCGTTGCCAGGCGGCGCATCATGCCAACACTGTTGAGCATGAATCGTCCACTCACCAATGCTTTGACGGTTCGCTTGTCGTTTTGCAACGTCCACGAACCTGCTTTCGGGATGCTCAAGCACTCATGCCGCCCCAGATCAGCGGGCTCAATGGGCTCTCCGGAGCGTTCAAGGTAATCGGGAGAGGCATAGAGGTAGGGCGTGAGGGAGGCCAGCTTGCGCGCAATCAGCCGTGAGTTCTCGGATTCCCCTATGCGGATCGCAACGTCAAACGGTTCG
>JAITWM010000022.1 GCA_031285265.1 Lysobacteraceae bacterium
GCATTGCGATCGGCCAGATCGCCTTTGATCTGAGCTACGTGCAGATCCCGAAGCTCGGAATGGTAACTCCTCTGAAAGCTGACGACCTGATGGCCCCGCTCGATCAAGCCACGGCACAACGCCAAGCCGAGAAAACCGCCACCACCGGTAACAAGTATTTTCATCAACGACCCCTATCCCCTGCACAACAGGGGCCATTCCTATTTTAAAGCCACACCGCCTTACCGGCACTGGCCGCCATATCGCCGGAAAAGCAAATCTGACGAATCAATTACCGTTGTTTTTGATCAGATTATCCGGACCGGCGATTCGTGATTGCAGCCGCCGTGCTTGATAAAGCCGGCCATAACTGACCTGATTGCTGGTGCCGTTGACGAGGATCTCGTCCACCGCATCGATATTGACCTGATTGTTGCCGCCATACACACGCACCACCGAACAGTTCCCCGTGATCCGGACGATATTATCGTTACCGGACAGTGTCACTTGATCGCCGGGCTCACAACCATAACGCATCGTGCGGCCATTACCATTCAAGTTGTTGGCGGGATCGGGCCTATTCGTGCTGGCATTGCCGTGAGAACCCCGATCGGCGGTATCTGCGATGCGGCGTCCAGCCGCCGTACCGGAGCTCCGTTTGCCGGAATTGCGCGTGCTGGTATTCGTTCCCGCATCCTTGCTTCCCGCCATAGCATCTCTCGACCGAGTCCGGTTGGACCGCCTATCGGTATCGACGGAAACATCGTTGGCCCTCATACCGGCCTGTCCATCCTCACTGACTTGAATCCTGGACCCGACGGTGCCCAAATCGGTTTGGGCAACGGCATGACCCGCGCAGAACAAAAGCGCCCCGGCAATACCCATCACGTATGCTTTCTTCATCATTGCGATTCCTTGATCCAGGAGAGGGTCATAAACCCTCCGAGGATAGATCAAGTCGTCATATTTATGGGTAGCTTGCCGCTTTTTTGATTTATTACGGATTAACCTCAAGCCCACCCATAACCGACTCCGAACCTGCCGGCACCGCATGCGGATCCTTGCCATACCCCCACAGCATTTTCTTTCACGGCCGCCTCGTCGCAGCAATCTTTCCCAATCACCATGTCATCGGTAAAGACCGAATTCATACGGCACATTGATCATACCGTCTACCTCATCCATCGCCCGTCATCGTCTCGGCAGCTGCGATGCCGCCCATATGGCAAGTTTTTCCCGGCCGATCTTAGTGTTATGGCGAATATCCACCGGGAATTCCGGATGCCGCAAAAATATCCGAATCTCCCTGGTATGCTGATAGCGAGATCCCAATTCACGCAATTCGTTTTCGATATCGCTCGCCTTTTGCACATCCACTCCCGGCAACAGCTCATAGCACAATACCGGCGTTTGTTTTCCGAATTCGCCGACGCCGACCAGCGCCGTGCGCCGCAACTGCGGATGCGTATTGAAAATCGGTTCGGCCTGCTCAGTGTAGAACGGCCCGATCGTAGTCTCCACCCGTTGCGTCTTGCGGCCGCAAAACCATAGGCGTCCTTCGTCGTCGAAATAACCGACATCGCCCATGCGATGCACGATTCTTTCATTTCCATCCGTCAAGCGTTCGGCGGTCTTGGCCAGTTTCGTGGCAATATCACGATTGAAATAAGTATCGGTTGCGGTCGGACCGGCGACCGTGATTTCACCGATCACGCCTGTCGGCACCAGCCATTCATCCGACCAAACCGCAATAGGATCATCCGTGATCCGAATGATCCGCACTTCGTTCGGCGGCACGGGCAAACCCACGCAAGTGCCCGCACCCGTTTCCGTCGCCGTGCGCGTTCTTTCCAACTCCCGGCTTTCCACGATGCTGACCGGCAAACATTCGGTCGCGCCATAAGGCGTCCAAAATTGCGCATCCTCAGACAACAACTTGCGCATCCCCGCCACGATTTCCGGCGGCACCGGAGCCCCCGCGGACGTGACGCGGCGCAGTGTCGGCAACGGCGCGCCATGTTCGACCAGCACTCGAATCAATGCCGGTGAACCGAACAATTGCACGACTCCGAAACGCTCGACGGCATCCAGCAGTTTGCGTGGATCGGCCCGTGCGGGCCGCGTCGGATCCATGTCCGGAATCACCGATGTCATGCCCATCGCCGGGTCGTATAACGCAAACGGCGGAAACGTAGGAAAATCCACGTCTTCCGGCTGTACCTTCATCGCCCTGCCCAGCATCTCGACCTGTGCCACCAGGTGTCGATGACGATAAACCACGCCTTTCGGCACTCCCGTGGAACCGCTCGTGAACAGAATCGCGGCTATATCATCGGCTGGCGTGTCGATCAATTGCGTACCGGCCCCGGCACCTGCACTCTCCACCTGCGCCAAGGTCACGCCACCCCACAAGAAACGTCGACCGACCGTGACCAGCACTTTCGCCGACTTGGCCCATCCCAATGCGATCCGTCCCAAATGCGCCAAAGGAATACCGATAAACGCTTCCGGTTCGGCTTCATCCAAACATTGCTTCAATGCACTCCGATCAATGCCCGGATCCACCAGCACCGGCACCGCGCCGGCTTTGAATAAAGCAAACATCAGTAAAAAAAATTCCGGCGAAGGCCGGACCATGACCACGACGCGCGTGCCCTGTGCGATTCCATATTTCGCCAAACCTGCGGCGATCGCATCGCTGCGGGTATCCAAAGTGCGGTAATCCATAACGACGTCGTAACGTGCGAAGCCATTTTCACCCGGTTTTCCCGGGTAGTGGATTGCCGGCTGGTCAGGGAATTCACGCGCCAACCGGGGCAACGCGGCGGCGATATTGCAGATATTATTGTCCATCCCGCATTATCGCCTATTCATCGATCATTTCCACGCTTTTATATGAAATGGTAAATTGCCACTGTTCCTTACGCCATTCGCACGATCCCTACAGATATCGGTATTCCGTCTGCCAAACGGCAGGAAACCGAAGCCTACCGGTCGATCCCGATGGATCGTATCCGCCAGGCCCGCCGCATCGAGCGCCGTCCGGCCAAAGCTTGCCGCCCAGGGACTACGGCCCGGTCGAATGCATGAACCGGACGATCGAGGAAGCAACGACCGAACGGTATCACCATCAACCACACGAACAACTCAAACCGCTTTGCAGACTTTCTCGGCGGCCTGCAATGTTGTCCGCCGATCGAAAACCTTGAAGGACCTACCCCGCCCGCAAAATCCGGACAACCGAACCTCAACGCTTCGGGATCGACCCGGCCCCGCACACTGCGGAACCAGTCAGCCGGCCCACCGGCTCATTCAAGAAAGCTTCCAGGCCGGCTTCCCCTTAAGACAAACATTCGATAAATAGAACTTCTCGGCCCATTACCCCACCCGGAAGTTTCATGAAGAAGTCCAAGTTCACCGAGACACAGATCGTTTCGATCAATATCCATTCACATCGCATCTTGCTGAATCGTGCACCATGAAATCTTTCGACTTCCGCCGCCGTATCCATGCCGATCATCAAAAATGACGAGATGGACTCTTCTTCCAAGACATTGCCGTCCCCTGAACCCAATACGGTACTGAATGCCTGGATCGTCAGCCTGCGCTTACGGACACTGCCATTGGCTTGCTGTGGCGTCATACTGGGTTCCGCCCTGGCAACGACGGCGATAGAACAGTGGAGTTCCGCCATATTCTGGGCAACTCTGATCACCGCCGTATTGCTGCAATTGCTCGCCAACCTCGCCAACGATTACGGTGATTTCAGCAAGGCGGCCGATACACCCAAGCGGTTGGGACCGAAGCGCGGCATGCAATTGGGTCTGATTTCACCGGCGCAGATGCGAAAAGCGATCTGGTCGACGAGTCTGGCCGCGGTATGCAGCGGTGTATTGCTGATGATTTTGGCCTGTGACTCTGTCGCCGATCTGATCTGCTTCCTGGCATTGGGAGTGCTCTCGATCGGTGCGGCGCTGACCTATACACTGGGACGTCACGCTTATGGATATCGAGGGCTGGGCGATCTGTCGGTATTCATCTTTTTCGGGCTGGTATCGGTCATCGGCAGTTATTACCTGCAAACGCACCGGCTCGATTCATCGGTGCTGCTCCCGGCCGTTGCCTGCGGTCTTCTCGGCGTTGCCGTGCTCAACACCAACAATATGCGGGATCTGCAAGAAGATCGCCGCAACGGCAAAATCACGCTGGCGGTTCGCCTGGGATCTCGCCGCGTGCGTTATTACCACTTATCGCTGCTGGCATTGAGCTTGGCATCCCTGCTCTGGTCGGCATGGCTATTTGGAAATAGCAGACCGTGGGTCTGGTTGTTCCTGCTGGCTTTGCCACTGTTTTATCAAAATGCAATCGCTACATTGCATTATCGCAAATCGGAGCAGTTCCGATCGCAGTTGAGCGTCGTCATCGGTATCAACATCGTGGCGCTTGGCGGCTTCGCTATCGGTTTATTGTTCACTTGATACCGTTCGATTCGATTTCATCGTATTCCCGATCCATGGAGATTTCGATGATGTGTTTCCTGCATCGGATCACTGATTCCGATGCGATATCCCCTTTTCCGTCATCCGCTGCCGCGGCAGGTCCATAGACCATGATCAGATGTCATGGCATATGGCAAAAAACCGTAATCTACCTGCATCCAATAAAGCGGCTTGCAACAAAACAATCGATTTGAATACGACGGACAAATCCGCAAGCCGTCATAAGACGGCCCGGATACCATTCCGACGACCTAACAGCCGCACCCGCGTTGCGGGAGCGGTTTTCGATTCGAGATCAGATTTCCATTCGAATCAAACGATTTTCGTCGCTGAAGCCCATGTCGATCTTGTCCGATCCACGTAAAGCCTTCATCGTGTCGCCGTTGTCTTCCAGCACGAATTCCTGATCGCTGAGGAAATGGGTCAGCAATGCTTTGTGATCGGCCTCTTCATACGTAGTGACGACTCGCCAGATCATTAACGACAACACTTCCATCGTGTACAGCGAGAAGATCTCCTCCGGCAGGCCCTGAATCAGACAATAGATCGCGCCTCCGGTGTAAGGGCCATGAAAATAACAGGACTTGCCTTCCAGACCAGCGCATAACATCGACATCTTATGGCCGTCGATTTCCGGAGTAATCTGAAACCTCGGTTTGTACAGTTCTGCGATACCTTCCTTTTCGCCCAGCGCGCGCATTCGTTCGCTAAAAGTCAGTGCCGTCTCGGCAATCGTCAGCGTCTCATCCGCCCAGCACCATAGCCATTCCTCCTCTGGATCGCTCGTCGTTCCCAACAATTGAACCGCATACTCCTGTTCATCGTTGAAAACGATCGTCGCTTCGTTCAACTTGAGACGCCAGTGATGCTCCTTGAGAATTTCCCCAAACCTGAATTGCCGCGCCAAGATCGTTCCGGCATACCGTTCGAACAATTGTTGAAAAGTCTTCAAAGCCGCTCCCCTTCGGTTTGCAGACGAACGCCGAACATGCCGTCCGGCACTCATCCTTCGACATCAATCGCACATCATAGATGCTTGATTATTTCATCAGCAAACTCGCTGCATTTCACCTCTATCGCACCGTCCATCAAACGGGCAAAGTCGTAAGTGACACGTTTGCTGGCGATAGCTTTGTCCATACCGCCAATGATTGCATCGGCAGCTTCGATCCAGCCCATGTAACGCAGCATCATCTCACCGGACAGGATCACCGAGCCCGGATTCACCTTGTCCTGATCGGCATATTTCGGCGCGGTGCCATGAGTCGCTTCGAACACCGCATGACCAGTGACATAGTTGATGTTGGCGCCGGGTGCGATACCGATACCGCCAACCTGTGCGGCCAGCGCATCGGACAGGTAATCGCCATTGAGATTCAGCGTGGCGCAGACATCGTACTCGCGCGGCCGCAACAGGATCTGCTGCAAGAAGGCGTCAGCAATCGCATCCTTGATGATCAGACCCGCGCCCGGTTTGCCCTCCGGAATCACATGCCACGGGCCGCCATCGAGTTCTACCGCACCGAAGGCTTCGCGCGCGATCCGGTAACCCCAGTCGCGGAAGGCGCCTTCCGTGAACTTCATGATATTGCCCTTATGTACTAGCGTCACCGATTTGCGCTTGTTCGCGATCGCATATTCGATGGCGCTATATACCAACCGCTCCGTGCCCAGATGGCTGACCGGCTTGATGCCGATACCCACTTCTACGGCCAGATCGCGGACCGGCTCGCCGGTGTTCTCTTCCAGCGTCTTCTGCCACTCGTCGACTTTCTGCTGGGTGCCGAAACGGATCTTGCCGAACGGTTGCGGGAACTCCCTGGCGATGAAGTCCAATACTTTTTTCGCTTCGTCGCTGCCGGCGGCCCATTCGACACCAGCGTATATGTCTTCGGTGTTCTCGCGGAAAATCACCATATCGACATCACCGGGCCGCTTGACCGGCGACGGTACGCCGTCGAACCAACGTACCGGACGCAGGCAGACATATAAATCCAGCATTTGCCGCAACGCTACATTCAACGAGCGGATGCCGCCGCCTACCGGAGTGGTCAACGGACCTTTGATGCTGACCAGATAATCACGGCATGCCTGCACGGTCGAATCCGGCAGCCATGAGCCAAATTCGTTGTTCGACTTTTCGCCGGCGAACACTTCCATCCAGTAGATCTTGCGCTTGCCACCGTAGACCTTGGCAACCGCGGCGTCGAGCACGCGCACCGAGGCCTGCCAGATATCCGGACCGGTGCCATCGCCCTCGATGAATGGAATGATCGGATTGTTCGGCACCTGAAGCTTGCCGCCGGAGATGGTGATCTTGTCGCCGCCGGCCGGCGGGGTAAGTACGGGTTCTGCCATTGGGGGGTTCCTCCGAGATGAAAGCAGTGTCCCACAAGGGGACGAACCGCTATTGTCGCGCGGGAGCGGCCATACGGCAAAATTAGGAAATCGGAGCGGACCATTGCACGGTATCTATTGAAGAAATACTGGCCGATGAAAATTCCTTGCCGGGAGGCGCGCCACGACACGGATGGATCGAATTCCACAAAGATCACCAGCCGGATCGGTGCGTCATTCAAACCGCAGGCCGTACCCGGTTTTCGAAAAAAAGATCAATCCTTCCGGTTTCAATGTTTTACGGCCCGGACCATCACATCGAATCCCGCCAAAACGCCGTCGATGGCTCGACCAGAACATCTGAATCCGGCTATCTCTAGGCTTTGCGAAGCGGAAGAAAGTCCGGTTTATTTCGCCTTACCGGGACACGGTGCTGAGACCGCGGAAGCATTGATTCCCCGCGTGCGACTCCGTCGATATCGCCGCTTTTATCGGGACTCCGTTGCCCGGATACCAGCATCACATGCCGTATCCGCAGGATCACTATCATAGCCGCGTGCCGCGTTGCGGCATACCCGGCGGTTATCGATATACGGCAAATCCGATGACCGTCGTTTCCCCCCGCCGTCTTTGCCTTGGGAATCGACTGATGATCGCGCATTGGCAGTGGCTGTTGAAACACGCTACCCGGCAACTATGGTTCCGAGCCACTGTGTTCTCGATATTGGGGGTCGTCGCAGCGCTACTTGCTTTGGTTTTCAAGCCTTATTTCCCCGAAGCTTTCGCCGTCCAAATCGGTGCCGATGCCGTAGACAAGATTCTCGGCATCATCAGTACCAGCATGCTGGCGGTAACGATCTTTTCGTTGGATATCATGGTTTCCGCTTACAATTCGGCAGCCAGCAACATCACGCCGCGCGCTACGCCGTTACTGATAGAAGACAGTATTACCCAGAATGCGCTGGGCACCTTCCTCGGCTCGTTTCTATTCAGCCTGGTCGGCATCATCGCCCTGAGCACCGGAATCTATGGCGACCAGGGCCGGGTCGTGCTATTTGCCGCGACACTCGTCGTCATCATATTGATCGTTTATACGCTGTTGCGCTGGATCAACCATCTAGCGATCCTCGGCCGGATCGGCGAAACCACCGACCGGGTCGAGCAGGCCGCCAGCCAGGCGCTGCAACAGCGCACCAAGCTGCCATATCTGGGCGGACGTCCGCTTCCCGGCAAGGATGCCATCCCATCCAATCTTTCAAAAATCTTTCCCCGGGAGATCGGCTATATTCAACTGGTCGATATGCGTGCGCTGGAAAATATCGCCAGCGATCATGACTGCGAATTCTATCTTCATGTTCTGCCAGGCAGCTTCGTAGACCCCAGCGAACCATTGGTCAGCAGCACGCAAGTTGATGAAAAAATGGAAAAGCGGATTTTGGATGCCTTCACGATCGGCATTCGCCGTTCTTTCGACCAGGACCCACGTTTCGGCCTTTCCGTACTCAGCGAAATCGCCGCACGCGCGCTGCCCAACGACCCCGGCACGGCGATCGATGTGATCGGCCGCAGCGTCCGCATACTTTATCAATGGACGAACCGCTCACCCGATGGAGCGGAAAATCCTCCGGAATGTCCGCATGTATTCGTTCCCGCGCTGCAACTGCGCGATCTGTTCGACGATCTGTTTTCTCCCATCGCCCGCGACGGAGCCATGGTGCTCGAAGTAGGTATTCGCCTACAAAAAGCCCTGGCCAGCCTGGGACGAGTACCCGATCCGGAATTCCGCGACGCCGCCCGTGAACATGCGCAGATGGCGCTCAGATATGCCGAAGCGGTTCCGTTCCTGGAAGAAGACAAACGGATCCTGCGACAATTGGCGAGCGAGGTCGGCCTATCATCGTCCTGAAATCCTTGTCCTTCAAAGTGCCATCGCCATCAAACCATCAGGTGGTAGTGTCGGGAGACTCGTTCGCTTCCGGCGGCACCGAACCCTGCAGGCTCGTCAATCGATTCCACTCATCGAATTCCGTCAAGACGACATCTTCCCCACGCCTGGCCTCCGCACCGGTGCCGATTTCCACCCAATCGAACCCTTGCTCGCGGAGAAAGAAGAAAACCGCCGCCTTGTGATTCACTTCTTCGAACATCGGCAGGAACTGACTGATCGCCCGCATGATTTCCTGCACCGACAACGGCGCGAACACCGTATCGGGCAAATCCTGCACCAGACAGAACAAACCGCCGCCGTCATAATGCCCACGGAAATAACAGGAACGTTTCTCCAGACCGGCGCTCAGGATCGACAGCGTCGTTCCATTGACCGTGTCGTCGAGCGGCAAGCACGGCTCGCGAAATTCGCGGACATCATAGTTCTCGCCGAAAACACGCAATCGGTTGCCGAACTGCAATATCCCGTCGAACGGACGATGATCCTCGTTCGCCCAACACCACAACCACGTATTACCGGCTTCCGATTCGGTTCCGAGCAACTGGATGGGATACGCCTTCTCGTTGTCGAAAATGATCTTCCCCGCTTCCAGATCCAAATCCCAGTCGAATTCTTTGCCGAGCATATCCGCGAACCGCGACTGACGCACGATCACCGTACCAACATGCTGGTCGAACAACTCATTGAATTCCACAGTGACTTCCCCTGAAAAACGGTTTCAATGCCATGCGGCACCGATACCGGACACATGGACGCGACTTCATCGGCCACGCGCGCGCCGCCCGGAGTACCGGCAACATCGTCGCTCCGATTAACGGACCGAGACATTTCCCACGCATGCCTTTGGCGCGGATTATCGCACTTTGCATTCGCATCATGCAGTCACCCGGTCGCACCGTGTATCGACATGCTCGCGCTCGTACCCGGACACCGTCTCCCGAATGTATTTGCGTGGATTACCGCCATAACAGACGGCTTCCAGCAGACCATCGTGCATGAACGCACTTTCCCACCGCTGTTTTACCGGCCACTTTCCGGCCGTTCGGTACCGATCACGCTATCTCCGCAGGACGGCATCACGGCAAAGACCCATCGCGGCAGAAACCTCGGAACACAAAAAATCGTGCGTACCCGGTGCATTGCGCACGATGATATCCACGGAAGCGATAAAAAGTTCGTTTTCCCGCACGATCAGGACCACGTTTTACGAACTCGTCATCGACCACCGACCGATCCAGCCGTTTTGTCCACGCTCGAACCGCTTGCGTTACGTCGCAATACCTCCATGATGTCTCATTCATCCTCCGGTACGTCACCTTCATCTCCGGCAACGGTGCGAGGACATCATGAGTAATCCCACTCTTTTCACCCCCGAAAACTCGGGACTGATCATCGCCTCCGACGGCGGCGCACGATGCCTCTGGCACACCGAGATGCCCGAATACCATGACCTGGAATGGGGGTATCCATGCGACGACGACCGGAAATTGTTCGAGAAAATCTGCCTGGAAGGATTTCAGTCGGGCCTGTCCTGGCGCACGATCCTGCGCAAACGCGAAAATTTTCGCCGTGCCTTCAGCCAATTCGATTTCGATGCGGTCGCCCGCTTCGACGATACCGATGTCGCCCGCTTGCTTGCCGATCAAGGCATCGTCAGGCATCGGGCAAAAATCCTTTCGACCATCAACAACGCCAAAAAAGCACGCGAACTGATCGATGAAACCGGCTCGCTCGCCGCCTGGATCTGGAAATTCGAGCCGGATCGGAACGAACGCCCGAAAAAAGTGGACTTCGCCTACTTGCACGGGAACCCGGCCACGCCCGCTTCCGAACGGATGTCCAAAGCATTGAAAAAACGCGGCTGGACATTCGTCGGTCCAACGACCCTCTACGCGTTCATGCAAGCCGTGGGAATCGTCAACGACCACATCGAAGGCTGCGTATGCCGAAGCCGGATAGAGACAGCCCGAAAAAACTTCAAACGACCTGAATGAGATTTTTTATTTGTGGTTATTTTTTCGCCATGATCGTTTGATGGTGTGGGTGATCATCTATGCCATGCGGCATCAAACCGATCGATCAACTACGCAACCGCGACGACCGCCATGCCATACCCGCTAACCGGCAGCACTCATTATTGTCTGAATCATCAGCGCATGCCGCCCACTAAAACTGTCTCGTTTACCACCCAGCACATTCTTTAAGGACCTCCTTCAAACCACACTCGATCCCGCCACCAGGTCGCTCATCGATGCCATCCAACCGCGTCTGCGGTACCTTCCGTTGCTTAAAAAGACGGCCATAGGCCCCGCATCACTTCCCGATACAGAAGCGGCACTTCTGCCGCATGTCGTTGATTTTCAAGGCTGTCATGGTGATCGTGCAACGCGCTTGGACCTATTCTTGGACCCAAATACCAAGCGTGTCTCTTGGTAGCGGCAGATGGCCCTCCCTGGATGCTCCCCGCACCCTCGTCGCCGATGTAGCGCGCCAGCAAGCGGTCTGATCGAGGACCGCGAACATGGTCATCGATGTTCAGCAACGTCCAATGCGCTATAGCAGGCGCATTTTCCCACCTCCGGATCCGGAACACCAAGGATGCTGCGCCCTGCTTCAGCTTGAGAAAACGGGAGGCGCGCAGTTCGGATTGATGGCTGCGGCAGCGCTGATGCCGGGGTGAGATGACGGCTCCTTTGGCCATACGGCCAATACCGATAGGAGCCTCGCCATGTCACACCCAACCTCAGACATCATCACCCCCGAAAGCCCTGTTGCTCGATGAGCGGCTGACGCCGCTTGAACGCAACGCCTAGCTGACTTTCCGTGCGCTGGCCGGCAGCGACGGCACCGTTGTTCTCAGTTACGACGCGCTGCGCGGATACCTGCCCAGCGCGCCGGGCAGCAAGCGGGCTGCCCTTGAAACCGTGTCCAGGGCCGTGCTGTGCCTGCGGCTGTCCACGTGGATTGCGCTGGTCGAGTACCGCCGCAACCCGATGACCGGGCCAGCCGCTACGCGGTGCGGAATCAGCCCCTCGCGTTCGACGACGCCTGCATGGAGGACGAGGACTACCTGCCCCTGCTGGAACGGGCGCTCGGCCATGCCAGTGCGACGATTCGCCAACTGGCACAGTCCATTCTTGACGAGGCCATGCGCCATCCAGGCAGGTTGGGAAAGCTGCCGGCAACAATGCAAGAGCGGATCAGGCGCTTGCAACACCGGGGCGATGACCATGATCCGGGCAGCCCTGGTGGTTCAACTCCGCGCAATGCCCTTGTGCCCGAAGCCAGCGGCGACATTCCGAAACCCGTACCGGCATCTGCGACAGCAGTACGTACTGTAGAAAAAGAAGTATTAAAAGAAGTACGTACGTACCGCTCACCACCCGAAGTGCAGGGATCGGGGCCGGATGTGCCGGCCCGCTTCCGGCAACTGCCACAGGATCAGCAACGGGTTCTCACCACACGTCCAGGGGCTTGCCTCCAGGCGGTGCTGGCCGAGTGGGACGTGCGCTGCGAATCAGGTGGCGTGCACAACGCCATCGCCTACCTCTACGGGTTGATCAAGAAGGCCGTTGAAGGCGTCTTCAAGCTCTGGGCGGCACGCAAATCCACTCCGCAGCAGACACCCATGCAGGCCATCAACAACAGCCAGCATAGTACGCCGTCTGCCCCTTCTCGATCGCCCAACAGGCAAGCCGCAAAGCCTGCATCGCGTGAGGTCGCGCAACGGCATCTGGAACATATCCGGTGCATGCTGAAGACGCCATCGCTGCCCATCGGGCAGATCGTCGGGTGCATGGCTGACAGCGAAATGCTGCCAACAGCCCCGGGAAGCGCGCCTGCTGCTGCAAGGCTGGGGCCACTGGTCTCGGCGTGAGACAGATGGGGCCGTCACTGCCCGCCGCAGTGACGGCCCGGCGAACTGCAGCAGGAATGCGGGTTGGCGCAGCATCGCATTGATGGCTGCGCACATGACAATGCCCCGGCACACTGGCCCAGCAACGACCTGCCGGTGGGTATGAACACCGGAACCCTGGCGCAGGTTCCTGCAAGCGCCGCCCCGGTTCACCGGGCGGAACCATCCCAGGCACACCCAGGCTCGTTCGGTGTGCCGCCCTACCCACGGGCAGAGCCTTCCTCATCTTCGGCGTGGTTCGTCCCGCCATCGTCGCGACACACGCTCGCCTTTCCAGGCTTCGTCGCTGCTCGCCCGACCTCACACGGCCTGCCGGCTCCCTTTCCACCACTGCATAACAGAAGGTATCCAATCCCAGCACATCGCGTTGTCATCCCTTGGCATTCCTCCGCCCGGCCTTCCCACAGGAAGCAAGGCGGACGCCTCATTCGAGACCACAGGTGAACTGAGCACCTGGCCCTTGCCCTTCGGGGATCTCGCCTTGGCGAGTTGGCAAAAACACTGACCGTTTGCTTCTCAGCCCCGACAACCGATGAAACAACACCGCGATGGACGACCTGACCTATTATACCCTGCGCCAGCTCTGCCTGCGCAACCGCGACGGCAGCCACGCGACCCAGGCCGACCGGCAACGGTCGCTGACCCTGGCCGCACGCCAACTGCGCGAAGAGGGCTTTCGCCAGATGCGGGCCTCCTCGCTCAAGGGTAAGCATGTCGAAATCCTGCTGCAACGCTGGCAAGCTGAAGGCCTGTCGGCTGGTACATTGAAGAACCGTATGGCGCATCTGCGCTGGTGGGCCGAGAAGGTTGGCAAGGCAGGCATCTTGCCGGCAGACAACACCAAGCGAGGCATTCCGGAACGGTGCTATATAGCCAATGCAAGCAAGGCCAAGGAACTGGGTGACAGACTGGACAACATTACCGATCCTCACGTCCGCATGAGCCTGCGCTTGCAAGCGACCTTCAGCCTGCGGCGCGAGGAATCCATCAAGTTCCGACCCCGCTATGCCGACCGTGGCGATCACATCGCCATCAAAGGGTCATGGGCCAAGGGCGGGCGCAACCGGACAGTGCCGATCACGACGTCTGAACAGCGAACGGTGCTGGACGAGGCACACCGGTTGGCAGGTTCTGGCTCGCTGATCCCCGCGAACAAGACCTACATCCAGTAGCGGAACGCCTATGACGGGCGATGCAAGGCGGCGGGGTTGAGCAACATGCACGGGCTGCGGCATCGGTATGCGCAGATGCGGTATGAGGTGCTGACGGGATGGAAGGCACCAGCAGCGGGTGGCCCTGGTAAAGCTCAGCTCAGTAGCAGTCAGAGAATGAGTGACCAACACGCTCGACAGCAGATCAGCCATGAGCTCGGGCATGAAAGGCTGAAAGTGACGTCGATCTATCTGGGAACCTGAAATTCAATGAGATAACCGAGCTGGTGTTCAGAGTCACACACTATCACCCGTAGGCAACACTTTGCGTTGATAGTCCATCGCATCGTTGAATCCATCCGGTACCGGCTTGAAGGGCTTCCCTGGTGAACGGTGACTGCTTTGGAATTGGCGCAGAGCTTGCACATCGATTTCGCCAATCACACAGTAGTCGGTGACACCGCCTTTGACCCTCAGCACATCACGCTTCCAACTGTCCTTGTAAGGGGCACGGATGCGGCTGTCACCGTACTGTCTATCATTGCATTGGATGATGTAGGCGTGGATATCCAATGCTGCGGATTCAACCAATGCATTGAAGGTTTCGGTATCTGGATTCCATTCCGGCACGAACAGCGCATCCACCTTGCCACGCAGATCAGCACGATAGCGAATGTTGGTCAGTTCACTGCAAATCAACATGGTGAAGCGTAAGTCGCCGTGCTGAATGATGGGCGGTGTTTTCCACGCCTTGTCCGGCTTCATTTCCAAACCGGCTAGGCGCTGTAACTCCTGCTCTTCATGTAGGGCGGGCCGCTGCTTGTCCTGACGGTAAATCATCAGCGAGGGAAAGCCCAGACCGTCGTGGGACAGCGCCGCCCAAACCTGGTTGCGGACCCGCGACTTGCTGGCGTGCAGGTATTCGATGCCGGTAATCAGCGAAATTCCTCGACCTTGCAGCTTGCGAGCGATACGGATGAACCAGTGCGCAGGCAGTGCCAGCTCCGGCAGGATCAGATAGCGGCTGTCCCTGGGCTGGGCAATTACGCCATCCAGCAGGCGACAGAGGCGAACATAGCGTTCGGCATCGGGATCCGGCATGCGCATCACACTGGCTGTCCAGCTATCCAGATTTGTTTGCCAACTGGACACGGCAATGCCGTATTTCCGTGGGGTGACACCATCTGGTATTTGCAATACGTTGTTTTTATCGAAGAGAGGCGTTTTCTCTCCCAGTTCAAAGCCACGCACCGACAACACTACCGCCTGCATGTCGTCCTGTGTCGCCTCTGAATAGGCATGACGATTAAGGATAAACAGCTCAGGCAGATTAAAGGGCCGAGTCGCGAACGGCAGCCCCTGTGGCAAACGCTTGAAGCCGATCCACTGGGCAAGTGTCTGCGCGCCCTCGAGTACAGCGCTAGGCAACAACTCGGCAGCTTTGTCGCAACCTACAACGGTCTTTTTGGCAGGGATACCGCGCTGTGCCACCATTTCCTTCGGCAGACCGATGAAGCGGAATGGCAGATGCGCAAGGTCAAGTGAGAACAGGCGGGCCTGCTGTATTTGAAAGCCTTTGACGGATAACGGCCAGGACAGAAAGGCATCAAGATCGATGACGGGATGACAGTCGGCCATATAGGTTTGCCACGCCTGCTTGCCCGCTTTGGATAAGCGGGGTGGGAATGCGGCTGTGATGCTTTCTCGGATGCTGGTAAAGAGCTGCCCTTTCCAGCGCCCCAGCATCTCCGCAGCGTTCGGCCTATCCTCCCCTTCGGGCCACGCTTTGACAACGATGTCGCATTGCTCCTGTACCTGCTGGCAGAGTCTCTGTAGCGCTTCGATGATCCGGCGTAGATCTGCAAAGTCTTCACATGCCGTGGCGAGGCGAATGACTCGGGGCAGATAGACAGCCAGGTCGAAAAACTGCGGTAACACGAGCACGTGCTGGGTGAAAGCACGGAAGAACGCACGACGATGTGCTGTCCAGGCTTCGGGCAACAGATCGCGTTCATATGCTTCGAAGTCGCGCAGTTTGATGGCGAAACCAGCCCGACGCATGGTCAGCGCATCCGCCTTGCGCAGGTTGTCGGCGGCCTCGCCGTCGCTTTGTGTGGCGGCCAACAGGTCGGTGCCGACATGCGTAGCGGACCGAGGCAACCGCGGCATGGCCCGCCACTCGCTGGCGCGTTCGTAAATCTGATGAGCAATGGCGTCCACCAAGGTCTTGCCCGGCTCACCTGCCAGAATGAATACCTTGTTCTTGCCATTGGCGAAACGCACCTGGCTTTGGCTTTTACTCTTACTTCTGCATAGGTAAGTAGGCTTGAAGTAAATCTGCTCCTTTTTGTTTTGGTCCACCCAGCCCAGCATTTCGTTTGATCGGCCAAACAGCCATTCCCATAACTCCACCGTCGAACCGAAGCCGGCTCCGTTCTCCATGACTAGCAAAATGTCATCGACGTATCGCCCGTAATAGATGGGGGCAACCTGTTGTTCGATGCAGCGATCCAGCTCGACCAGTGCCATGTTGGCGACAATAGCCGATGCTGGCAGCCCCACGGGTAAGCCTTTCTTCAACGGGGTTGCTGCTGCCCAGGCCCGCAATGCACGAATGAACAAGCGGTGTAGTTTTTTCTTGCTCTCATCCAGCTTTATGCCAAGAGTTTTCTTTCGGAAACTTGACTTTAACATGAAGCTAGGATTCAGCTCGTGATAGAAAGAACTGACATCCGCAGTTAATGCCACAATTTTTTTGTCGGAATCCAGCGCGGTACGCATGGCAGTGATGCCCTTGTCACGCCAGTCGCGAAAGGGCTTTAGATAAGGCTGGAACGAACCAAGCGACAGCTTATTAATGCCTTTGCAATCTTGCGTGCGGCGCAAGCGGTTACCGTAGGCGCACTCGCTCAATTTTTCATCAAACAACTGCCCGATTTCCAGCATCCACAAGGTGGAGAGCACATGAAAGTCTAGGCTGCATCGGGCCATTACTCGGAATTCTGCCTTTGGCTTTTCTGGAGTTTCCTTTTCCGCCAAGGCTTTCAGCACATGTTCCCACTCATCAGTGGGTGAGGAGAAAATCAGTCCACCGCTATTTTCTTTCTTGTGCTTCGCCCAGCAGTCCATCTCGACAGACTTGGTTGCCAGCGTCCAAGTGCCGATGAATTCCGGTGATGTCACCCAGACTTCATCCTCGCCATTGATCTTTTCCTGCAGCAAGGAAAGGTTGGAATGCAAATTTTCTTCATAGTTTGCGATTGCATCCAGAGAGGCATGGGACGAATAGTAGAGATCAACTTTCGCTTTGCGATAAGCGAGGCCTAAATCTTGCAGGTTAGTCATCTGTTTATCTCATTACTAGCTTGAATATTCTTCTTCGAGTACATCCCAATCCTTTGGACGTGCCTCTCGCTGCCATACAAAATTTACCGTTAATCAAGGCCCAATCTTGATTGCTGCACGGTTCTCGGTGGCAGCCCTTGAGGAATGATGCCCTCTCTGCGTAGCCAATCAAGCCATCGGCCAAGCTCGGCTGGTGTGAAGCGTGCTTTGCGCTCATGCCAGTTTTCGCGAACATCGGAAATGATCTGCGCATCCGTCGGTTGAGCGCCATCAATCAGAAAATCGTTCCAGACGGCGAAAAGCGTGGCGATGATCTCGACTTCTTCGGTCTTCTTGTCTGCCAGGGTGTAGATCAAGCGGTCAAATTTAGCCTTCTGGCCGGATGACATCAGCGATTCAGCTTTCGCCGCAGGCTCCGACAACGCTGGCAAACAGCGGTACTCCGTCTTTTTCCTGCCGTTGACCAAGGTCTTTTCATTGACCTCGAACCAGCTCTTGCCTTGACCTTGCCGCTCGAAATCATAAATCCACTTGTCCAGTGGCCCAGCGGCTTCACGTTCGGGTTTCAGATCCAGATCCAAACCGATATGCGCCTGCGCCAGATACATCACCTTGGCGGCAGCGGTTCGACCGAAGAATGGGGCGGTGGCAAGCTTGTTGATGGCGTAGCAGCCGATGCTGGCGCGGTAGGTAGCCAAGTCAATGACTTGGGTTTTTGAAAGTAATGCTCGCTGGGGTTCTTCCGCTGTGTTGCCTTGCGATTGCGCACGAATCAGAGCATTTAGCAACTCTGCTTGCTTGCTGATGTTGGCGTCGATCTGCTGTTCCAAGGAATCGCACAGAGCCATCAATTCGTCAATTTTGGCGACGATGCGATTTTGTTCTGAAAGAGGCGGAAGCGGTACTAGCAGCGTTTCTATTCCACCAACACGGAGGTGCTGCACAGTCATACCAACGGGTTTATCCTGCACTCTTCCTATCAAGTTAGGGTCACGAAGTGAATAAAGCAAAAACTGGGGAGAAATTGTCTCAGGAACCAATCGAGCCAGCATCATTCTTTGCCCCATACAAACTTTCGGCTCCTTCGGAATTATGCACACCTCTCCCATTGGCGCCTCCCTGGTTATCAATATATCCCCAGGCTGCGGCTCTGCCCTTGCCGACCAACGGTTAAATATTTCTTCAGAAACATACTTGACGTCATCTAAAAGAATTTCACCATTTCGGATATTTGATGTGCGAAGCAAAACAATCCCAGAGTTTAAATAAGGAGCCGTTTTATTATGACAATCGACAACAATGAGCGCACATTGCATCAGCGTTGACCAAGCCCATCCTTGTGGTAAGACTGGCAGGTTTTTGGGTAGCTGCTGATTTTCTTGTTTTCTGATCTGCCCCCTTGATTCGGACTCGCTTGGATATCCGTTTTTGAGAAGCCTTCCCCGAAATTCAGATATTTCTTTCAGTAGTTCACTGGCAGGTCGGTCGGTCGGATTTTGCGGAGCAAGCTTTCCCATCACCGCCAGTTGCAGGATAGCCTTGCGCAGCTCGGCGACGTTTTCCTTAACGGTGTAGAGCTCGCCGAAGTGTTCGGCGAGGAAGACCTGGGCGCTCTGGTGTTGGTCGGGTTCGGTGATGTTTAGCAGTTGCTTGATGGCTGTGGCATGAACGGTCAGGCGCGCTCCCTGCTGTGCAGCACGCAGTTTTTCCAGTTCATCGCAACGCGCCATCAGTTCTTCGATTTTGGCGACGATGCGGTGCTGTTCGGAGATAGGAGGTAAAGGCAATTCCAATTCCGCAAACAAAGGCGTTGGCACACGCTTCTGACCTGCTGAACCTGTCATTCTCGCCGCCATTTCAGAAAGGAACTTTGGATTCTTCAAGAAAAAGAGGAGGTAGCGCGGATCAACTGCGCGAAAGGCGTTGCGAAATATATGAAGCTCGGTTGTTCCCGCACCTATGCCATTGGGAAGATTAAGAAATACGCAGGACTTTGCATTTTCAAAGCATGGGGTAATTTTGGCCATCCCAACATCGCCATCCGCGAAGTGCGTATAGCCTTTTTTTATCTCGCTCCAAGGGCGTTCCTCAAAGGAATGAAACTCTGAATAGCCTTCTTGGATAAGCGGCATGGGCACAAACCCCACCAACATATCATCATCAGCGTTGTTGCGAGGGTTGATAAGGCCGATGTTTCCCAACCTCACCCACTCCCAGCCCTGCGGCAATGCATAAGGCTTTTCTTCCTCCGTCACCGACGGCAACGGCTTTGGTTTCTTGATCTTGCCTTCCTTCACCAGCCGCTGTTTCTCGGCTTCAATCTCCAAAAGCAATTCGCTGGCGGGCTGATCATTCAGGTCTTGCGGCACCAGCCGGCCCTGCATGGCCAGCGTCAGGATCAGTTCGCGCAGTTTCTTGATGCCATCGGGTGCAGCAAAAGCAATGTCGAAGTGCCTTTCCAGCAGTTCAACAGTGTGCTTATTCATGCTCGCCTCCCAGTTCGCGCTCGATTTGTTCGATGCTGGGCAGGCTGGTTTGCAGTTCTTCAGGCAGGGATTCGATCAATTGGTATTCCGCCACGCCGATGGGCTGGGTCTTGTCGCGCAATGCGTATTCGGCCACCACGGTATTTTTGCTCTTGCAGAGCAACAGGCCGATGGTGGGGTTGTCCTGCTCGGCCTTGACCTGCATATCCACGGCGGTGAGGTAGAAACTCAACTGGCCGAGGTGTTCCGGTTTGAACTTCTCGGCTTTCAGCTCGATCACCACGTAGCAGCGCAGCTTGAGGTGGTAGAACAACAGGTCGATGTAGAAGTCGTCGCCGCCAACCTCCAGATGAACCTGGCGGCCGACGAAGGCGAAGCCCGCACCCAGTTCCAACAGGAACTGGGTGATGTGCCTGACCAGCGCCGCCTCGATTTCCCGCTCGTTGGCTTCCTGGCCAACATCCAGGAAGTCGAACAGGTAGGGATCCTTGAGGGATTGCCGGGCCAGATCGGTTCCCGGCGCGGGGAGACGGTCGGCAAAGTTGGTGATCGCCTGGCCTTCTCGTTCCAGCAGACGGGTTTCGATATGGATTTCCAGTGTGGCGCGCGACCAGCCTTGCTCCACTGCCCGTTGGGCATAGGCCAGGCGTTGTTCTGGCTGCTTCAGCCTGGCCAGCAATACCAGGTTGTGGCCCCAGGGCAATTGTCCAACAGCCTGTTGGACAATTGCCGCGTCCGGCCAAGCGCCGGCGAAGGAACGCATGTACATCAGGTTGGCGCGGGAAAAACCCTTCATCTCGGGGAAGGCCGTCCTGAGGTCGTGCGCCAGCCGCTCGATGACCTTGGCCCCCCAACCTTGCTCGGCCTGCCGCTGCAGGATGTCGCAGCCAATCTGCCAGTAGAGCAGCACCAGTTCGCGGTTGACAGCCAGCGCGGCCCGTTGCTGGGCACTATGGATACGGTTCTTCAGCTCGCCCAACCAGTTGGCGTAGCCTTCAGGGGCTGGAACGAGGGATATGGGCTTGTCGCTCATTCCGCCCCCCCGCTGGTGGCCTTGAGCGCGGCCAGCAGTTCGGTTTTCAGCGCCTGTTGGGCAACTTGCAACTGGCGGGTGATGTTCTGGTACTCAGCCATCAGTTCGTCCGGGTCACCGAGTTCGACGGCCACCTCGTGCGGGTTCTTGCAGTCTAGGTTGTAGTTGCGAGCGGCAAGGTCTTTGGCGGAGACCTTCCAGGCGTGCTCGTTGGTTTTTCGCCCTTTGCGTTGTGGGCCACCCCACCAGGTTTTCTCGCGGTCAAATTCCTCAATGGTCAGCGGCTTGGAGCGGGAATAACTCTTGTAGCCTTCCGGGTAGGGATGCTCGAAGAACCATACGTCCTTTGTGGGGCCGCCCTTCTCGAAGAACAGGATGTTGGTGGCGATGCTGGTGTAGGGGGCGAACACGCCTTTGGGCAGGCGCACGATG
>JAITWM010000114.1 GCA_031285265.1 Lysobacteraceae bacterium
CGCGGAAAGCTATCTGCAAGGCGCATTGATAGCAGCACAGATCCCGGATCCGATGTTTACCATCGAAGGACATCGCATGGCCGGGTTCTGTTATCAACAGGGCAGACGCCATACCGAAGCATTGGATCAATACTTGCTGGCGATCCGCGCATCCCTTCCGCTGTCGCGTGAACGGCGGGCGACGACCACGTTGTCCTTGGTATTGCAGGATATGTTGCAGCTGCAGAACAAAAGGCGCGCCTGGATATTGGCGCGTTATGCGGAGATCTACCAGACGCGGATCGCCCAAGCGCATACGCGTGCCGAACATCAAGCCATGCGATTCGGTGCTTATGCCGACAAGGAAGCACTGGGCCATATCGAAGCAGACATGCACCTCCGTTTCGAAAAGGCGTTCCAACGCGCAAGAAAAAATCGTGAGCGCATCATCGCCCATAGCGATGAATTCTTTCGCAAGATAGTGGCTGCCGGGCGACTATTGCTGCATCCTGCCTGGAGTGGTCTGCCGGATATCAAACATCCTCTGGACAAGGACATCGCCGAGTGGTGTGATCCACCCGAACCCGCTGAACTGCCCGATCCGGGAGAGTTGATTGCCGACGCCACATCGCCGGAAGCCGTTTCGCCCACTCAGGAGGTAGATGTCGCCCAAGCGGAGGAAATCATCGGATGAACGCACGTAAGTCGATCATCCTGACATTATCCGTGCTGCTCGGCATGGTGATAGTGTCATGGCTGGGTTACGAATATCGCGATGAAGTTCGCACCTTTTTGCGTACATTGATGCGTATCTTATGACGGTGTCGAATGAGGTAATACGATGACGGTCGCCGCTAAGCATTTCGATCCGCAACTGGGAATCGACATTCACGCTTATTCGGTGCCGCCGGGCCCATATCCAACACCCTATATCGGGCTGATTCTCGATCCGTTCGATTACATCCCCATTATTGGCGCGACACTGGAGGTCAACGGCATCAAGCAAGCCACCGCCGGCACTGGCGGCTTCGGCGTCCATATTCCAATAGGCGTATGGACACCTTCGATCAAGATGCCGGGCGGGCCTCAATATGACAACGCCGAGGTTTTCATGGGCAGCCGAACGGTACTGGCCGACGGTGAGCCCTTCTCCACGCTGGCGATGCCTGTACTCGATTGCAACCTCATCGGCATGATACCGCCGTTCCGGCTGAAGAAAGTCAACAATGCTCCGTTGTCGATGACTCTGCCTACGGCGCTGAATCTGTCGATTCCGACCAACGTTTTCGTCGGCGGTCCACCGACCATTTCGATCATGGCCATGGCGATGAAAGCGGGCTTTGCCGCGTTCGGCCGTTTCGCCAAGAAATTCAAGCTGGGCGACAAATTCAAAACATTGCGCCAGAAACTATGCAGAAACTTGGACGGCAGCTTTTTGAAGTGCAGAATCCTGCGGGCCGAGCCGGTCGATATTCGTGATGGCAGTGTTTCGGTGGAACAGCACGATTTCACTATTCCAGGCCGTCTGCCGTTGACATGGACACGTCGATACGGTTCCGATCAAAACTACGCAGGCGCTTGCGGTTATGGCTGGAACACGCCGGCCGACATCCGTCTCGAACTCGATGCTGAAGGCATGGCCTTCTTTCACGATGGCGAGAGGATGATCCTGTTTCCGGAATTGCCCTCGCTTTCCGGTATCGAACATTCCGTCTTGGAACTGTTCGATGGCGCTCGCTTGTTCCGTGAACATACCGAACGCGGCCAGGAATTGGTCGTGCGCACAAAAAACGGGTTGCAGTATCGCTTCACACCATTTGCACCGATGGGCACCGCCGTATCCCCCGGCATACGGACGTTGATCATCGAACGCATTGAGGATCAATGCGGGAATTCCTGGCGCTTCGAGCGTCATGGCAATCAATTGGTACGAATCGTCGAGAATGAAACCGAGCATTTACAGGGTCGCTTCATCGAAGTTTCCTCGCGCAGCGGACGGATACAGCGGATGCAACTGTACGACCCGGCCACGGGACTGAATCACCCTTTGGTTGCCTATCGCTACAACATCGGCGGCGATCTGGTCGCGGCGCTGGATGCGCTGGAAGTAGCGCGGACTTTTTGTTACGACCGGCACCGGATGCTGAGGCATACCGATCGTACCGGGCAATCGTTTTATTACGCATACGACAAAAAATGGCGCGCCATTCATGCTTGGGGTGACGATGGTCTTTATGACTATCATTTCCACTATGACGAACTGTTGCGCGAGACGGAAATCATCGATTCGCTCGGCAACATATCGCGCGTCAAGTTCGATGAAAATTTATTACCGTTGTGCGAAATCGACCCGCTGGACGGTGTGACCATCTTCGAATACGACGATTTCGGCCGTACCGTCGGCATTACCGACCCGGAAGGATTGCGGATCGAATTCGATTACGACGAGCACGGCAATCTGCTAAAGCTGATTCGCCCCGATGGCAGCATGATCGTCAACGAATACGATGCCCAGGATCGTCTGATTGCGACGACCGATCCCAACGGATACCAATGGAAGCAACGCTACGATGAGAGCGGCCTGCTACGGGAGCAAACCGACCCCTTGGGCGCGACCGCGCATTATGACTACGATCACTTGGGGCAATTGCTGGCTTACACCGATCCTTGCGGCGCGCACACGCATTTGACATACGACCGGCATGGCTTGCTGCTGGGGGTCACAGACGCGCTGGGCGAGATCAATGAGTTCCGTTACGATCCGCTGGGGCGATTGCTGCAACAAGCCAATGCACTGAATCAATACACGGAATACAAATACGACGCGAAGGGCAGGTTGCTGCGAATCATCCAGCCGAACGGCGCATGGGTGCACTGTGAATATGACGCCGAGGATCGACTGACCCGCTATGTCGATGAAGCCGGAGCGGAAACCCGTCTGGAATATACCGGTCTTGGTCAGATCAGCAAACGAATCCAGCCGGATGGACATGTCGTGGAGTATCACTACGACACCGAGGAACAACTGATCGCATTGACCAATCAGCGCGGCGAACGTTACCAGTTGATCCGCGATCCGCTTGGACGGATCGTCGAAGAAGTAGATTACTGGGACCAGTCGCGGCATTATCGCTACGATGCTGCCAGCCGATTATGCGAAACGATCGATCCGTTGGGCCAACGGATTCTGTTCGACACTGACAAGCTTGGACGGATCGTCAAGAAAACCCTGCCGGATACGGCGTATTCGGGGCGGCATACGGAAGAAATGTTTATCTACGATAAGCGCGGACAGCTGATCGAACTGCGCAATCGTCACCGGCAGATAAAACGTAAGTTCGACGCCAGCGGCCGATTGATCGAAGAAGACCAGGACGGCTTCAAGATCACCTATCGCTACGACGAAGCCGGCAATCGGATCGAACGATCCACCTCGGCCGGCAACACCGTTGCTTGCCATTACGATCCATGCAACCGGGTAACGTCCATCCGGATCAACGATGAGACTCCGATCGCTCTGCAACGCGATGCGTTGGGTAGAGTCACCGATGAGCATCTCAGTGAGAACGTCAGCCGCCATTTCCAGTACGACGCCCCGAATACGCCGTATCCGGCAGGGTTTTCTTGACGATCCGTCCAAGCTTGTCAGTGTCGAACAGAATCCGTTGGCCCAACGGATCGATCG
>JAITWM010000008.1 GCA_031285265.1 Lysobacteraceae bacterium
CGACGGTCGCGCCGCTGGCGATGCTGACCCCACCCGCACTGTGCAGCACGCCGGAGGTTCCGCCGCTGCCAAATTGCAGAGTGCCGCCCGCGATGGTCGTGGTGCCTTGCAAGCTGCCGACGTTGGTCAAGATCAGTTGGCCACCGCCAGCCTTGGTCAGGCTGCCGGGAGTGCCGGGCACATCGGCGATTTGACCGTTCAGGGTCAGCGTCGTACCGCCATCCACTTCGATCGTGCCAGCGGCAGTGCCGGTGAAGGCGGCGGCAATGCCAATGTTGTTGTTATCGGTCAGGCTGGCCGTGGTATGCAGCGTCGAGCCGTCCGCAAGAGCAATCAGATTGAAGTTGGTGGCAATGCTGTTGGCGTTGTCCGTTTGCAAGGTGGAACCCTGGAATACACCAATCACCGAAAGCTGGTTGTTGCCCTTCAATATCAGCGTACCGCCATCCGTCACGGCCAGGGTGGCTGCGCCATTTGCACCGGCGACCAAGTTGCTGTCGATCTCGGCCGTCACGGTGCTGCCGGCCGTGCCGTCGCCGACGCGTATATAAATGGCGGGGCCAAGCATCGGGTCGTTAAGCGCAGAGTTTTCAAGGGTCAGGTCGCCGCCGGTAATCAGATAGGGCGTGGCCGCCGTGCCCGTGGTGAACTGCATCCCCTGACTGACGACCGCGCCATTGGTAACGTCGTCCACGGTGACGGTGCCTGCCGTGCCCGAGAAGATGGCGAAGCCCTGGGGTGTCCAGGACGCGTTGGCGCTGCCGCTCGAGTCTGTCCAGTTGTCGAGGGCTCCGCCGTTTTGCCAGATGCCGGTGCCACCGGCGATGAGATTATCGTTCTTGCCGGTCACATCCCAATAGTTCATCGTCAGCCCGGCGCTGTTGACCAGATTCACCTGATTCGGAATGACGGTTTGCACGCTGAAACCGGTCAGCGGACGGGTGATGACCTCCGAATCCTGGGGCGTGGCCGGCGGCGTTACGAAATTGCCGATGTCCAGGCCATTGTCGGTCAGCGTGCCGCTGTAGTTGATGATGCGATAGACGCCCGGCCCCAGTATCTGCCCTTGGTCGATCACGTTGATGGTGCCATCGAGTGTCAGGTTGCCATTGACCACCAGCAAGTCGTTGAGCGCCCCGCCGACGACGTTGGCCTGCACCATGTTGTAGAGCAGTTCGGTGCCGCTGTTGAGCGTGAGGTCGCCATTGATGGTCAGCGTGGACGGCGTGTTCGGTATAGCGCCGGGCGTTATCGAGGAACCGCTCGCCATGGTCACGCTGCCGCCTACAATGCCGCTGCCGCCCAGACGCGCGCCGCTGGCGACGGTGGTCGCGCCAGTCGCGGCGCTCTGGTCGCCGTCCACATACAGCCAACCACTCGCTACCGTGGTCGTACC
The DNA here is from genome assembly GCA_031285265.1 of Lysobacteraceae bacterium. Lineage (GTDB taxonomy): Bacteria > Pseudomonadota > Gammaproteobacteria > Xanthomonadales > Xanthomonadaceae > JAITWM01. The sequence continues at coordinate 1,397 of JAITWM010000008.1, forward strand.
GGTGTAGCTGTTATTACCGGTCAGGGTGGTGATACCCGAGCCGCTTTGCGTGACGGCGCCTGTACCGGAAATGACGCCGGAGAAGGTGACACTGTCCGAACGATTGAAGTCCAGCGTGCCGTTGTCGACCACATCGCCAACGATACTGCCGCTCGTTCCACCGTTACCCAGATGCAGCGTGCTCCCCGTGCTGATGGTGGTGCCGCCAGTGTAGGTGTTGTTGTTGGTCAGGGTGACGTTGCTATTGAGCACGCCCAGCGCACCGCTGCCGGAGATGAAATTGCCCAACGTCAGGTTGGATATTCCATTGATGCTCAGCATGCCGTTATCGACGATATCGCCACTGCCTATCGAGCCGGTGCCGGTGACGCCATCGCCAATTTGCAGCGTGCCGCCGCTGATGGTGGTCAGGCCGCTCCAGGTATTGCCATTGCCGGTCAGAAGCAGCGTGCCGTTACCGATTTTGGTAAGCGCGCCGGGCTGGGCGGTTTCGTCGGTGACGGTGCTGGTCAGCGTCAGCACCGTGCCAGCATCGGTGTTGAAGGTGCCGCCGTTTGCGCCCAGTTCGACGGCGCGGTCGGTGTTGATGCTCGCCGTGGTTTGCAGCGTGCCGTTGTTGTCCAGCCACAGGCCGCTGCCTGCCGCGCCGAGGTTGGTGTCAGCGGCAATCTGCACCGTGCCGCCTTCGATGCGGGTACCGCCGGTGTAGGTGTTGGCTGCGTCGAGAATCAGCGTGCCCGAGTCGGTCTTGCGCAGTTGCGTCGTGCCATTAAGTTCTGCGCTGATGGTCGCGGTCATGCTCGCTCCCGCGCTGGTACCGTCGCCGACGCGGACGGTGGAACTGCCCGAGCCGTCATCCACCAGCGTCAGCGGCTGACCTGTAAGCGTATAGCCATCGACGCCAAACTGCATGCCTGAAGCGGTGATTTGCCCGGCGCCGTCGTCGATGACGACATTGCCCGACGCACCGATGAAGATGGCGAAACCAGCATTGCTCCAGGTGGCGTTGATAGAACCGTCGGCATTCGTCCAGTTGGCAGCCGGATTCAGGCTCCACGGATTGGTGAGACTATTGCCGCCGTTGATGACGTTGTTGCTCCAGTTGGCGGCGTTGCCGCCGTCCCAATAGGTGAGCGCCAACCCTTGCGTGTTGATGAGATTGACCTGATTCGGAATCGCCGTCTGCACGGTGAGATCGGTGATCGGGCGAGTGATGACGGTTGGATCCTGTGGCGTGTTCGGCGGCGTCACGAAATTGCCGATGGTCAGGCCATTGTTGGTCAGCGTGCCGCTGTAGTTGATGATGCGGTAAACACCGGGGCCGAGCGTCTGCCCTTGGTCGACCACGTTGATGGTGCCGCCCAGCGTCAGATCGCCATTGACCACCAGCAGGTCGTTGAGCGCCCCGCCGGCCGTGTTGGCCTGCACCATGTTGTAGAGCAGTTCCGCGCCGCTGTCGATGGTGAGGCTGCCGTTGATGGTCAATGTGGCTGCCGAATTCACCACGGAGCCGGGTCCTATCACGGAGCCACTCTCCAGGATCACGTCGCCGCCCAGCGTGCCGTTGCCGTCCAGACGCGCGCCGCTGGCGACGGTCGTCGTGCCGGTCGCGGCACTCTGGTCGCCATCCACGTAGAGCCAGCCGCTTGCCACCGTGGTCGCGCCGGTATAGGTGTTGTCGCCATGGAGGAAGAGCACGCCGCCGCCGGTCTTGGTCAGGCCGCCCGCGCCGCTGATGACGCCGTCGAAGTTGGCGACATTCGGGCCTTGATCGACGGCAATGGTGCCGCCGCCCGCATTCAACGTGGTGGCACGATCGACGGTGATGCCGTTGGCCATTTCCAATGTGCCGCCGTTGAAGGACAGCCCGGCGGCCAGCGCGCCAAGCTGAGCGTCGCTGGAAATCTTCACCGTGCCGCCGTTGATCGCCATGCCGCCGGCTTGCGTGGCGCCAAGGATGCTGCCGGAAAGATCCAGCGTGCCGCTGCCGATTTTGGTGAGCGTACCCACGCCGTTGATCGAGCCGTTGTCGGTGAACGTGGTGCCCGCGGCGGTGTCGATGGTGCCGCCGTTGGCGTCGATGGAAGCGAGGCGATAGGTCGTGATATCGGCGGTAGTGCTCAAGGTGCCGCCGCTGAACAACAAGCCGCTGAACATCGAGCTAAGCGCGCTGTCACTGGCGATTTGCAGCACGCCTTGTTGCAGGATGGCGGAACCGAAGTAAGTGTTGGCGTTGTTGAGGATCAGCGTGCCGGCGCCGGTCTTGATGAGATCGCCATCGCCACCGATGACGCCGTTGTACGTCAACGCGGTGCCCGCATTGGTATTGAACGTGCCGCCCGCCGTGAGCAGCGTGGCCGCTCGGGACATGGCGAAACTCGCCGTGGTGTTCAATGTGCCGCTGTTGAGCGTGAGTCCGCCCGAGGCCGCGCCGAGGTTGTTGTCCGCCGAAATCGACAAGGTACCGGCGTTGACCGTGGTGCCACCGGAATAGGTATTCACGCCTGCGAGCGTCAACGTACCGCCCAGCGTCTTTTCAACCGCGCCGCTGCCGGAAATCACGCCGGTGTAAGTGCCCGCCGTGTCCTGAACGAAGCGGACCAAGCCATTGTCGATGATCGACGGCGGCAGGCTTTGCGCGCGCGCTTCCAGCACGGCGGGGCCGGTGCCTGCAATCGTGCCGGGGCCCACTGTAATAGTGCCGTTGAAATTGGCATTATTGCCGGTCAGCGCCAGCGTGCCATCGTTGACGAACACACTGAGCGGAATCGGATTGCTGCCGGTGTTCGCACCGACCGCGCCGGTCAGCGTCCAGACGCCCAAACCATTTTTGTTCAACGTCTGAAAATTGCGGATGTCGCCAGCCAGACTGTCGGATGAGCCAGTCGCGCCGCTCAAGGTCAGCGTGTTGTTGCCGCCGCCGCCGTTGAAGCTGCCGGTAATGACCGAGCCTGCCTCCAGCTTGAGATTGTCGTCGCCGCCGGCGAAAGACAGGCTGCCCTGCACGACCGCGCCGGTACGGTTGATGAAAGTGACTGGGCCGTTGGAGTTGTTGCCGATGACGTTGGCATTTGAGCCAAGCTGCGTGATGATGGTGCCGTGGTTGTCCACCGTGTTGGTGGTGCCGGCGGTGATGGTCTTGTCTTCGAACCAAATCGCCGCGCCGCTCTTCGAGTTGATGGTGCCGTAGTTGATGATGGTGTTGTTGCTGCCAAAAACGTTGATCGGCTCACCGTTGTTCTGCGTGCCGGTCGCCGCGACAGTGGCGCCGACACCGATCGTTAGCGTGCCGTTCGAGCCGAACTCGATGGTGTTCGGCCCACCGCCCCACAGACCGTTGCTGCCGGTGCTGGATGTGGCGTTGTTGGTGACCGAGGAACCTGCCCCGAGCGTGATGGTGGCGTTGTTGCCCAGGCTGATCGCATTGAGGTTGCCCACCGCGATATGCGCATTGGGATTGAGCGTGACGGTAGCTCCCGCCGCGTTGTTCGGCCCGGTGCCGATCCGTTGCGTATAGGGATTGGGCGTATTCGTGTCGCAGAGGGTCGTCAAACCACTCGTCACGCAATTGGCCAAAGCGCCTCCGGGAAGCGCCGCTATGGACAATCCCGCCAATACGTAACTCCAGCGATGCCGGATGAAGTGCTTGTCATTCATTTGGATACGATCACCTTCATGAGCTGTTTCATATGACTGTTAGGGCATTGTTTCCAAAGGTTCCATACCCTTGATGAAACGGAACATGCATACCCCCTTAGCACTCGCGAATGTCAGAATTCTGAGTAGGATATTTTCTATCTATCAACGTGTGCACACGGCGTGAAGAACGGGTTTCGGTCCAACCGTATGTAAAAATCGGGGTAAAGGAACATAACAAGCTCTATTCGGATCGTAAGCTTCCCCGTCAAGTAGTGCATTCATAAGGAGAGGTTTCGCATTCGCATTGTTGGCGATAGAGGCTCAGCGGCAGATTTCCAAGCGGCCTGTGCGGGCGTTCTTCGTTGTAACGCTGCAACCAGATGCCGGTGACCCATCATAGACAACCGCGTCCATGAATCAGCCGGGTGAGCCGTTCCGTTGCGTCACGCTGCGATACTCGTCCGGGAACCGCCTGAGAGACTGTCACTCTGTTGGACGGACTGACGGATCTCCCGTGACGCATTCCAATTTTTATATAGTGATCGCCTCTTGCATCCCGATCTACGGCGCGCGCAAGTCGCTGCGCTGTTAGCCACGGCACTGATACGCCTACGCACCCGTTTTCCTCCCTGTACGGAAGGTGTCCAGACAGTACCGGTTGGACTTGGCTCGACCGGGAAACCGGGCGTGCATATCAACTCCATATTCTCTTGTCCGGAGCAATGATGAAAACGCTTGCCGCTTCTTCCTTATCCATGGCTGCCCGAATCGCTCACCTGTCCGATGCCTCCTGGCAGGGACTGAAACAGGAGCGGCGCTGTTTGTTTGGCAATGACCCGCCGGTCAGCAGTCGCCGGCTTGTCGAAAAATGGATCGCTTATACAGGCAAATACAGGCAAAGCCGTTACGAATGATCTGGCTAGCAGACCGATGACAGTATGCTCTTCATCCGATTGAGCAGGTTCCACTTTGGCGCCGACGCCGGCAAGGATTACAATTCAAACGCCAAACACGTTGATCCAGACAATCGAAGCCGTGAGTACGTAGTGATCCCGCCTCGTCCCAACCGGATTGCTCCTTAGGCTTTCACGATCGAAAACGGTATCGTCAGCATTATCTGATCGAATGATTTTTCAACTCTACCAGGCACCGCCATCAATATGAAAAAGATACTTGTTTTTATGCTTGTTCCGGCTTTTATCCTTGGATGCGTTCAATCTCCTTCGGAAGGGCCAACCTCTGTCGTTCCCTCTGATGAAAAAGCTATACCCACCCTGCACACTGCAGAAAATTCATTGGACTGGGAAGGTATTTATGAAGGTATATTCCCGTGCGCCGATTGTGAAGGCATTAATGTACGGCTTATTTTGAATTACGATCACACCTATATATTGGAAGAGAGCTACATTGAAAACGGCTCCGTTGTTCGTACCCAGGAATATGAAGGGAGCTTCCATTTTGATGAAACCAATCCTGCGCACATCAGGCTGGATTCAAATGCCGATCAGCGAGTATTTTTCATTGGCGAGAACTTTGCTCAAGCAAGAGATAGAGAGACGGGCGAACCACTCAGCGAAGTATCGACCTATATATTGAATAAAATCAGCGAACAGTGACTCTCTCCCTTCCGGTCGCCTGTAAAACCGGATGTCAGTTGCCTGACTGTGGCGGCAACCGCGCCAGAGCTTAGTGGCGCGCGCTGTCTGTACTATTGCTTCAATGAAGAAATGGCGGTTATCCCTGCCTCTACAGCCGGGATTGCTTGGCCTGCCTCCCAGGAGGTCTCCGCCCCTACAACTACCGGAATATCCAACTATAAGATATATTGAAATACAATACTAAAACCCAGGTCCGGGAAAAGGATCAAAAGCCATGGCGAAGATGTGGATCGTACTGGGTGACCCCACTAGTAGCGGAGGCACGGTCATATCCGCGAATGCGTATTTGGATATCGATGGCAAACCGGTTGCTCGCATAGGAGATCAAGCGACCTGTCCGCTGCACAAAGGCGTATTCCCCATCGTGACCGGCAATATGACGATGATCATCGATGAGCGTCCGATTGCATGTCATGGAGATACGCTTGCATGCGGATGTTCGGTGCTTTCTGCAAATCAATCTCGTGTATTTGTGAACTCCGGCTCGGCCGTCCATGCAGCGTCCCGAAACTCCATTGCGCATGGACTGCAACGCAACTCGAGCGAGATTGATCAAAAAGCTACAGCCACATCGAAAAAGAATACTCCCCTGCCTGCTGAAAATAGGATGCACACAAGCGGTCCTGGGAAATGGGTTACCCAATACATTGACTTTCACGGCATTAGAAATACCGGAATATTAGTCATCAATCGTTTCATTTCTATGGGAGATGAGGGACGCGCGTTCGGGTCCGATAGTAAAGATCTTCAGCATACCAAGCGTACCTTGACTCAAGCATGGCATCCGTTGGACGAAGACGAACAGCATCTTGCGGCTCGTTCCACCGTTCGCCGTTACGGTGAAGAACGGCAAATCATACAAACTTATTTGGAAGGGCTTGATAGCTGGCAGGTTTCCGGAAAATCATGGCATTGGCAGCCGGTCACCGCTGATACGGTTTACGAATACAAGAATATGACGAAGTACAAGGATACGGCGAAATGAATATGACGGCCCGAAACAAGGTGCTGCTGGCATGGGGAGCAATGGATGCCTTCTATGTCGTCTGGTATAGCTACAAGGCGTTTCAAGCGGGCCGAATCCCTTATCTCACAGATCTTTCCAACACCTTTGCATTAGGCGCTGATATTGGTCGCTTCAATATAACTATGGTGACTATGTCGTGGCTACTACAGTTCTCCATCATTCTCAGCGCCGTTCTCTTTCTTTGCCGCTATAGAAGAGCCCGCTATCTTGGGTTTGCCCAAATACCATTGCGTTTGCTCTTCATTTATCCATCCATTTCCTTGATCCTCGTGTTCGGCTCCCAGCTCAAAAGCATGCCACTCACCGTCATACTGCTCGTACTCGGGTCTGAAACCATCAAAGGATGGAGTCTTTGGAAGTACACCTGAGAATCGGAAAGGGAACCCGGCCGCTCACGAGATATCGATGAAATTTTTTACCGCTCTATCGACTTACTAAGTAATCGATATGGCCGGATAGGATTTGGTGGTTTTCACGGATCGAAATCCTACAAGATTTCTTTTCAGACCAATCGAGTCATACGCGGCATGGCACAAGCCTGAGAAACGGACAGTCGCCGGCCCGAATCCGGTCACCCCGGCCAATCATCCGCATAAACCTGCCGCTCGGCAGGCTTCTTGCTTCCGCTGGGAAATTCCGCTGATTCGTCTGCCACGCCCTGCTATACATACGGACCGTGCGCGCTCCATCTTCTCAACCGCTCGCACAACCCTTCGTTCACCATGACCACTCCACGGACGACAGAGGGCCCGAGCATACCGGACCCTCTGCCAATCGGTCGTTTTTGGAGTACGTTATTTTCTTTTTGGCGCGATCATCATGACCATCTGGCGTCCTTCCAGCCGCGGCCGGGATTCGATCACGACATCTTCGCCGAGATCCGCTTCGATCCGCTCGGCCATTTGCCGTCCCAATTCCTGGTGACTCATTTCACGGCCTCGAAAGCGGATATTGACCTTGACCTTATCGCCCTCTTCCAAGAACTTGCGCATATTGCGCAACTTGATCTGATAATCCCCTTCGTCCGTCACCGGTCTGAACTTGAGTTCCTTGATCTCGACCTGTTTCTGTTTCTTCTTCGCTGCAGCGGCTTTTTTCTGCAATTCGAAGCGGAATTTACCGTAATCCATGATCCGGCAAACAGGAGGATCGGCATTGGGTTGAATCTCGACCAAATCCAACCCGGTCTCTTCGGCCATGCGCAATGCCTCATCGCGCGACAGCACGCCAATCATCTCCCCATCGTCACCGATCACCCGCACTCGCGGGACGCGGATCTCATGGTTCTTCCGGTTTTGCTTATTGTCAGTAGTACTGATGTTCCAGTCTCCCAAAAAGTATCGATAAGGCACCAGTCAATTCAATTGCTGGGCCGCCTCACACAGCAGCTTCCACACGCAGCCGATCGCCAAACGCTTCGACGGACATGGAACCCAAGTCCTCGCCCGAACGCGCACGGACGGAAACGGCACCGTTTTCCCTCTCGCGGTCACCGACCACCAGCAGATATGGCACCTTCTGCAGGGTGTGTTCACGAATCTTATAGCCGATCTTTTCGTTCCGCAAATCTTCGATGACACGGAAGCCTTGATTTGCAAGGACTTTCCTCACCTGCGTCACATAATCCGCCTGCGCGTCGGTGATATTCATCACGACCGCCTGGATCGGCGCCAGCCAAGCCGGGAATGCGCCCGCATGATGTTCGATCAAGATACCGATGAACCGCTCCATCGAACCGACGATTGCACGGTGCAACATGACCGGATTCCGGCGCTGACTGTTTTCATCCACATACTCGGCACCCAATCGCTCCGGCATCATCAGATCGACCTGCATCGTGCCCAACTGCCATGTCCTGCCGATCGCATCACGCAGATGATATTCGACCTTGGGGCCATAAAACGCCCCTTCGCCGGGTAACTCCTGCCATTCCACATCGCAGCGCCGCAGCGCCGCACGCAGCGCATCTTCAGCCTTATCCCAAGTGGCATCGTCGCCAAGACGTTTCTCCGGACGCAATGCGATCTTGATCTGGATGTCGTCGAACCCGAATCGTTCGTAGACATTCAGCGCCTGACGATGGAATGCCGTGACCTCCGCTTCTATCTGCTCCTCCGTGCAGAAAATATGACCGTCGTCCTGAGTGAAACCGCGTACCCGCAAGATGCCGTGCAAAGCGCCTGATGGTTCGTTGCGATGACAGGAACCGAATTCGCCGAAACGGACCGGCAAATCGCGATAGCTATGCAACCCTTGGTTGAAAACCTGGACATGTCCCGGGCAATTCATGGGCTTGATCGCATAAGTGCGTTTTTCCGATTCAGTGAAAAACATGTTCTCCTGGTAGTTGTCCCAGTGTCCGGATTTCTTCCACAAAGTCACATCGAGAATCTGAGGGCAGCGTATCTCGCCATAACCGCTGTCGCGGTAAACCCGTCGCATGTACTGTTCGACCACCTGCCATATCGACCATCCTTTGGGATGCCAAAAAACCAGGCCCGGAGCCTCTTCCTGCAAATGGAACAGATCCTGTTGCTTGCCGATCTTGCGATGATCCCGCTTTTCCGCTTCTTCGATACGGCGGACATAGGCGTCCAATTGTTTTTTATCCGCCCAGGCAGTGCCATAAACCCGCTGCAACTGTTCGTTTTGAGCGTCACCGCGCCAATATGCCCCGGAGATATGCGTCAGTTTGAAGGCCTTCAAGAACCGGGTATTCGGTACATGCGGGCCACGGCACATATCGACATATTCCTGATGAAAGTACAAACCCATTTCCTGGACTTCGGGCATGTCCTCGATCAAACGTAGTTTGTAGTCTTCTCCACGTTCGCGAAAAATCCGGATCGCCTCTTGCCGGGGCGTCATCCTTTTGACGACATCGTAGTCTTGCGCGATGAGTTCATGCATCCGCTGTTCGATAGCCGCCAGATCATCCGGCGTGAACGGCCGTTCGCACCAGACATCGTAATAGAAGCCATCTTCGATAACGGGCCCGATCACCATCTTGGCATTCGGGTACAACTGCTTGACCGCATGGCCAACCAAATGTGCGCAAGAGTGCCGGATAGTCTCTACGCCCTCCTGGTCCTTCGGAGTAATGATGCGCAGTGCCGCATCCCGATCGATGACATCGCAGGCATCGGCAAGCCGGCCATCGATCTGACCGGCCACAGTGGCTTTGGCCAATCCTGTGCCGATAGCATGAGCAACATCGAGAATACTGACAGGCCGTTCGAACTCGCGGCGACTGCCGTCTGGAAGTGTAATCGTGATCATGAAAATACTCGGCGATGAAAATAATCCGGCGCATGAAGCTCCCGGCGGAGCTTCAACATATCGACGGCAGGCAATGCCGCTGCGGAACGGCAATCGAAGACGCCCGTGCATACGCACCAACGCATCGTTTCCAAAATTTTATGCGGCTTGTCTGGTAGTGCTCATGTCACACTCTCGACCGGCGTTTCCGCGGGCCACCTTGGGTCATCTGTTCCGAAACACCGGTTATCAACCACTCCGGCAAGCCTATATTCTAGCCGATGCCGAATGTCGACGCTCATAGTATTGATATACGCCTCCTCACGAAATCCGATACCGTGATTGCAAAATGAAATTCGTCATCATCGGAAGCACATCACGGAAGCCTTCTTCCATATGGCGGCGCTCCATTCGCCGATGTTCCGAAATAACTCCGTGATCTGTCTGACAGTTCACAATCATTGGAAACATCGTCGTCGCAAACAAGCTCGACGAACGATCGTCGAGAGAATAAATCCTCTTCTTTTCCCTGATTTCCATCTCGGATTTTCGGTTTTTTTCGAATCCACACACATTTTTTAGTGTTTTTCCTCATTTTGCTCTTGGCGAGAACGCCGCATTGCCCTACATTTCGCACTGTCGATGACTATCGGCCAAACACACCACCCAATCAGCTATGGAATTACAACGTATGGCAAAGACCACCAAAAAAGCGGCTACCAAGAAAGCGACTCCTGCCGCTGCCAAAAAAGCGGTTGCCAAAAAGGCTGCTCCTTCCGCTGCATCCAAGCCCTTGAAAGAAGTCCTGAACAAATCTGCTTTGATCAAGCATCTGTCCGATACTACTGTGGTGCCGGTCAAAGACGTAAAGGCCGTATTGGGCGCTCTGGAAGAGACTATTTCTGGCGCTGTCAGCAAAAAGGGGGCCGGTGCCTTCACGCTGCCTGGCTTGCTCAAGATCTCCGTACAAAAGGTCCCCGCCAAGCCGAAGCGCAAAGGTATCAATCCATTCACCAAGGAAGAGGTGGTGTTTGCCGCAAAGCCCGCTTCGGTCAAGGTGAAAATACGCCCGCTGAAGGCGCTGAAAGATTCGACTATGCGATAACCTGCCGTCTCATCGGAACGGCCATCGAGGCGGCAATATGCCGCCTCGTTTTTTTTGGAAACCGATCATAGAGCACCCGCATCGCCTATTCTCATACCGGAGGCTCGCCGTCCGTGCAATCTGCGTGAATCCATCATTTTCCGATCATCGATGACACGCCATGATCTTGATGTCTGTTCGTGGACATGCTCGTTCCATTGAGCATGATCGCTCCGGCGGATCGGAAACTCACCGCTGAAAACAACTCATGCCATGCGCGTGATAGTTGTGGAGACAACTCATCGAATATTGCACATGCGGCTTCTATTCACGTTATTCCGGGCAATCACCATACGCAACGAGCATCATGCGCATTGCCTGCCAGCATTCGATACGGCTTCATGCGATCATGACGGCATGCACAGCAATCATCAATGAAGGTATCCCCATGCGTATCGGCTGGCTGGTATTCGCGTTATCGGTAGGCATGCTGTCCGGTTGTTCCTGCCAGAAGTCCCCGGAATCTGCGGACGCAAAACCCTCACCCATCGTCGATAACGCTACACCGAATGATGCCGCAGCGCTTTCTCCCGAAGAAATGGAAGCCAAAGCACGTCACAGCCGGGCGTTGGCGAATGCCGTGGATGCCGTACAGCGCTACCTCAACGCCTTGGCAATGCGCGATCAAGCGCTGGCCGATGGTTTCTGGTCGGGGGGACGGCCTCCATCGCAACCGGATGATGTCGTCTTACGGACGGCATTGAAAGACATGCAGTCGATCAAGATCATGAGCGACGCGCCCGTGGCGCTGGATGATCAGTCTCCTCCTCAACTTTTGGAAGTCCCGGTCCGCTTACGGATTCAAACGCCATCGGGTTTACAGCGCATCAACGGAACCTATCGTCTGCATATCAAGCCCAGCACCGATACCGACCCAGCCAAATGGGAAATCGTTTCCGCTTCCATACAACCCGAGCTGCGATAACCGCTATTCGGAAAAACACGCACCTTCAGCGTTTGCGTTTCGGCTGCAGCATCGTATGCGTGCAACTGTCAGCCCCGCACCGGCATTCCCAGATCTTTTTCAACCGCGGCGTATGCCGCTCCGCCAGGGTAATACCGTAGTTGTATGTCAGCTCGTCTCCCGGCTCGATGTCTGCAATCGCCTCGATGAAAATACGATCTCTGCGGTGATCGTTGCTTTCGGACTCTTCGACCACGGCTTCGCAGTTTGGCGCGCAACTATGGTTGATCCAACGGGCATCGTTGCCGCCCGAACCGGCGTCGATCACGTATTCATCATTCAACGTAAACAGGAACGTGTGCCCACTTTCGACATCGCCCTCCATATTCCTGTCGACCTCATCATGCGTGCAACGCCGGCCTTTGTATTCGATGATACGTTCGCCTTTCCCGATGAAAGCCGTAGCAAACACGCCGTTGCCGTGAATGGAAGATTTGCGGGCTACGATTTTGGGAGACATGCGTTTACCCCGGCCTGACATGGAATGCTGGAAAGCGAAGATTCTCGCTCATCGTTCGATGCAACACTACTATCGGCACGTGTCTTCGTTTTACTTTCTCCTCACGTGATAAAAGAGTACAATTTCGGTACGCTTTAAGGCATGCCATCATCATGCTCCGAATCACCAAACTGACCGATTACGCCACGGTGGTCATGACCGTGCTCGCGGCCGCCGATCCCGATCGGGTGCTGAGTGCTGCGGAGCTGGCCGAGCAATCCGGCCTGGAACCGCCGACTGTCAGCAAGCTGCTCAAGCCGCTCGCACAAGCGGGTCTGGTGGAAGGGTTGCGCGGCGTACGTGGCGGATACCGGCTTGGCCGTCATGCCGATGACATCAGTCTGATCGAAATCGTGGAAGCCATGGAGGGACCGTTGGCGATGACCGAATGCAGTCTGCACGATAGCCAATGCGGAATCGCCAAACGATGCGGCATCCGTCACAACTGGCGCTTGATCAACGATGTGATCGCCGAGGCGCTGCGCAAGGTCACGTTGGCGCAGATGCTGAAGCCGCCTGCTTCCAACTCGTCGCGCCGGCATTCTATCGACATCCATATCACCAATTGAATCTTCAACCTTCAAGTAGGCAGCCCCGCAATATGGCCACCGAAAATGCAGAAATTCTGGAACGGCTCAAACGGCGCTACGATGCCGGTTTCGTCACCGATATCGAATCGGACTCCTTCCCGCCGGGCTTGGATGAAAACGTCATCCGTGCATTGTCGGCGAAGAAATCCGAGCCGCAATGGATGACCGACTGGCGTCTGGACGCCTATCGAAAATGGCAGACGATGCCGATGCCGCATTGGGCGAAATTGAGAATCGCGCCCATCGATTTCCAAACGATCAGTTACTACGCCGCACCCAAAGCGAAATACCGTTCGCTCGACGAGGTACCGCAAGAATTGCTCGATACCTACGATAAGCTGGGCGTTCCTCTGCACGAGCGCGCCAGGCTGGCCGGTGTTGCGGTCGATGCGGTATTCGACTCCGTCTCCATCGGGACGACCTTCCGCAAGGAGCTGGCGGAGAAAGGCATCATCTTTTGTTCCATGAGCGAAGCCATCAGCGAGCACCCGGACTTGGTGCGCCGCTATCTCGGCAGTGTCGTCCCCGCGCGGGACAATTACTTCGCCGCACTCAATTCGGCGGTTTTCTCCGATGGCAGTTTCGTGTTCATTCCGCAGGGCGTGCGCTGTCCGATGGAATTGTCCACCTACTTCCGCATCAACGCCGGCCATACCGGACAATTCGAGCGCACGCTCATCATTGCCGAGGACCGCTCCTACGTTTCCTATCTGGAAGGATGCACGGCGCCGATGCGGGACGAAAACCAACTGCATGCCGCCGTCGTCGAACTGGTGGCACTGGAAGATGCCGAGATCAAATACAGCACCGTGCAGAACTGGTATCCCGGCGACGAACAAGGACGCGGAGGGATCTACAACTTCGTCACCAAACGCGGCGAATGCCGCGGCGCGCGCAGCAAGATCATTTGGACACAGGTGGAAACCGGCTCTGCGATCACCTGGAAATATCCCAGTTGCGTGCTGCTCGGCGACGACTCGAGCGGCGAGTTCCACTCCGTCGCATTGACTCACCATCATCAACAGGCCGATACCGGCACCAAAATGATCCACATCGGCAAACGCACCAAATCCAAGATCGTCAGCAAGGGCATCAGCGCTGGTCAAGGGCAGAACAGTTATCGCGGGCTGGTCAAGATTGAGCGCAGCGCCGACGGCGCCCGTAACCACACCCAATGCGACAGTCTGCTAATTGGCAAGCACTGCGGCGCACATACCTTTCCCTACATGGAAGTAAAAAATCCGAATGCGACGGTCGAACACGAAGCGACCACATCGAAAATCAGCGATGAACAATTGTTCTACTGCCGCGCGCGCGGCATCGGCGAGGAGGATGCGACCAGCCTGATCGTCGATGGCTTTTGCAAACAAGTGTTCCGGGAGTTGCCGATGGAATTTGCCGTCGAAGCGAAGAAACTACTTGAGATCAGCCTTGAAGGAGCTGTCGGATGAAAGGCGGACGACCATCGATCGCTTCTTTGGCACTGATTCGAATGCGCATCCTCGTGGCAGCACTTCCTCAAGGAGTATCCGCGTGCTGAAACGATCCGCTTACCGAAACCGATTCGAGGCCAAGTTGGCTCAATCATGCAGTATCCCATCCCGGGGTTTCGCGGATTTCGAAGAAAGCGATATCTGCGCCGCCTCAATACCGACAATCCAGCCATGACAGACCAGATGCTCACAATAGAAAACCTGCATGCCCGTGTCGATGAGAAGGAAATCCTCAAGGGACTTTCTCTCGAAGTGAAACCTGGCGAGATTCACGCCATCATGGGGCCCAATGGCGCAGGAAAATCCACGCTCGGCAATATCCTCGCCGGCCGTGACGGTTACGAAGTCACGGCCGGCCGTATCCTCTTCGAAAACCAAAACCTACTGATGCTGACACCGGAGGGGCGCGCCGCCGCCGGTATCTTTCTGGCATTTCAGTACCCGGTTGAAATCCCCGGCGTCAACAATACCTACTTCCTGCGCGCGGCACTCAATGCCCAACGCAAGACGCGCGGCGAGCCTGAATTGGATTCCGTGCAATTCCTCAAACTCGTCCGCGAGAAACTGGCCGTGCTGCACCTCAAGGACGAGTTGCTGCATCGCGGTGTCAACGAAGGCTTTTCCGGCGGCGAGAAAAAGCGCAACGAGATCTTTCAGCTTGCCGTATTGGAGCCCAAGCTGGCGATCCTGGATGAAACCGACTCCGGTCTCGATATCGACGCATTGAAAAACGTTGCCGATGGAGTCAACGCATTACGCACCAAAGAGCGTGCGTTTCTTATCATTACTCATTACCAGCGGCTGCTCGATTACATTCGCCCCGATGTCGTGCATGTACTGGCGAACGGCCGCATCATCCAAACCGGCGGCCCGGAACTGGCGCTCGAACTGGAGAAACACGGTTACGCCTGGCTGGACAAACTGGCGGCATCCGAGGCCGCGACGCCATGAGCGCACTGCTCGACTCACTGGCCGACGGTTTCAACGGCCCGGATGCGCGCCGGGCGATGCTCGATGCCGCCGTGCGCGACGGACTCCCCGACGCGCGCAGCGAGTCCTGGAAATACACCTCATTACGCGCACTGGCACAACGCCGTTTCGCCCCTGTCGACGTTCTGCCGGCCATCGACCCCGAACTGGCGGCGATGATCCCATCGCCGCGCCTGGTCTTCGTCAACGGCCGCTATGCGGCTCAACTATCCGATACCGCCGCATTACCGGAAGGGATCGCGCTGACGCGGTTATCCGAACGGCTGGAGCAGGAAGGCTACGCAAAAATACGTCCCCTGCATCGCCGTTTCCCGCATCGCGACGACGTTTTCGCCCGAGTCAACGGCGCTCTTGCCGACGAAGGCGTATGGTTGCGCGTCGAAGAATACGCTGAACCCGCCGCTCCGCTGCACCTGGTTTTCATCGCTACGGAAACCGGTACTGACCATGCCTGGCATCCACGACACCTGTTCGATATCCGGCATGGCGCCACGTTGTCTCTGTTCGAACACCACTTGAGCATCGGCGCGCCTGCGCATATGGACAACAGCATGGCACATGTCCATCTCAAGCAAGGCGCACGATTGCATCATGCACGCATCCAGCATCATGCTTCGACCATGACTTCACTGCTGCGTACCGATGCCGTCCTCGCACGCGATGCGTGCTATCAGCGCATCGATTTGGAGCTGGGCGCAAAAATGTCCCGTCACGAGTTCAACGTACGCCTGGAAGGCGACCATGCCCGTCTCAATGCCAACGGCATCCTGCTGAGCCACGATCGCCGGCATCTCGATACGCGATTAGGCATCGAGCATATCGCTGAAAACACGTTCTGCGAACTCAACTGGCGAGGCATCGCCACCGATCACGGTCGGACGGTATTTCACGGGAGCATCCATATCCGGCAAGGCGCCGACGGCAGCAATGCGTCGCTATCCAACAAGAACCTGCTGCTTTCCGCCGATGCCGAAGTGGACACGCAACCCGTATTGGTCATCAATGCCGATGACGTCAAGGCAGCGCATGGCGCCACTGTCGGGCAATTGGATGCCAATGCCCTGTTCTACTTGTATTCGCGCGGAATACCGGAAACACAGGCACGCAAGCTGTTGACGGCGGCATTCTGCCGGGAACCGCTCGGCATTGCCGATGCGGAAACATCCGGGCTGCTGATGCAACTCCTGGATCAGGCGCTCAGTACGGCAGGCATGGCATGAATCGATACACCCCTGATCCGGCATCCACACCGGCGACAGAGATCGGTCCAGTCGATTGGAACAAGATCCGCAGCGACTTCCCGATCCTGGAACGGCAGGTTCACAGCAAGCCGCTCATCTACTTCGACAACGCCAACACCACGCAAAAACCCGTGCAGGTCATCGCGGCGGTGGACGAGTTCTATCGCCGTTACAATGCCAACGTCAGTCGTGCAGTACACATACTGGGCACCGAGGCCACGAATGCTTACGAAAATGCTCGCATGGCATTGGCGCGCTTCCTCAATGTGCGCGCCGACGAACTGGTGCTGTGCAGCGGAACCACATTCGCGATCAACCTGATAGCGTATTCCTGGGCGTTGCCGCGTTTGCGCACGGGTGACACGATCCTGGTCTCGCGCATGGAGCACCACGCCAATATCGTGCCTTGGCAACTGATCGCACAGCGTACCGGCGCCACTATCCGCGTTGCGGAAATCCTGCCGGACGGCAGCCTCGACCAGGACGCGCTATATGCAGCGATGACCGAAGACGTCAAATTGCTTGCGCTGACCCATGTATCCAACGTGCTGGGCACCGTCAACCCTGTCCGTGCGATCTGCAAGGAGGCGCGCCGGCGCGGCATCATCACTGTCATCGACGGCTCGCAGGCCATCCCGCATCGTTCGGTCGACATCGCCGCAATCGACTGCGATTTCTACGCTATGACGGGCCATAAACTGTATGGTCCGACCGGTACCGGCATCCTATGGGCCCGGCGCGAACATTGGCAGGCGATGCCACCCTTCATCGGCGGCGGCGAAATGATCAAGGAAGTCAGCTTCGACGGTACCGTATTCAACGATCCTCCCTATAAGTTCGAAGCGGGTACACCCAATATCGCTGGCTTCGTCGGGCTTCACGCAGCGGTGGACTATCTTCAACCGATCGGCATGGACAACATCACCACTCGCGAAACCGAATTGCTGGAGCATGCCACTGAAGAGTTGAATAAGATTTCCGGCCTGCGCATCTTTGGAACGGCACCCGGAAAGGCCTCTGTCATCGCCTTCCTGCTGGAAGACGCACATGCGCATGATCTGGCCATCCTCCTGGATCTGGAAGGCGTGGCGATCCGCTCGGGACAGCATTGCGCTCATCCACTGCTGCAATTCTTCGGTGTCGGCACCACCTGCCGCGCATCATTGGCCTTTTACAACACGCACGAGGAAATCGAACGATTCATTGCCGCCATTCACAAAGTTCGCCGTCTGTTGGGTTGAAACGGTAACTGCCGACCAGAGGCGAGCCCCCGGAAACCGGAATAGCCGTATCATGGATACGGCCCCGTGCCTTCCCGCCGGCATCGCCCTGACTCGATGATGACGTGATGGCGGCATGTGCCGGCGATCGCCAATGCCGATAGCGGCATTGCAACGACCGATGGCCGTATCCGGATGTCAACCCAGCCAGTCATCACGGCGACCGTCCCCATCTCAACACGTCGAATATCGTTTTCGTATCCCTTATCATTCGATCCATGAGCAATTTGACCTTTCGCTCTGCCACCGTCGCAGACATCCCAACGATCATTCGACTTGTCACATCCGCTTATCGCGGCAATGTCAGCCGGCAGGGCTGGACCACCGAAGCCGATCTGCTGGATGGTCCCCGGATCGATCCGGAAGTGCTTCGACACGATATCGAACGTCCGCACAGCCGTGTCCTGCTGGCCGAAATCGACAGCGATCTCGTCGCTTGCGCGCATGTGGCGATCGAAGACGATGCGGGTTATTTCGGCATGTTCGCCGTCAGGCCGGATCAACAAAGCAGCGGCCTGGGAAAGAAAGTCATGACTGAAGCCGAACGTATCGTCGGCAAGGAATGGCAATTACCGATCATGAAAATGACCGTCATCGACCTGCGCGACGAATTGATCGCCTACTACGAACGGCGCGGCTATGTCCGCACCGGAATCAAAAAACCCTTTCCCTACGATGATGTCCGCTTCGGCATTCCCAAGCGCGATGATCTTCGTTTCGAAGTACTGGAGAAATCCTTATGAGCGACACATGGACCTTTGTCTGTCCTACGAGTCAATTGCTGCCTGGCGAAATGAAGACTGTCTTCGATGAAGTCACCGATGTCCCCATCGTCATTTTCAACTATGACGGAATGTTCTATGCACTCGAAGATCGATGCAGTCATGAAGATTTCGAGCTGTCCTCCGGCAGCTTCGACCGCACCGAAGGCAGCATCGAATGTCTGTTGCATGGCGCTCGTTTCGATATTCGCACCGGTCAGGCGTTATGCGCCCCCGCCCATCTGCCGGTCGCCAAATTTCCCGTCAAACACGAAAACGATGGGATATGGACCCGCGATGATCGAAGTTGATCGCCCATCGATCACTTGAAAACGAAAATAATTCTCATTAACATGCACGCCTCGGATCGGCGAGTTGCTGCCGGTCCATTTTTCGAGGCGTATTCATGCCGCGTGGTCTACCGCATCAATCCAGTGACTCCGTACCCTGCCCGCTACTAGGGAAGCACTGCTTGCCTGTCCCGCCCATGCCGAGTACTACAGTCGAACAAGGCGCCAGCCGCTCCTCCCGAACGATTCTTGTCCCACTCGCCTTGACCAGGAGAGCGGATGCATCGCTGTGTTCGCCACCCCGGCGTATAGGCATACATGCAAAACGGCAGAAAACGATAACGGCCTCCCATATCCCCCCTCCCTCGCCCCCCGGAACTCGTCGAATTCCGGCATAGGCATTCCGTTGATCTCCGGTCCCGCATCTGACCGTCCCTCAA
>JAITWM010000093.1 GCA_031285265.1 Lysobacteraceae bacterium
AGGTCGACAAGCTTGAAAAGAAGCGGGCTGATGCTCTCCTGCGCCTGCAGGAGTTGCAGGTCGAGGCCGAGCGTGCGGCGTGGATGTACTGACCCACTAAAAACCTGCTCAGGTCATACTTTGAGGAAGTGACGATGAGCATGAAGATGGAAGAGGAGATCAAACGGTGGACGGCCCGGCGCAAGAGCGCGCTGGTGCTGGAGAGCATCAGCCCGCTTCTTTTCAAGCTTGTCGACCTTACACAACGCCGGTGCCGGATCGGCAAGCTTGATCGCGAGATCTATCGTCCGGCTGATCTGGAAATCAACACCGGCTCATTCTTCGGCAAAAAAATCCTCATCCAATCGCTTGAATTCGACCGTGCGGCTGACGCGCACCCCGACATCGTGTTCGATCATCAGTTCGGCCAATTGCGCACCGTTGATCAGGATGACCCGCTGCGAGAGATGCCGAACGAAATCCCGAGCCTGCACGCTGAAATCCGAAGTAGTGACGAACACACCCTTGGTCGCACCCAGGCCCACCAAACTGCCTACGAACGTCTGCACATCGGGACGTCCGACCGTATTCCCCGGTGCATACCGTTTGGCTTGTACATAAACCCGATCCAGACCCAGCCGGTCCTCGTTGATCACGCCATCCACCCCGCCATCGCCGGAGCGCCCAAGCTGCATAGCGGCATTCTTATGCGAGCCGCCATAGCCCATCGCCACCAACACATCGATGATCAACTGTTCAAAAAAGGCCGGGCCATTCTGGCCGATCCGATCCAGCAGTTCCGCGCGCAATGCCGACTGCGTGGCCTGGTAAGCCGCCTCGATTTGCTCTTCGGGGGTCGTGGACTCGGACTGCGCCGCATTAGAGAGGCTTGCCTGCCCGCTTTTATCGTCGAGCCCATTGCGCTCGCCTTTGTGGAACGCATGAAAGGCCGGATATTGCAGCAACAGATCGACATCGACCCGTGCCGGACGGGTAGCCAACAAAGCACGCCCAGCCTCGGTCGCGACAAAACGGCCCCGCGCCGGCGAAGCAATCAACCCGGCTTTGCTCATATAGAACTTCGCCCAATGGACGCGATTGTGCAGAATGCGCTGCCGGCCACTGGGCAACAGCATCTCGCGCTCTTCTAGGGTCAAATCGAATTCATCCGCCACCCGGTCCGCCACATCGGCTACACGCTGCTCTCCTTCGGCAGCCAACCGCAACACCGGCAACATGATCGTCTGATAATCGGGAATCGTCATCTCACTACACCTTCTCCATTGACGTAGAACTTTCTTCGCCGCTGCATGCCCAGCCCGGACTTGTTCCAATACATATCAACCGGCTCGTCATTGAAAATCTGCAACATCCACCCACGAAAAGCCTCACCCTGCTCACCTGGTTTCCGGTTGTCCACACTATCGTCAGGGCGACGATACGGCCACTCCAAGAAAAGCAGATCCAATACGGCAAACGATTACATGCCGTAGTGTAAGCGCCAACCTCGAAACCCCGATAGGGGAAAGCTTTCTTCCTTACGCCTTAAATCGCAGCAGGGAGGGATAGGTTGAGGTCGTGTCGACAGAAGGAAGGAATATCCGTGATATCTGATGCGCCACGTAAATTGATAACTTGAATTCAGATTATTGTGTTGATCGATTCAGTCTCTGTAATGGTGAGATCGATTGTTTTGAGAAACGGCGGTCAGCAGTTGTGACAATGAAAATTAAAATAATGAATGAATGGTGAATTATTTCTTTTTGAGCCACTATGGATTTGAAATAATGTGACGGTCATCACAAAAAATACCGATATAAGTGTATGGTTGAGCATGTATTATTGCTCCGTGGGACGCTGTTCAACCGGATGTACAGTCGATTTAGGGGCGGTGAGAGCAGCAAATTTATGGGGATGAGTGGTAACCAAGCGGAGCCGGATGGGCATGTGGATTGGGGAGCCGTTTGATTTCAAAGTAAAAAGTATCGGCCTGGATTAGTTTTATTGCCCATTGAAGGGTGGTGCGTGGAAATGATGAATCATCCGCTCGGCTCCGCTCCTGCGGGAAGCGTCCGGGTCTTATGAAGCTTTCGATCGGATCGGATCGCTTGAACATCTCCCAGGACGGGGCAACATCATTCTGGAGGTATATATATGTCGGGTGAGGGCGCACTAGTTATTTATGGTCGTGGGGGTGACCTTGGCAACTTCAAGTGGTTCGCTGACGATCTGTTGCCGCCGGAATTGGCGGGATATGAGCCGAGTACGGTTCTGATCCGGGAAATCGATCGGCGCGATACCTTCTTCGATTTCCTGAGCACTACGGCATTCGATTTCGAGGTGAAGGAGCTGCATATCTATTCGCATGCGATCGGCGGCGCTTTGTTTCTCGGTTATGGAGATCGCTCGTTGGGTATTTCGCGAGCAGGCATTGCAAGCCAGAAGCGTGGACAGATGGCTAATTATCTTTCGGTACTCAATACGGAAGTAGGGGCGGTTTTTACCGATGATCTGATTCGTACGCCATATACATCGATTCGCTCGAAGATCAGAAACATTTTTGCCAAGACCGGTGCAACAATCAAACTCTGGGGCTGCAATTCGGGAGTGGCAAACTGGGTCTACAGTGATGTCGATGCGGCGGGCAACAATGTCGTCGATCCCGATGCGGATGCTCGGTACTATTATTGGCGTGCACTCAATGAGAACAATACGCCAAAGCCCAGCATCGCTCAGGCGCTCGCCAATTATTGTCAAGTAAAGGTATTTGGAGCCACCAGTGGCTCAAGTATTCAGGCACGGTTGAACGGGAAATGGGTGACTGCTTCACCTGAGGGCAAAGTCCCAGGAGCGGGAGGCAAGTATCGCTTTGTTAGTGAACAGGATATCTTGCGCCTCAATCCTGATCGGGGGGCATATCGTGCCTACGATCCGCACTAACGGCGGAATGGCAGCGTACCCCAAGGTATGGGTGTATTCGTTGCTGGCTGTGGCGTTAGGCGCCTGCCTCAGTGTCGCGGGAGCGACGGAGGCGGGTAAGGCCGCAGCAGATACGCATGAGCGGCACTGTCATGCGGAATCAGTCCAAGCGTCGCCATTGCCAGCATGGACAGGCAGCGAGTTGTATCACGCGATGGCGGACAGGGATGTCGAGTACGCTGAGACTTTGATTGAACGGGGCGAGGCGGTGGATATCCGTGATAACCATGGCAATACCCCGTTGCTGCTGGCCGTCAAGCCAAGG
Organism: Lysobacteraceae bacterium; assembly: GCA_031285265.1. Classification (GTDB taxonomy): domain Bacteria; phylum Pseudomonadota; class Gammaproteobacteria; order Xanthomonadales; family Xanthomonadaceae; genus JAITWM01. The sequence goes on from JAITWM010000093.1 coordinate 3,224, forward strand.
GTTGACGACATGATTTCCGGTTCACCCCGGGAAGCGCGCCGACGGGCAGAACGCGATCAGCAGGAACAACTCGTTTTTATGAAAATGCTGCTGGAACATGGCGCCGATCCGAATTTGAAGGATCGGAATGGCAATACGCCATTGATCCAGGCAGCCGGTTTTGGCTATCCGTCGGCGCATGCCATTGCGTTATTGACGTTATTGGTCGAACACCACGCCGATGTCAACCAGCAGAGCGAAAATGGATTGAGCGCTCTGATGGAAGTTTCGCGTCGTGGCGATCCGGAAGTAGTTCGTTTTCTTCTGGATAAGGGTGCGGACCCCGCTCTCGCTGATTGCGAGGGTCGTACCGCAGGTGACATTGCGCGCACATACGGTCATACCGACGTGGTGCGAATTCTGAATCAGCTGTAGCACTTCTGGAGAGCCATTTATGGCAGATATCTATTCTCAATCAAAAACCCTTGCTCAACTGGACCGGCAAACCGATAGATTGTTACGTCTGCGATTTCCTCAGGGGGATGGCCCTTCGGCATTGCTGTTACCGGAACGTCTTGACGCGGTGGAAGGGTTGTCGCGGGATTTCCGTTACACCGTAAAAATATTGTCGGACGATGCCAGCATTCCTACCAAGGAATTGATGGGCAAGATGGTGACCGTGGAACTGGTGCGCAAAGATGGCAGCGTGCGTTATTTCAACGGTTATGTCTTTGAATTCCGCCGTGTCGGCACCGATGGCGGCATGGCCATCTATGAAATGGTGCTAGGACCATGGTTGGCCTACCTCAGGTTGCGGAAGGACAACTATCTGTTCCACAACAAGAATATCGCAGATCAGACCACGGAAACCTTCCAGGATTACGAGGCCCGTGATTATGAGATGAAAATCATCGGTGATGATCACCACATCACTCTGGCGACACAATGGGATGAGACGGACTACAACTACCTGCACCGCCGCTGGGAAGCGCGCGGCTGGTACTACTGGTACGAGCATCGCGCTGATGGCCACACGCTGGTCTTGTCCGATGATTCCAGCCAGGCGACGGATACCGAAGGTAGTGCGACAGTTCGCTACCATGCTGATCAAGGTAATGAAGATGCCGATGGCGTCAATCAATGGTCGCCGGTCCGTCAGTTGGCATCGAGTTCTTACTCGGCAACCAGTTTCGATTTCAAGAAACCGAGGCCGCAAGAAGCAGGTATTTCCACGATCAACAATCAGGGAAATGTGCCGACGATCGAGGTCTATGAGCATGTGGGCGCTTACGGTTTCCGCGATGCGCAGCATGGCGATCAGCTGACACGGCTGCGGATGGAGGAAATCGAGGCCCAAGCCAGATACTTCAATGGTGCCGGTGATTGCGCGCGGTTGCAGCCAGGGCGTTGTTTCGAACTGACCGAACACTATGAGCATGATAAGGATTCGTCCGATCAGCGCCGTTTCCTGGTAATCGAGGTTCAACACAGCGCAAGCAATAACTACCTCAACCAAGGTATCCCAGCGGTCTATAGCAATCAGTTCAGTGCCAGCCGGGTCAATGTGCCGTGGCATCCGGGTCGCAGCTTCAACAGTAATGAACCGAAGATCTACGGATTGATGACTGCGATCGTGGTCGGGCCGAAAGGCGAGGAGATCTATTGCGATGAGTACGGACGTGTCCGCGTCCAGTTCCACTTCGATCGCGAAGGCGATTACGATGAAAACAGCTCCTGCTGGATTCGTGTATCGAGCAGTTGGGCAGGCGAGCGTTTCGGGTTCATGGCGTTGCCGCGTATCGGACAGGAAGTGCTGGTGCAGTTCCTAGGCGGTAATCCGGATATGCCGTTGATTACCGGCCGTGTCTATAACGACGACAATAGGCCACCATGGGAACTGCCGGCCAATAAGACGCAGACCGGTTATCTCACTCGCTCCACTCCGGGTGGCAGTTATTCGAATGCCAATGCGATTCGCTTCGAGGACAAGAAGGGATTGGAGCAGTTATGGATCCACGCCGAGCGCAACCAGGATATTGAAGTTGAAAATTGCGAGACGCATTGGGTTGGTATAAATCGCACCAAGACCATCGGTGTCAACGAAACTAACTTCATCGGTGTCAACCGTACTGAAACCGTCGGTGTGAATGAAACCATTACCGTCGGCGTGAACCGTACCGAAACCATTGGTGCCTTCGAAGCCATTCAGATCGGAGCCGCTCGCATAACGCTCATCGGGTTGGCGGATATCCTCGCGGTCGGTGCTGCGCGTATCCATACCGTTGGCCTGGGCGAGTTCGTCACGGTACTGGGAGCCCGGTTCGTTACGGTGGGCCTTGCCGCGGTGGAGACGGTAGGCTTGGCCAAGACGGTGACGGTGGGCGGCGCGATGATTCAGACCGTCGGCTTGGGCAAGATCGAGACGATCGGCGGCGCAGTGACGAAGACGGTCGGTCTGGGAAGGGTCGACAGTATCGCTACGATCAGTGCCGAGAGCGTCGGTGGGGCCAAGGCTTTGTCGGTGGGCGGGGCCTATGCGGTGTCCGTCGGCGGCGCGATCAATCAGGCGGTGGGCGCGGGTTCTCTGGAAGAAATCGGTTCCACGAAGGCCATCCTCGCCGGTACAGCGATTCTGTTGTCGGCAGGCGGTAGCTTGATCATGATTTGCGGTGCCGGAGTCATCATCAAAGGAAAACTGGTTGCCATCAACTGATGATGAGGAGTATGTGTTATGGGAAATGCTGCACGCGTTGGTGATATGCATGTCTGTCCGCAGCCTGCTCCAATTCCGCATGTGGGTGGTCCGATC
>JAITWM010000211.1 GCA_031285265.1 Lysobacteraceae bacterium
CGTGGATGTCTCTCACCTTCTCGACAATTTGAATGCCGCGCAGCGCGATGCCGTCTCGGCGCCGCCGGGACACTATTTGGTCCTGGCAGGTGCCGGTTCCGGCAAGACGCGCGTACTGACGCATCGGATCGCCTGGCTCAACGAAGTGCAGGGAATTCCTCCGCACGGCATCTTCGCTGTCACTTTCACCAACAAAGCGGCGGGAGAAATGCGCCAGCGCATCAATGCGCAATCGCGTCATGGCGGCCGCGGTATGTGGATAGGGACCTTTCATGGCTTGGCGCACCGGTTACTGCGGCTGCATTGGCGCGACGCCGGTCTTCCGGAGACATTCCAGATCCTGGACGCGGACGATCAACTGCGCCTGACCAAGCGCATCGTGCAACAACTGGGACTGGACGAATCGCGTTTTCCGCCCAAGCAGATTGCTTGGTGGATCAACGCACAAAAGGACGAAGGGCGACGTCCGCAATACATCCAACCCGGCGACGATCCCTGGCTGGACACGTTGCGGCAAGCCTACGAGCTGTATCAGGAGAACTGCGATCGAGCCGGCCTGGTCGACTTCGCCGAATTGCTGCTGCGCGCCCATGAACTGTTGCGTGATCATTCCGAATTGTTGGCGCATTATCGAACCCGGTTCCGCGAAATTCTGGTGGACGAATTTCAGGACACCAATGCGATCCAATACGCATTCATCAGAATCCTGGCAAGCGATGGCGGCCATGTCTTCGTCGTTGGCGACGACGATCAGGCTATCTACGGCTGGCGCGGCGCGCGCGTAGAAAATGTCCAGAAATTCCTCATGGACTTCCCTGGCGCGCAAGTGCTGCGCTTGGAGCAGAACTACCGTTCCACCGGCAGTATCCTCAAAGCGGCCAACGCCATCATCGCACACAATCCCGATCGTATTGGCAAGCAGCTCTGGACCGATAGCGGCGACGGCGAACCGATCGATCTTTACGCTGCCTACAACGAAGTCGATGAGGCGCGTTACGTCGTCGAAAGAATTCGGCAATGGGTGCGCGATGGCGGCAGCTATGTCGATGCCGCCATTCTTTACCGCAGCAACGCCCAATCCCGCGCGTTCGAAGAAGCGTTGCTGGCCGAACAGATCCCCTACCGCGTCTACGGCGGAATGCGTTTCTTCGAGCGCGCTGAAATCAAGGATGCGCTCGCCTATCTACGATTGATCGCCAATCGTGACGACGACGCGGCATTCGAACGCACCGTCAATACGCCGCCCCGCGGCATCGGCGGACGGACTCTGGATGAAATTCGCAAATACGCGCGCGCTCAATCCGTCTCGCTCTGGAACGCCGCTTGCCATTTGATGCAAGAAGGCAACGGCTTGGCCGCGCGTGCGCGCAATGCGCTCTCCGCATTCATCGCGTTGATCGAAACATTGAACGCCGAAACCGCCGAGTTGGAATTGAAGGACAAGGCGGATCACATGTTGATGCGTTCCGGGCTGCGGATTTACTACGATAAAGAGGGCCGGGGACAACTCGACTCCCGCGTCGACAACCTCGACGAACTGGTATCGGTCGCTTCGCGTTTCGCATACGACAAAGACGACAACGAAGGCGCCAGTGAACTGATCGCTTTCCTCGCTTATGCTTCGTTGGAAGCGGGCGAAGGCCAGGCGCAAGCAGGCGAAGACGGCGTGCAATTGATGACACTGCACTCAGCAAAAGGATTGGAATTCTCATTGGTGTTTCTGACCGGAATGGAAGATGGGTTATTTCCCAACCTCCGCTCACTGGAAGAACATGGCCGATTGGATGAAGAACGTCGGCTGGCCTACGTCGGTATCACTCGTGCCAAGCAGAAACTGATACTCAGTTATGCCGAATCGCGACGCATCCACGGCATGGACAACTACAATCCGGCATCGCGGTTTCTGCGCGAAGTCCCTGTCGATCTATTGCATGAAATCCGGCCGCGAGTGCAAGTATCACGCTCATCATCGCTCGGCGCGGCACGTTCTTGGAGCGCCATACCCGATGAGCCATCGCCAGTGAAAATCGGCGCCAATGTTGCCCACCCCAAGTTCGGGACCGGTATCGTCACCGATTGTGAAGGCAACGGAGCGCATATGCGGGTACAAGTGCAATTTGAGGAGGCCGGCAGCAAATGGCTGGTATTGGCTTACGCAAACCTGCAAATCGCCTGACCTTACCTCACCCCTTCCTTCAACGAACGGGATGCCTCGACGCTTAGCCCAATGGCTGATCCATTAAAACGGGGGAATTCCATTCCGCGACCTCGTATTGCATCGTTCGATATGGATACTTGCGATAAGTGCGTGGGTGAAACACAGGCCGCAAACGGCGCGGCAAGGCCGCTCGCACATGGGCGAATATCCTGCGTATCCTTTCCACCAATGGTTTTCCTTGGCCGAGGCGATGCCTGCCGTATGCTTCTGATATTCAATAAACCCTATGGTGTGCTATGCCAGTTCACCGACCGCAGTATACCGGCGCGCCGGACGCTGGCGGAATTCGGATTCCCACCCGGCGTTTACGCGGCAGGACGGCTGGACCGGGACAGCGAGGGCCTGCTGTTGTTGACCGATGACGGCAGGATTGCGCATGGATTGACCGATCCTCGGCATAAGCAGCCCAAGACCTATTGGGTGCAGGTGGAAGGCGTGCCGAAGCTCGAACAACTAGCGGCATTGCGTTCGGGAGTGATGCTCAGTGACGGGCCGACCCGTCCGGCGCGTTTGTCGCTGTTGGATGCGCCGCCGCTGCTATGGCCGCGCGATCCACCGGTGAGATACCGCAAGACCGTGCCCGATGCATGGCTGGAGTTGACGATACGCGAGGGCCGCAATCGCCAGGTACGACGCATGACAGCGGCGGTCGGGCTGCCGACGTTGCGTCTGGTGCGCGTAGCGATGGGGTCGTACCGGCTGGACGATCTGCCGCCGGGACGTTGGCGATCGCTGCAAGCGGCCACCGGGGAACACGGATTGCGCGTTTCCACTCGGCACGACGCCACCGCGCAGCGCAGAATGAAAGACCGAAGCCGGTTCCGGGAATGACTTTCGCCGATCGCTCCGTTGCGTGATGAGATCATCACGGGTTGCGGTGTGCGCCGCCGGTCTCGGCTCGTTCGAAATCCGCGAGAGCATCTGCAATCATGACCGCGATACGGCTGAGAGAATGACAGCCCATACGGATCGAGTTTCTATCCGATAACGAAGACAGCCAGCGACGCTTGTTGGAACTGATCAAGCGATGCGTTTCTGCTGGATGCCATTTATTACGATGCTTCCATCTAATCTGCCGATGACCGAAGCCGGAGCATCATTCGATCCGGACACTCGTTGCAGCAGACATCCAGCCGCGTCCGTCGATCAAGAGCAGGCTGGATGTTTGTCTGCAACCGTGCGCTCGGACATGCGGAAATGGATACGGGGCACGCCCGTATGCCGGAGTTCAATCTTGCGACACTTCGGTTCCGTCGGGCCGGACATAGAGCGACTTTCTACGAGCGATTGCGCGGCGCGCCTGAATCTGTCTGTCCTTCTGTTCGATCGCATCGAGCGAATGATGCCGATTCTTCCTACGATTATGGTAGATCAAATAAGTGGCAACACCCGCGCCGACCACAGCGGCAGCGACGGCAATGACCACGGAGTTGCGCTGGGCGAACTTGCCGGCATTCTTGGCGCTGTTGCGCGCCGCTTTGATGGCCATGCCGGCCCGAATCCATTGTTCAGGAGAAGGTGTCATGGCGTGTTTCAGATTGGAACCGGCGTGATCGGCGATCTCCAAAGCGCGATCGGCGAGGTGAGTCAGTTTGCTCATGGTGAAATCCTTGAGGTTGAAAGAAATGGGTTTGCCGATTCGGTGCGAGCATCCGGTAAACGATGAGTGCGCGCTATCCGGTTTCGTGGAAGGTTGAATCCAGCGCCGGCCTCCTGCGGCGGAACGAGTGCATGACTTTGATGCGACCATGCGATATCGTCGAGCAATCGCTGCAAAAGCGTTATATCCAACCGGTCGGCCGATGCATCGATCATCGATCACCCCGCGGCTGGCGCATCGTTGTCGAAGGCGGGATGGAAGCTGACTTCACCTACGATGGGGCCGATTGCGAACGGCAGTGCGAGGAAATACTCCGAAGGTACGCCGGGAAGTACCAGTCCTTGTGCCTGGACGAAACCGAACCGGCGGTAGTAGCCCAGGTCACCGACCAGGACGCAGCCGCCCGCATTACGGAACCGGAGTGTCGCCAGTCCGGCATGGATCAAAGCGCTGCCGATACCTATCCGCTGCAACGACGGGATAACTGCGACTGGTCCCAATCCGAACCAATTCGACGCTTCGCCCGAGAGCCGGATGGGAGAAAATGCGATATGCCCTACGATGCCGCCGCTCAGCTCCGCAACCAGTGAAACGGCGAGCGCGCCGCTGGCGCGAAGCCCGAAAATGATGGCGGCTTCCGTCTGCCGGCTATACGGATGGTCAAGGAATGCGGCTGTCGTCATCTGCGTGACCGCATCGATATCGTCCACTGTTTCGGGTCGGATCGATAGGATCGAATCTGAAGCCGTAGATGTGAATGGCGGTGACATGAGGGATACCAAAACGTTGAAGACAATACGGTCCATCGTTTTTTCCATTCTAATGACGGAGTATGTATGGGCGGCGTCGTAACGGACGAAAAATCACAGTGAATTGCCCGTTTTCATGAATATTCGCGAAACATAAAACAGGTATGGCATCTTTTGTCGGCAGTTCGCATGCGGATAAAGAAACGTTTGCACGTGATGCAATGCGGGAAAGTCCGCGATCGATATTCTCAATTCGCCCGCGGTCCGTGCGGGTATTGGATGGCCGCTTCACCGGCTTCGAGCGAAGTGGAAATGCGATCGTGCTGCGCCGCAACGACGATGTTGCAGTCGATCCCGGCATCATCAGGCGTAGATGCGGCGATCGCCGGCAGGGTCATCGCCTGCACGCCGGAATGCATACTCCATGTAATCCGGGCAGCTCGGAAAAGGGCCAGAAAGATTTTGAATTACATCCGGGCTTCCTGGGCGACCTGTGAGGCGGTTTCGGTCTCGTGGAAAATCACCGGGGCAGGGTGAAGATGGAAGCAACCCCATGTTCGATGGAGCAGTCGAGTATGCATGAACACCATCGTTCAAGGTCGGTTTCGTTGCACGTAGCGTAGCAATACGGGTAGATCGGAAATCGCTCCGTTTCTGGATTCAGCATGGCCGAACCGATTCGGAGAAGGGCTGGCTGAATGCAGCGGACGATACGGCGCGCATTCGCGTCACGTCCCTCTCGGCTTGGCGCGGTGGGTCGCGGTTGCGGTCCAGGGGTCGTCCGGCCAGGGATGTTTCGGATAACGGCCTTTCATCTCCTTTTTCACCTCCGGATAGGTGCGTTCCCAGAAACCGCGCAGATCCTGAGTGACCTGTAATGGTCGACCGGCGGGCGACAGCAAATGCAGCGTCAACGGAACCCGGCCATCGACGATCCGTGGCGTATCGGCAAGACCGAACATTTCCTGCAATTTGACGGCCAATACCGGTGACTGCGGTTCTCCCGCAGGGCCGATGGCATAGTCGATGCGGCGATCCATGCCGGACGGTACTTCGATCCGAGTCGGGACCCATCGATCGATCTGTTGCCGTTGCGACCATTCCAACCGTGATTTGAGTGCCTCCGTTAGTCTCTCTTCGCTCAATGCATCCAGGCGAGCCAGACCGGAAAAGGCGGGCGACAACCAACCTTCCAATGTAGCGATCAGCGCAGGGTCAGAGAAGTCGGGCAGATCCAGCTCGGGTGCCCAATGCCGCAGACTTTGCGCGCGTGCGCGCCATTGCTGCAATGATTCCGTCCACGGCAGGACTTCTAGGCCCAGTTCGCGGACGGCATCGGTCAAAGCGCGCGCCGCCTGTGCGGCATCGGGCCGACCGGCCGGCTTGCAGGTCAGCATGATCCGGTCGAAACGGGATTCGCGCACGCAGACCAACGCGCGGTTCTCGGTATCCCAGCGTGTCACCAGGGTTTCTGTGAATCGATCGGGAAAATCCTCGCGCAGGCGCATTTCGTCGGTCGGCGCGGCGCGTAGAATCAGGGCGTCCTTGGCTTCGTGGCGTAGATCGCTGATGACCAGCCAGCGTTCGCCGAACAAGACGCTGTCTTCAAATATTCGTGCGCTGCGTCCGTTGGCAAGCAGGTAGCGCCGCGGATCGTGCGGATGCTGCGCGGCGATGCGATCGGGAAACGCATGCACCAGAAGATCGCCCAGAGCATGCGCTTCGATAGTCGATGGTGGCGCCGCATCACAATGTAGCCGCCGCCGCCACTGCTGGGCGACGCTATCGATGGCCGATAAAGCAGAGCGATTGACGTGCATGGAAGAATCGCCTCGACGAAAAGCGGCCAGCGCACGCCAGCGCGCGGCCAGCGCATCGCCGCCGCCGGGCAACGGATCGCGCGCTTCCAGCAGTGCCACCAAATCACATGCGAGCGCCTGCTCGTCCCCGCGCGCCGACAGCAGCAGCGAGGCCAGGCGCGCATGGGTTCCCAGATGCAGGATCTGTTTTCCCAGTTCGGTCATGCGCTGTGGTCCATCGAGCGCACCCAGCCGTTGCAACAGATCGCGCGCCGCTGCCAAGGCACCCTTGGGCGGTGGATCGACGAAATGGAGCGCATCGCTTCCCCAGGCTGCCAATTCCAGCGCGAAACCGGACAATTCTGCTTGCATGATTTCCGGGCGGCGTTGTGCTTCCAGCCGTTGTGAAGCCGGCCACAGGCGATAAGCCCAGCCGTCGGCGATGCGGCCGGCGCGACCGGCGCGCTGATTGGCCGATGCCTGCGAGATGGCGACGATATCCAATCGCGAGAACCCGCTGTTGGGGTCGAAATGCGGCTCGCGCGCCAGGCCGCTATCGATCACGGTACGGACACCCGGTAGCGTGACGGACGATTCGGCGACATTGGTCGCCAGCACGACGCGGCGGCGTCCTCCCGAATCAGGCTGCAAGGCGCGTGCTTGTTGTTCTATCGGCAATTCGCCATGCAGCGCCAGAATGTCGGCCAAGCCGGCCACGTCCGCGCTTCTCTCCAGTGCGGCCTGTACCCGCGCAATCTCGCGCCGGCCCGGCAGGAACACCAGAACATCGCCTGGATGGCGTGACAAAGCATGTTCCACCACGCGCCGCGTCTGCGTTTCCGGCGATTCATCGCGCCGTGTTGGAAAATGCTCGATATGCACTGGGAATTCGCGCCCCG
>JAITWM010000091.1 GCA_031285265.1 Lysobacteraceae bacterium
ATCGAATGCTTGACCGACCTGCCCAACGTCGGTGAATCGATAGCGGCGGATTTGCACCGGCTCGGTATCGCCGTTCCCGGGCAGTTGATCGGCCAGTGTCCCTACCGCTTGTATGAGCGGCTTTGTGAGTCGACCGGGAAACGCCACGATCTTTGTCTGCTCGACGTATTCATTTCGATCACCCGTTTCATGGGTGGCGATGACGCACGCCCTTGGTGGGACTTCACCCGGGAGAGAAAGCGTACACTGGCCGGACAAGAATACCGATGAACCGATTTTTCTCCATTTCCATCATGACCAGGAGCCTGCGTCGATGAACCTCCCCTATCAATACCGCGTCTCGTTGCGCATTACCCATCCTAGCGTAGACCTGAGCCGGTTCGATTCCTTGCTTGGGATCGAATCGCAATGGGGGTGGCGCGTTGGCGACTTCAAGGAAACACCATCCGGTGTGCCGTCGAAGGAGCGTCATTCCAGTTCCTATTGGTGCGCTGAGCTGACGCTGTCCTACACCAGCACGGAAGAAGCGACGCTGGAAGACTTCCTCCAAGAATGGCTGGATCGTCTGACGCCGCATCAGGAACTGCTCGCGCAGATTTCCGAGGAGGGCGGCGGTACCGAGCTGTTCATCGGTCTGTTTCTCGAAAACGCTGCCGCCTTCTCGTTGTCGCCGATCCTGCTGGCGCAATTCGCGCTGCTCCGGATGGCATTGGATGTCGGCATCTATCCGGCCACCGAAGACGAAGACGAATGACGCTGCCGCCGATCGGCATCGCCCTCGACGCACAACCGTGAAACGATCATGAGCGACAACGACAAGCCATCGAACGCCGGCGAACTTTCGCCCAGCGGGCAGCCGATTTTACGGCATGGCGAAAAAACGTCCTGGCGGGCCGCGGAGGGCGAATCCCATACCGAAGAGATCTCCCGGCATATCGAACGTCATCTTGGCTCCATATCCGGAGTCTTCCACGAAATCGTTTCCGATGCCGTGCATATCGATGTGCATATCGTTGCTCCAAGCGAAGATTTCCCGGTGATCCGGATGGTCACCTCCGGCATGAGCGATCTGCCGATGACCACGCCGCCCGGACCGGATATCCCCCGTTATCTGGAGTTGATGATCTCCTTGCCGGGCTATTGGAAAACCGACCAGGAATCTTTCAAGGACGAAGCCTGGTATTGGCCGTTACGGTTGTTGAAGTTCTTGGCTCGACTCCCGCACCAATACGCTACTTGGCTGGGGTTCGGCCATACGATTCCCAATGGCGATCCTCCGCAACCCTATGTTCCCGGCGTCCGTTTCGACGGCGCCGTGATATTGCCATCGGTCAGCGTGCCGGAAGGATTCCATCAATTGTTCATCGATGCCGACAAAACCATACAGTTTCTCTCGGTCCTGCCGCTGTATCCGGAGGAGATGGACTTGAAGTTGCGGCAAGGTATCGAAGCGGTGCTGGACCGGTTCGGCAAACGTGCCGTCAACGACATCGTCGACCTCGACCGCGTCAATACGGCAAAGAAAAGACTCGGTTTCTTCTGATGACTATTCTCGTTACCGGCGCAGCCGGCTTCATCGGCGCATATACCTGTCAAGCGTTGTTGGCGCGGGGCGAGCGCGTGATCGGGCTGGACAACTTCAACGACTATTACGACCCGCGGTTGAAACGCGACCGGGTCGCTGCGCTGTGTCCGGGGATCGATATCCGCCTGTTGGATCTGGTCGATCGGGACGGCTTGACCGCCCTGTTCGACGAAGTCAAACCCGGACGGGTCATTCATCTGGCCGCCCAGGCCGGGGTTCGCTATTCGTTGCAGAATCCTTACGCTTACGTCGACAGTAATCTGGTCGGTTTCGTCAATATGCTGGAATTGTGCCGGCACCGCCATATCGGCCACTTCGTCTATGCATCCAGCAGTTCGGTCTATGGCGATTCCGCCACGCCGCCGTTTTCCGAAGTGCAGCGCATCGATCAGCCGCGTTCGCTCTACGCCGCGACCAAAGCCGCCAACGAATTGATGGCGCATACCTACGCGCAACTCTATGGCCTGCGTGCTACCGGCCTGCGCTTTTTCACGGTCTACGGGCCCTGGGGCAGACCCGATATGGCGCCGTTGCTGTTCGCGCGGGCCATTCTGGCCGGTCGGCCGATCGACGTGTTCAACCACGGCCGGATGCGGCGCGATTTCACTCATGTTTCCGATATCGTGACCGGCGTGCTCGCCGCCGCCGATCATCCCGGCGAAGATCCGGTTCCGCACCGTGTCTTCAATCTGGGCAACCATACGCCCGTGACGCTGGAACATTTCATCGACGTGATCGAAACCGCTGCGGGCAAATCCGCCGAGAAAAACTACCGTCCCATGCAACCCGGCGACATGATCGAAACCATGGCCGATACCGCCCGCGCCAGGGACGCGCTCGGCTACGAGCCGCGGACGCGGATCGAAGACGGCTTGCCGCCAGTCGTACAATGGTGCTGCGACTATTTCGGGAGCGACGTATGAATCCCGCGCTTTCCGTGGTCGTCCCCGTATTCAACGAACGCGACAACGTCACCCCGTTGATCGAAGAAATCATCGCTGCGCTGCGCGGCCAGGTCGCGTTCGAAATCATCTACGTCGACGACCACTCCCGCGACGATACCCTTGCGGTATTGCGGATGCTGAGGACCGCCATGCCGGAACTGCGGGTATTGCATCATCTCGTCCAAAGCGGTCAGAGCACCGCCGTACGCACCGGCGTCAAAGCCGCGCGCGCGCCCTGGGTGGTCACCCTCGATGGCGATGGGCAGAACGATCCGGCCGATATCCCCAGGCTGCTGGCCGCGCGCAATACGGCCGCCGACAACGTCAAGCTGTTCGCAGGCTGGCGGGTCAATCGCCAGGACCCCGGGAGCAAACGCTGGGCATCGAAATGGGCCAATGCGATCCGCTTGCGAATGCTGCGCGACAACACCCCCGACACGGGATGCGGCATCAAACTGTTCGAACGCGAAGCCTTTCTGGAGCTTCCCTATTTCGACCATATGCACCGCTATCTTCCGGCGCTGATGCAGCGTGCCGGCTGGGGCAGCATCAGCGTCCCGGTCAATCATCGTTCGCGCGCGTCCGGCGTTTCCAAATACAACAATCTGGGCCGCGCGCTGGTCAGCGTCCGCGACTTGCTCGGCGTGTCCTGGCTGATCGCGCGCAGCAAACGCACCTCCGTGGAAGAGTCATGACCGTAGCGGCGGAAGGAATTCTCAATCAGGAGATCATCTGGCTGGGTTGGACCGGCTTGCACATCACGTTCTGGAAGCTGATCGGCTACACCGGCGCGCTGATGTTCGGCGGACGCTGGCTGGTGCAGTTCGTCGCCTCCAAACGCGCCGGCAAACCGGTCATGCCACGGCTCTTCTGGTATATGAGCGTCGTCGGCAGCTTGATGACACTGAGCTATTTTCTGTTTTCCGCCAAACAGGATTCGGTGGGCGTATTGCAGAACCTGTTTCCTTCGTTTACCGCGCTGTACAGCCTCTACCTGGATATCAAGCACCGCGGCTGGAACCGCGACAAGGCCAGTCACTGATTCCGTTGTCTATCGATGATCCGGCTTGC
>JAITWM010000095.1 GCA_031285265.1 Lysobacteraceae bacterium
GGCAGCAGGGCATACGCTGCTGCCTTCAATGTTGCGGTCGCGGCGACGAGATCGGCGGCCTCCAGTTCCAGCCAGCATTGTGGTGCTGGCAGGTGTTCCGGCCAGTCATCGATACCGAAACAGGATTGGCTGGCTTGTGTCAGTGGCCACAGTGCCAGGTGTTTGACACCGTCGATGCGATCGCTATGCAGATAGCCGGGATTCCCATCCATGGATTGTAGTGGCAAACGCAGCGTATCTTGGTACAATTGGCGGCTTTGCTCCTGGGTGGCCGCCCGAGTGATGGGGCCGAATCCGGCGACGAAGAGGATATCTATTCCGTTCAGTGAACCAGTTGACATGGCGGAAACTTGGGCGTTAATAGGGGAAAGCGAGTCTAGCACTGGCGCCGCATACGGATTGTCGCGCTTATTCACCGGTGGCGGCATTTCGGAGAGCATGAGCGTTTTTTTGAATGACGCAGGAAAATAGTGGCTCTGATCCGGCAAAGCCCGGATAATGCACAAAAGTCGGCAGGGGATATTCCTTCCGGCTTTTGTGCTGTCTAGCTAGATGCAGGCTGTCCGGCGTCCATTCCTATCGTGGATGAAGGAAGCGAATGGACAGGTGCCGATCGCAAGCGGCTTCGCTCGTTCAGCGTGAGAATAACCAATCGGAGTGATGAAATGGGTCAATCAGTGTGGTATTGGGCGCTCAATGGGGCGACGAAGGCAAAGGCAAGATCGTCGATCTGCTGACCGAACGGGTTGCCGCGGTCGCACGCTTTCAGGGCGGCCACAATGCCGGCCACACCTTGGTCATCGGCGGCAAAAAAACCGTCCTGCACCTGATTCCTTCCGGTATTCTGCGTACTGGCGTGCAGTGCCTGATCGGCAACGGCGTAGTGCTGTCGCCGGCGGCGCTGATAAAGGAGATCGGCGAACTGGAACGTGAAGGCGTGGATGTCCGTTCGCGTTTGAAGATATCGCCAGCGACCCCGTTGATCATGCCTTATCACATCGCTTTGGATCAGGCGCGCGAAAAGGCTGCCGGCGGCAAGGCCATCGGTACGACCGGCCGGGGTATCGGCCCGGCTTATGAGGATAAGGTTGCGCGCCGGGGCATTCGAGTCGCGGATCTGCATTACCCTGGGCAGTTGGCGGAAGTATTGCGTAGCGCGCTGGACTATCACAATTTCGTATTGACGAAATATCTGGGAGTCGAAGCGGTTGATTATCAACGGACGTTGGACGAGGCGTTGGCATTCGGCGAATACGTCGAGCCGATGAAGTCGGATGTGGCCGGTATCCTCCATGCGCGTCGCCGGGAGGGGCAGCGCGTGTTGTTCGAAGGAGCGCAAGGTGCGTTGCTGGATATCGATCATGGCACCTATCCTTATGTCACTTCCTCCAATACCACGGTGGGTGGGGCTTTGGCCGGTACTGGTGTCGGTGCCGATGCCATCGACTATGTGCTCGGAATCGCCAAAGCCTATGCCACGCGGGTTGGGGGTGGTCCATTTCCGACCGAATTGGCCGATGCACTGGGCGAGGAGATTCGCACGCGCGGCCAGGAATTCGGCGCATCGACGGGGCGGCCGCGCCGTTGCGGCTGGATCGATCTGGTGGCGCTCAAGCGTGCGGTCGGTATCAACGGCATCAATGGTCTGTGCATCACCAAGCTCGATGTGCTGGATGGCTTGCCGTCGTTGAAGGTCTGCATTGCTTATCGTTATCGCGGTAAAGAAACCGAATATGCGCCGCTGGATGCGGCTGGTTGGGCGGAATGCGAGCCGGTCTATCTGGAGTTCCCGGGATGGAGCGAATCGACGCATGGCATCACCGATTGGCATGCGCTTCCCGCAGCGGCCCGCGCGTATCTGCGGGCGTTGGAAGAGCTTTCCGGCTGCCCCTTGGCAATGGTGTCGACGGGCCCCGACCGTGACGCCAATATCGTGCTGCAGGACCCATTCGTCTGAGCGCTACTGTGGTAGCGCGGTATTGAAATTACGCTTCGTACCTCGTCGAGAGCGGAGTTTGTTCCGATAGAGCGCCGGTTTCCGGCGCTGCCGTTCTGCATAACGCGTGGTCATGCGCAGAAACAACGTCCATACGGCTCTATGGATGAGAGTGATGCTGTCTGGATCATGATCCTGACGTGGATACCAGAGCGGTGCCGGTCTTCAAATCGAGAAAGAAAACGGCGCACCATGCCGTATGCTGACCGGATAATATGCACTGAGGAAAATGCGGCATCTTCGGACTCATAGAGGCTGATCCGGGGTGAAGCCGGCGGGATCTTGTTTCAGTGCCCTGACGATCCGATTGAGCGGAATATCATCGTGACAGCTATCGCCATTGTAGTAGATGCAACTGATGGCGCTCGATGGGCTGGCTGGCGAATGGCGGCGAAACCATCGGAGGTCCGAGTAATCACCGGGGAGGCGAAGTGCGGGAAATTACACCGAATGCCCAGGCCAATGCGATATGTATCGGCAGTAGTAGTGCGATCCAGCCGGAATTGTATTGCGGCGATAGCGGAAGCCAGTGAAATACCATAGCCAGTGCGGCAATGCCGGCGATGCTCCATAGGGCGGCGGTGAAGCGGCCATCGACACCGTGGCCACGAGACGCTTTCCATGCGTTGGGAAGCAACAGCAGACAGAGTGGATTCAATAACAGCAGGTTCCGGTTGGACCATGCCGCCCAATGATCGGTCATCAGCCAAAGATAGAGCAGTACCAGGCCGGTCAGGCCACAGATCAGCCAAAAGGGAATTGCCAACCCGGCCAGCCAGCGGGGATGGCGTCTGCCGGCGGCGATAATGGCGGCAGATACACCCAGGCCGATCAACAACCATGGCCATGAATGCCGTGGTCGTTCAGCCGGTTCCGGGGCCAATCGATGCGGCAGCAATTCTTGCACTTCCTTGACCAAGGGACGACCTTCGGAATTGTGTGCTTCCCGCAGGCTGTCGGCCAATCGCATCGGAACGAAGGCGTCTTCCCATTGCGACAGCGGCTTATCGGCGTTGGGGCCCAGGCCCAGGTCGAAACTTAGCCACATCCATGGGATCGGGCGAGCCAATCGGATTGCTTCGCTACGGTAGGTAGCGCCATGGGTGCGGCGTTCCAACTGTGATTGTAATTCGCCGTCCATTGCGAGATTCAATGCATCCCGGACTTGGGTGGTGCAGTTGCCGGTGAAATAGTCATACCGGTAGCGTGCATTTTCTGGCAGGCCACGATCTTCCAGCAATTCGGCCAATGTTTCTATCTGAGCGGGCGTCAAATCCAACCACTGTACCGTCGCGCCGCGCCCTTCGTGCTGATATTGCTGCATGTCCTGCTGCCAGGGTAGCGCGACCATGTAGTACATCATTTCGCCACGCAGGAAGCGTCTGATGAAGTCGCGTTCGGCAGGATCGAAGAAGCCGAAATTATAGGAAGTGATCATGCCTGTTTCGGCGTCTTCGATCAGGATCGCGTTGTGTCCGAATCGCTCGAAAAACACGGTACCGGGTTGCATGGTCACAATGCCAACGCGCGCCGGCATCGCGAAAGCCGCCGCTGCTACTGCCAACCATAGCAGCGGCAGCATCGACCATCGGCGAAATAAACCCAAGCCGGCGTTCTTAAGCTTGCTCTTGTGCATCGATGGGCAACACCGTCAGATGCAGCGCCTGGATTCTACGCGCGTCGGCACGAATCACTCTGAACAAGAAGCGATCGAGATTGAGTTCTTCGCCGATCTCGGGCAAATGCCCGATGGCCTCGATGATCAGACCGCCGACCGTATCATATTCGTCATCCGGGAAATCGGCGCCGAAACGTTCATTGAAATCCTCTATCGGGGTCAATGCATCGACGACATACTGGCCGTCGGCCTGGGCGGCAATCAGGGTACTGTCATCATCGGTCTCATCGTGTTCATCGTCGATTTCGCCGACGATCTCCTCCAATACGTCTTCGATCGTGATCAAACCGGCGACACCACCATATTCGTCGATCACGATCGCCATGTGGTTGTGCGAGAGCCGGAACTCCTTGAGCAACACGTTGAGTTTCTTGGATTCAGGGATCAATACGGCTGGTCGCAACCATTCGCGAATATTGGTCGCTCCCTTGTCAACGAATACTCCGCGCAATAGATCCTTGGCTAGCAGAATGCCGAGGATTTCATCCTTGTCGTCGCCATGTACGGGGAAACGCGAGTGTCCGGATTCGACGACCTGCGACATCAGTCTGGTGAAATCTTCGTCGATTTGCAGTGATACCATCTGCGAACGCGGCACCATGACATCGCCGACCGACATTTCGGAGATGGAAATCGCGCCCTCCATCATGCGTAGCGTATCGGTATTGATCAATCCGTCTTCTTGGGCGCCCTTGAGGATCGCGAGCAGATCTTCCCGGGTATCCGGGTCATTGGAGAAGGCTGAACTGATGCGTTCCAGCCAACTGCGCCGTTTTTCAGGAATTTCGTGGGAAGGGCTACTGTCGTCTTCTGACATTAGGATCCGAATATGCGCCCGCCAGGGGCGTTACCGTTAGTGTAGAGCGTGTCGGGTGGTTTTGACGAGCCCTGTTCACATTCAGGCTGCGGCTTCGGTTCAGTACCGTAGATGCAGAGCCATCAACAGATTTCGAGTTTTCGACTTTTTAACGATTGGAGATGCGATATCCATATTAATGTGAAGATTAATATCGGTGCCCATGTATTGTGCGACATGAATTTTGCATCAGACCCCATCGTGTGCAAGACGATATCGTTACAATGAATAGATTATTTCCTTATATCGCGGACTGGGAGTGCGACGATGACTCACAAGCTCATATTATTGCGTCACGGGCAAAGTCAATGGAATCTTGAGAATCGCTTCACCGGATGGGTGGATGTCGACTTGTCGGATCTGGGACGCGGCGAGGCCGCCAATGCGAGCAAGCTGATACGCGGTGAAGGATTGCAGTTCGATGTCGCATTTACTTCCGTGCTCAAGCGCGCCATTCGCACGCTCGACATTGTGTTGTCCGGACTGGAGCAGGACTGGATTCCCGTTCAGAAGAGTTGGCGTCTCAACGAGCGCCATTACGGCGCACTGCAAGGCCTGGACAAGGCCGAGACAGCGGCCAAGCACGGGGAAGAACAAGTCAAGATCTGGCGCCGTTCCTATGATATTCCGCCGCCTCCGATGGCGCTCGACGACCCCAGACATCCGACACATGATCCGCGTTATGCCGGCCTGGATCGACGGGTGCTGCCATCCGCCGAATCGCTGGCAACCACACTGGACCGCGTATTGCCCTATTGGCACGATGCGATTGCGCCGGAACTCAAAGCCGGGCGGACGGTTTTGGTGGTAGCCCATGGCAATTCTTTACGCGCGTTGTACAAATATCTGAACAACGTTCCTGACGATGTAATCCTGGAGTTGAACATTCCTACCGGGATTCCGTTGTTGTTCGAATTGGACGACGAACTCGAAGTGCTCGACTATCGCTATCTTGGAGATCCGGAAGCGGCGAAGAAGGCGGCTGAAGCAGTCGCCAATCAGGCCAAGTCTTTCAAATCCTGAGTATCACTTTCAGTTTGCCCGATGTCGGTGAGCGCTGTTCCGAAGGGGGCAGCGTGCTTTATGGAGCTATCAGACTGGGCTTTTGAGCGCGAAAGAACGAGTGCCGGCCGGCATGGAGTGTTGCCGATAGCGGATACCGGCGTCGTTGCGGCACCCGTTTTACGGTCATGGTCAATCCGTTACGTTGCACTGTAACTTCATCCGATATGAGCGATACGTTGCAACCGCAATGACTGCGCCAGTTGCCGCTGACATTGCAATGTCGGCGGAAATACCCGTATGCGATGCGAGTACGTGCCGGATCATTTATTGAGAGTGGTTGGGCGGCCGCGTGAGCGAGTCCATATGATGTTGTTTGAACAATCGTTTAACTAGCCGCCTGTATTCTTTTCGGACGGTGTCGCTTTCGATCACATCGTTGAAGA
>JAITWM010000032.1 GCA_031285265.1 Lysobacteraceae bacterium
AATCCGAATATACTGTATGCATCGCAAGCACGAGCCTCATACGCACAAGGCACTTGGTATCAACGGTGATCCAAGCGGTACCGTTTGCACCAACGTTTATTCAATCATTACGATCGCCGATGACCCAGCCACCTTCCGACGCTGCTCCACGCTCTCTGGCCGTAACAATCGCTCATTGGTTCTGGCCGGTGCTGTTGCTGCTCGGCAGTACCGCAATCGTCATCGTCTGGGTGGCCCTGGCACTACGTACCAACCACCAGAACGGCTGGATGGCCATCCCTGCCGCGCTGAACGCTGTGCTGGTGTTGCGACTGTTTGGAGTTCGGCGCGGTCCATTTAGAACATCCATCGCAGTACTGTCCACGCTCGTCATCATCGTGGCGGCCAACTGGCTCATCGCGGCATCGCAGATCGGCGGTCAACTCGGCCTTTATCCTTGGCAAGCCGCTACGAAACTTGGGCCATCCTTCGTTTGGACACTGTCCAAACTGGCGAATAGCGGTTTCGACGTCGTGTGCTTGGTCCTTGCTCCATGGACCGCATTATTGGCCACGCGCTGACTGCGCAAACCCTTTGCATTCTTCACCATAAAGTGCTGCCACGTTCCCGACACCGGGGCACCAGCCAATTACGATCCGGCGACACGCTTCGTGACGGTCGACCGGACACATGGCGCGGGAGGCATCCGCCCGCGTCGATCCATGGCCGGGCCCGGCTTCGCTCTTTTTTGTCAACGCAAAACATCGCCATGCGTTTATTCTCGATATGACCCCGCATCATCCGGATCGAACCATCATGCAATATCGCAACACGCACTCGAATCCATGCCAATGTCATGTCATGCGGCGTTCACCATCACCTGTGAAGAAAGGTGGATAAGCTATGCTGGTGAACACCGATCTCGATCTGGGCAACGAAACGCAGACAGCGACGCTTTGGCCGTCACTCGATGCTTTTCTGGCCGAAATCGGAATCCGGGCGTTTCGCTTCGCCGAAGCTGGTTTGCGCCATCACGACGACGCATTGGATGCGGTACAGGAAGCGATGATGAAAATGCTGGCATATCGCGAACGTCCGAAGCAGGAATGGCCGCCGTTGTTTTGGAGCATTCTGCGGCGCAAGGTCATCGATTTGCAGCGGCGGCGGCGTTTTCGCCTGCGTTGGTTATTGCCGGCGGACGACCATGGCGACGCGAACGCACAAGTCGATTGGATGGACGAAAACAGTCCTGGGCCATCGCAGACACACGAACAGCGCGAAGCCTATGCGCGAATGGTCGCGGGACTGCGGAATCTGCCGGCACGGCAACGCGAGGCATTCACGCTGCGCGTTCTGGAGGATCTGGATGTCGCGACCACCGCACAGGTGATGGGGTGCTCGCAAGGCTCGGTCAAAACTCACCTTTCCCGCGCTCGGGATGCACTGCAAAAATATTTGGAGGATTTCAGATGAATCCGACATCGGAAAAAGATTTCGATCGACGCGCGCGGCAGTTGCATTCCACTGCACTGACGCATTTATCGGCACCGACACTGGCGCAGTTGCGCGCGGCCCGTCACACCGCTGCCATCGCGATATCGCCGGACCAGCCGTCCACGCACCGTTTCGCATGGCCCTGGCTGCTCGGAAGCGCCTGCGCACTGGTATTGACCGTCGCCATCGGCGCGAAATTCATGCTTCCTGCGGCGGCACCGACCGCTATGAACGCAAATGTCGCACCAGCCATCGTTCTGGATGACACCGGCGGCAACGATCTCGCGACGGCGCTTGACGACGACCCAGGCTTCTATCTGTGGCTGGCTTCGAACGATTTTTCCTTACTGTAAACGACTGACATCATGAAACGCTATTTACTGCCTTGCCTGTTGCTGTTGCCGCTTTCCGGAATCGCGCTGGCGCAATCTCAAACCACCACGGCCGACTGGGATAAGCTCAGTGCAGAGCAGCGCGATATTCTGATCGCTCCGTTGCGCGCACGCTGGAACGACGCTTCTCCCGAGTTCCGCGCCCGGATGTTCGATCACGCACAACACTGGCAATCAATGACGCCGCAACAGCGCGAGCGGGCACGTCATGGAAGAAACCGCTTCGATGAAATGTCGCCAGAGCAGCGTGAGCACGCCCGTGCCGTCTTTTCACACACACGCACGCTATCACCCGAAGAACGTGTACGTTTCCATGAGCAATGGCGGCAGATGACGCCGCAACAAAAGGAAGCATGGGTTCGGGCTCATCTTCCGCCGCGGGATCCCACCGACTCGAAATAGTCTGCTCGCGCCACTGACGCTTGCCGCCTACTTTCGCCCCCCCTCGCCATACCGCCACAGCCGGCGACCGGTGCCGACGGGAAGGGTGGTGTCATGCCCGGAAACCTGGCACCGGCCGGGACGCCGGTCACCGATTCGGAGCACAATGTACATCCGTCCGATGGTCATACCCTCTTTCTGGGCAGGGCTCATCATCCGACGATATCCATCCGTGCAGTCATCCATCGTCCGAGACCATGACCGGCTCCGCAAACCATCCGCCGCTGTATCTGATCGATGCCAGCCTATATGTGTTCCGGGCTTGGCATTCCGTGCCCGACGAATTTCGTGATATTCACGGCTGGCCGACCAATGCCGTGCATGGCTTTGCGCGATTTCTGCTCGATTTGCTCGAACGGGAACGTCCGCGGCATATCGCCATCGCTTTCGATGAAGCGCTCGACAGTTGTTTCCGCAACCGTTTGTACCCGGCTTACAAAGCCAACCGGGAACCGGCGCCGGAAGCATTGCGCCGGCAATTCAGTCATTGCAAGGCATTGTGCGCGGCGCTGGGCCTCACCGTGCTGGCGCATTCCCACTACGAGGCTGATGATCTGATCGGCAGCGCGTTGCAACAGGTACGCCGGCACGGATTTCGTGGAGTGATCGTTTCCGCCGACAAGGATCTGTCGCAATTGCTGACGGAAGTGGACGAACAATGGGATTACGCGCGCGATCAACGCTGGAGCATGCGCGATGTCAAATCGCGTTATGGCGTCGAAGCCTGCCAGATCGCCGACTTCCTGGCGTTGACCGGCGATCCGATCGACAACATTCCCGGCGTATCCGGCATCGGTACGAAAACCGCCGCGATACTGCTCGCGCACTTCGGTAGCCTGGATGTACTGCTGACGCGCCTAGACGAAGTGCCATTCCTACGCTTGCGCGGTGCCGCGCAAGCCAGCACCCGGCTGCGCGAACAACGCGACCAGGTTCAACTCTGGCGGCAACTGACGACGATCGCATTGGATGCCCCTCTCGGCATTGCCGAGGCCGGCTTCATGCGCGCCGTTCCCGACACCGACATTTTGGCGGCCTTGGCCGATACATTGCGCTTCGGACCGATGACGCGACGCCGAATGCAAACGGTGACTGACAGTTCTTCGTTCTGACCATATTCGTCGACCAGATATTGCGCTTTGCACGGTAATATGAACGAATGAACGAAAAACAATCTGAACCAAAAATCGTTTACGAAGGCAAATACCAGAGGATGGTGGTGCGAGGAACCTGGGAATACTGCGAACGCACGCATCCCGGCGGACTCGCGGCGATCATCATTGCCGTCACTCCCGAGCACAACGTCTTGTTCGTCGAGCAGTTCCGGGTTCCGCTCCAATCCAAGACCATCGAAATGCCTGCCGGTCTGGTGGGCGACATCCATGCCGACGAATCGATCGAAACATCGGCAATCCGCGAACTGGAAGAAGAAACCGGCTGGACCGCCGAACAGGCCGAAGTATTGCTAATCGGACCGACATCCTCGGGCAGCAGCAACGAGAGAATCGCCTTCGTCCGTGCCACCGGACTGCGGAAAGTCGGCGACGGCGGTGGCGACGCCAGTGAGAAGATCACCGTCCATGAAGTACCACAGGTTTCCGCTGCCGGCTGGCTCGCCGCCAAAATGCAGGAGGGTTACGGCATGGATCCGAAACTATGGGCCGGCCTGTGGCTGATCGACCACAATCTGGACGGGAGTCCGCGTGAATAACCGCTCCATCGGAACCCTGCTGGGACCGGACGATCCGTCGCCTTATACGGTTTATTGTCCCGACGGCGCATCGCCTTACGTATTCATCGCCGATCATGCGGGACGACGGATTCCGGCGGCATTGAACGGCCTGGGACTCACACCGGAGGAAATCGACCGGCATATCGGCTGGGACATCGGCATCGCCGGTGTCGCTGAACGATTGGCGCACGCAATGAATGCCTTTACGATCGCGCAAACGTACTCGCGTCTGGTCATCGACTGCAATCGTCCGCTGACTTCACCTAGCTCGATCGCCGAAGTCAGTGATGGGACGGTCATCCCCGGCAATCAGCGGCTTGATCTGGAACAGCGCACGGTACGTGCATTGGAAATCTTCGCACCCTATCACGCGCGCATCGTCCAAGAACTGGACCGGCGCGCCAATTCGTTCCAACCGACGATCCTGGTGACATTGCACAGCTTCACACCGATCCTGGATACCAAAGAACGTCCCTGGCACTGCGGTGTCCTCTATCAGCGCGATTCCCGCTTCGCACACGCCATGCTTGCGGCGTTGAGGCAGGAACCGGATCTGGCGGTCGGCGATAATCAGCCCTATTTCGTCACCGACGCCACCGACTATGCCATCCCGATACACGGCGAAGGGCGCGGGCTGCCGCACGTAGAACTGGAAATCCGCCAGGATCTGATCGCTTCAGATGACGGACAGCAAATATGGACGGCCCGATTGATGCGTATTTTCGACCGTTTGGCGCCAGCATTTCTCTCGAATTGAGGCGAGGCCGTTCCATCTGAAATACTGCTTTCTGGAATACTGCTTTCTCGCTGTTTCCATACCACCTGTATTCATCGCATCGTCCGTGCCATGCGTTCGCGCCGATAAATACTCCCCGACCGCCATATCCTGCCCGCGCCGTACACGTCTCGACCGCTACTGCCGTCCCGCACCACATATCGCATCATTCACGCTGTCACCCAGATAGCAGCGCCACGCACTAGACTCGCCCCCGGAATGGGCGGACACAAGGCAGCGACGATGGAAGGTTCCGCGCCGACGATACTTGAAACAGACGCTTCGACCAGCGACTGGTTTTTTGAACGAAGCTGGACTGCGGTATGTCGCGAATCGTGCAAACCGGCGCGGCATCCGGCCATGGGCAATACCGGCGAAGCAGAGGAATGGATCTCCTGCACGGCCATCAAAACATTGCGACTTGGGCAGGAGATATCTCAGCCGACAAGCAGCCGGCGGCATGGAATCACATCAAGGTGCCAGACGATTCGATCCGGCAACCCGCCGATAAGATCGGTCCGGCGCAAACACCGGCCCACAGCGGACATGAAAAGACCATACGCCGGAGTCGGCACGACAAGAAAACTTGCTGCACGAGTGCCCGCCGGCAGCGATAAAACCCACGCGACCGTCATGGGGTTTCGCCAACGATGTCTGGAATCGGATCAGTCCGATCCCCACCACATCCAGAACGCATCCCATAAGCGCTTGAAGAATCCTGCCTCCGGTATCTCTGCATTCGCTATCAGCGGCGCTTCGGCAACGACCTGATCATCCAGCGTCACCTTTATCGTGCCGATCTGTTGCCCCTGCTGAATCGGGGCCACCAGCGTCTTAGGGACATCCATCGTCGGTTTGAGGTCCTGGTAACGTCCACGCGGCACGCTGACCATCAACGGCTCGGCGACACCCAATTGCACCATTCTCGCTTTGCCCTTCCAGACACGTTGCGTAGCGATCGCCT
>JAITWM010000150.1 GCA_031285265.1 Lysobacteraceae bacterium
GAAATGAAAACCGCCGCCGTATATGCAGGATCCAACGCCGCCAGCGTCCGCTGCGCGGCTGCGCCATCCACATTGGAAATGAAGTGCACACGAAAGCGCGCGGAGGAAACGCTCTTCAACGCATCGACCACCAATCTCGGGCCCAGATCGGAACCGCCGATACCGACACTGACGATATCCGTGACCTGGGTATCGGCAAGTCGTTCAATCAACAGGCGCATGCGCCGACGCACCTCCAACGCTTCATGATGCGCGTGCCGCGCGGCCGTGGCCGCCGACAGATCGCTACGCAGCGCGGTATGCAGTGCGGCACGATCCTCGGTGACATTGACGATCTCGCCGTCGAACAAACGACGGAACGCTGCCGTCATATCCTTCGATTCAGCCACAGCCGGCAGCGCTGTCCAGATGGTCCGGTCATAGCGCTGCCTGGAGAAATTCACATAAAGCGGACCGACCGACAAGGCGAAATCGACCGCCCGTGCCGGATCCTCTTCCAGGAGTGTCCGAATGCCGGTTTCATGCAGGTGCGCGATATACGATTGCAGATGATCAAAAGCGGATAGTCGGCTCATGCGCTCTGGGTGGGAATTGAATGATTGGTATGCGTGATTCGATTATGGCCGTCCACATACACCAGAGTCGGCTGGAATGTTTCGGCCTCAGCTTCGCTGACAGCAACGTAAGCACAGATAATGATCAGGTCACCGACCTGAACACGGCGTGCAGCCGCGCCGTTGAGCGAAATGACACCACTGCCTTCTTCACCGCGAATGACATAGGTGGAGAAGCGCTCCCCGTTGTTGACATCGTAGATGTGAACCTGTTCGTATTCGCGAATCCCACTGGCGTTCAACAACAGACCATCGATCGCGATCGATCCTTCGTAATTCAATTCGGCGCGAGTGACGGTGGCGCGGTGGATCTTGGCTTTCAGGAGACTCAACTGCATGGGAATCGGTGCTTTAGTGAGGAGACGGAAATATGACGGATGCTACCTGGACAAGAATGCATTCACGACGGTGGATCGAAAGCTCGACCGCGCCATGGTCAGCTCATGTTCATCAACAGGTTACAAATTAGGAATCTTTCTATCGCGGAACGGCGGCAGAACATGCTGGATACATAGCCGGCCCGGGTAAAGTTTAGCAAGCGGGGGCTCAATGTGCGTTAGCAGATCGAAAACTCCAGATTATCGATCAATCGAGTATTCCCCAAACGAGCTGCGATCAATGCCACTCGCGGCCCGCTTTCACCTGCTTCCGGCACGGTCAGATCGGGCTTCCTCAACGCAGCATAATCGATACCGAATCCCGCATGATGCAAGCTTCGTTGCGCGGCTGATTCGACTTCCGTCGAATCCATCCCTGCCATGGCGGCATCGCGCATGCCGCATAGGCTGTGAAATATCCCGGTAGCGCGCTCACGCTCCTCCGCGGACAGATACTGGTTACGCGAACTCATTGCCAACCCATTGTCTTCTCTGACGATGTCGCCTGCCAGGATTTCCACCGGGATCGCCATGTCGTCCACCATCCTCCGGATCACCGCCAGTTGTTGGTAGTCCTTGCGCCCGAACGCCGCCACATCCGGCCTGACCTGATGAAGCAACCTCGTCACAACAGAGCAGACTCCATCGAAATGGCCGGGACGCAGCGCGCCTTCGAGGATATCGCTGATACCCGGGAGATGCATACGCACCGCCTGTTCGATCCCAAACGGGTACATCGTTTCGATCGATGGCATCCACGCCGCCTCGCAGCCCTGCTGCACCAACCCCGCCACATCGGCCTCGGGCGTGCGCGGATAGCAGCCAAAATCTTCATGTGCTCCAAATTGAGTGGGATTGACGAATATGCTCACCACTACCCGATCGACCCGCTCACGTATCTGTCGCACCAAAGAAAAATGCCCGGCATGCAGATTGCCCATCGTAGGCACCAGCCCCACACGCAATCCATCGCGCCTCCACACTTCCAGTAACCGGCGCAATTGCGATAACTCGGTAATATTCTCAGTCATTCAAACCGTTCCATTGCGCCGATATGAATATATCGCGCGCCCATTCAGCGATCATCGAACCCGACATTCTCCGATATTCATGTCGTCTGATCTTCATGTTCGTATGAACACAGTATCCTACGGACGGAGGTCCTGACCCGTACTGAACAGGAATATCGCCCCATACGGGGCAGCTCCCCAATCACTGGGGATAACAGCCGACCGATGAACGTATCCGCCGCAGCATGGGCACGACCATCACGATGCCGAACTCCAGATCACAATGAAATGGGAGCCTCCGCCGCCCAGCCATACATGCACTCGATAGACGGCTTTCCCCCGTATAACCAAAGTCGCTCAGCATTCCAGCGCCAGCATCGTTACCTACTGATAGGCATGCTCCGCATCGGGAAAAGAGCCGTCATGGACCGCTTCGACATACGCGCGTACCGCACCGGCCACCGACCCTCCTTCGGCAAGGAAATCCTTGACGAAACGCGGACGACGGTGCCCACTGTCCAAGCCGAGGAAATCATGCAACACCAATACTTGCCCATCGCAGCCGGG
>JAITWM010000083.1 GCA_031285265.1 Lysobacteraceae bacterium
GACCATGGACCCGGGCACCCGGGATTTGCGTAATCACATTCCCGGCATGCATGCCGCAATCCCAGCGCCATCGATGGAGGATGATGGGGGGCACAAAACGGATTTGACGTTGGCGGCGAGCGAAGTCGAACTGGATATGAATCTGCTGGGAACTCAGAATTTGTCGATTTCCCCGATTGCGGACGATAACCGGATTGATCTGCATTCCACGTGGCCGCACCCGTCGTTCAGTGGACGCTTCCTGCCCAATGAGCGGACGATCGATGGCGGAGGGTTTTCCGCGCAATGGCAAATATCGTCCCTGGCCAGTCAGGCGCATACGCAAGTGAGTATCGTCGGGGAAAGGGGGAGTTCGAGCTCGGGAACCACTGCGGCGTATAGGGGCGGCCAGCCGCCGGAAGTAGAGGTGCCAGAACTCGAACGGATCGAAAGCATCAATATCGGCTTGGTCGATCCGGTGGACATCTATACTCAAGCCGATCGTGCCAGCAAATATGGAATCCTCTTCATCGCCTTGACCTTCGTCGCCTTCATGCTGTTCGAACTGATCAAGCGGTTGTCCATCCATCCCCTGCAATATCTTCTGGTGGGGCTGGCCTTGGCGATTTTCTTCCTATTGCTGCTGGGCTTGTCCGAGCATATGCAATTTCTGAAGGCGTACCTGATTGCCGCATCGGCCTGTATCGCGTTGCAATTCTTCTATCTGAGCGGAGTATTGAAGAGTTGGTTGCGAGCCGCCGGGTTCGCAGCGATGCTGGCAGCGTTGTATGGCGTGCTGTACAGCCTGTTGATCTCCGAGGACAACGCGCTGCTGATGGGCTCGTTGCTGCTGTTCGGCGTACTTTCTACGATCATGGTGCTGACGCGCAAGGTGGACTGGTATGAATTGACATCTTCGCCGCAATGAAGGCGTCGTCGTCATGTACGAAAATCGTTTGGATGTCGGCATCGCTGCGCATGCAGCGTGCCGATGCAAACGGAGAAAAACCGGTCACGCAAAGCAGAGGGCGCTTAAAAGGACAAGTGGCGCGATCGTTTCCATCATCGGATTCATGCGGGCCGCTTCAATTTGGAAGTACATGTGTGGCATGCGATAGCGTAAAGACAGTCCGTCCTTTGGCATGTTCCAATTTTTCATGGAAATGGAACTTTTCGGCGCGCGAGTATGACGGGAGCCCTCCGTTTCGGATAACTCTAATTCATCGAAAAGACATCGGTCTCTATGGCGAAACCTTCCAGCGCTTCCATAAAATCCGCAAGCGAGAACAGGTCCAGACAGGGGGTCGCGCCACTGCCGTGCAGTTCCCCTCGTGCGAGTTTACGGGCCAGAACTATCGCTGCGGTACAAGGGATCTGTGGACCGTCGCCTGCAGCGGCGCGAATGATCCAGCGCAATCGTAGCGGCGTTCCGTCTTCAGCATCGCCGCTCATATCCAGGTACATGCCGCCGACATCGGTACCAGCTTTCATCCAGTGATCGCTGATCGAAATCAGGCGTTCCGCCCAGCTGGCCAGGTTGCGAATCAATCCGGCGCGTACCAGCCAACTGGCCAGCCACAACCCAAAGTGCATTCGGCGCAGTTCCAACCCAGCACGGAAATCGCAGTGACGCAGTTCCGGGTAGCGTTGCGGCAACACGGACAGATCCGGTACTTCGCAATGTGCGTACCAATTTCCGTGCAGGCCCGGAATAGGCACTTTTCGCAGCGATTGCCAACCGTGCACAGTTTGCCAGCATCCGTCCAGCAATATGCGATAGGGGCGGCCGACGTAGCCGAGGATGGCGCGAGTGGTCGCCAATCCACGGGGCGTTTGATTGCCGGGCAGGATACCTGATTCGATGCTATGCAGATGCCGGAAGCGCGGACGATAGGCTGCAATGACGGCGGCGCTGAGTCCGGGCACGCTGCTGGCTCCGGAGATGACCCGGCATCGTGCTTGACGGGCCTTGGCATTGAGTGCGCTGTGTATTCCGGTGACGAAATCACGGCCATCGGACAGATCGATGTAATGTGCGCCTATCGCCAATGCCGCTTCGGCGACACGATAGTCTCGATGTTGAAACGGACCGGCCGTGTGGATGACCAATCCTGGCGCATGGCGCCGAAGTTGCGTTGCCAAGTCTGAGGCGTCGAGATCCAACGACAGCGGTCGCATGGATCTGGCGGCCGTTCCGCTATGTTCGATGAAGCGTGCAGCGGCATCGGCACTTCTCCCGGCGACGATGATTTCCAAATCGGGATCATTGGCCAGGGTACGGCTGATTCTCCCGCCAAAGTGGCCGTAGCCGCCTAGTATCAGAATTTGCATGTTTCGATAATACTCCGACGTCGTGCCGATATATGGGCCACAAATGGATCAAGGCATTTCCGGCGCGAGACGGCGTTTGATGTCGCGGGATTGGAAGTACGGGAGCCAGGTGCAAGAGTGAAATGTCTGCCCGTATCGTGTCATGGCACCCGTTTCGGGTATCGGGTCAGCCGCCTTGCAATGCCTGAAGGTAGTCTTGTCCCCAGGTATGGATATTGTGCTGCCGTAGATGTTGAATCATGGCGTGCCAGCGTTCGATACGTTCGGACTTGCTCATCGTGGCGGCGGTCGCGATGGCGTCGGCTACGCCGTCCAGGTCGTAGGGGTTGACCAGCAGCGCCTGCTTCATCTGATCGGCGGCGCCGGCGAACAACGACAATATCAATACACCGGGATCTTTCGGATCTTGCGCGGCGACGTATTCTTTAGCGACCAAGTTCATGCCGTCGCGCAGAGGGGTTATCAGGCCGATGCTCGCCAGCCGATAAAAACCGTTCAATGTGGTGCTGGCGAAGTTGCGGTTGACATAGCGTAGTGGTGTCCATCCCGGCTCGGCATGCGCGCCGTTGATGTGACCAGCGGTTTGCTCGAGTTCATTACGCAGACGCTGGTATACGCGGACTTCGCCGCGCGATACCGGTGCAATCTGCAGAAAAGTCAGACTGCCTTTTTGCCCAGGGTACCGCTGTAGATAGCGTTCGAAACTATGGAAACGTTCGGGTAACCCTTTGGAATAATCGAGCCGATCCACGCCGATGACGAGCTGGCGATGCTCCAGGCTGTGCGCAGCGCGTGTACGGTCGGTTTTGATAGAGCCGTCGATGCTTGGCTGGCGATCCGTTCGGTATCGACCCCGACGGGGAATGTACGCACTCGCAGCCGTCTGCCATCGGTCGTCTCGAGCTTCTCGTCTGTAAACGTCTCGCCGCCAGCGAACAATCGGATATAGGACAGGAACCGATCCGTATCGCGTTGTGTCTGGAAGCCGACCAGATCGTACGCGGTGATGCTGGAAAAAAGCCGTGCATGATCGGGCATCGCGGCGACCAGGTCGGCCGACGGCATGGGAACATGCAGGAAGAATCCGATTCGGCAACCGATACCGCGTTCGCGCAGTATGCTGGCCAGAGGGATGAGGTGATAGTCATGCACCCAGACCAGGTCGTCTTCCCGCAGCATCGGCGCCAGCCGGTCGGCAAACATCGTGTTGACGCGCCAGTATCCGTCACGTGTGCCGCGGTCGTAATCGACCAGGTCGAGGCGAAAGTGCAGCAGCGGCCAAAGGGTGCGGTTGGAGAAACCGTTGTAGTAAGCATCGTGATCGGCGCGATTCAAGTCCATCGTGACATAGCGGATGTTGCCGTCGCGCTGCTCGTGCAGCGTGCCTCCCGCGTGGCGGACGATTTTTCCGCTCCAACCAAACCACAGCCCCCCGCGTTCCCGCAGCATGGACTGTAGCGCCACGGCGAGGCCGCCGGTCTGGTTTTCTCCGGGAAGTGCGACCCGATTGGAGACGACGACCAGACGGCTCATAGCGCATCTTGCCAGGGACGGGACAGACGCATGGCGGCATTGATCAGACCGACATGCGAGTAAGTTT
Source organism: Lysobacteraceae bacterium (assembly GCA_031285265.1). Classification (GTDB taxonomy): domain Bacteria; phylum Pseudomonadota; class Gammaproteobacteria; order Xanthomonadales; family Xanthomonadaceae; genus JAITWM01. The sequence goes on from JAITWM010000083.1 coordinate 3,911, forward strand.
GCGGAAAGTTGCCCCAGGACTCGTTGTTGTCGAAACTCAGATCCTCGGATAACAGGCCCAAATGATTGCGGCGCAAGAGGACGCGTTCGAACATGTCCCGTGCTTCTTCCAGACGACCGATGGCCGCCAAAGCGTCGATGTACCAGAACGTGCAGATGGTGAAGCTGGTTGTGGGCTTGCCGAAATCGTCTTCGGCGACATAACGGAACAGGCCATCGCCGTGCTTGAGGTCGCGGCCGATGGCTTCGACGGTGGCTATGAAGCGTGGATCCGATGACTCGATGAATCCGAGATCGACCATCAGCAATAGAGAAGCGTCAAGATGCTGTCCGCCGAAAATGTCGACAAAGTGCCCGAGCGATTCATTCCAAGCGGACACGAGTACTTTTGCCCGGATATGATCGGCGCGCTCCCGCCAATAGCTGAATCGTTCGCCCAGCCCAAGCCGAGCCGCGATCTTGGCAAGCCGGTCGCAGGCGACCCAGCACATGACGCTGGTATAAGTATGCACTTCGGCACGGCTGCGGAATTCCCAGATTCCGGAATCAGGCACGTCATGTAACGCAAAGGCGTGCTCACCCAGGAGTTCCAATTTTCGAAACATGTCGGCGTCGCCAGGATCGTTGAGGCGTTGGTCGAAGAACAATTGCATCAATGCCAGCGCCACGCTGCCGTAGACATCGTGCTGTTTCTGAATCCAGGCCAGATTGCCGCAGCGCACCGGCCCCATGCCACGGTAGCCGGCCAAGGTTTTGATTTCACATTCGTGCAACTCCGCTTTGAAGTTGATGCCGTACAACGGTTGCAGGGAGCCGTCATTGGTGGCGAGATTGGAGATGTAGCCGATGAACTGCTCCATGGTCCGGGTCGCACCGAGGCGATTGAGCGCGCGAACGACGAATGCTGCATCACGCAGCCAGCAATAACGGTAATCCCAGTTGCGCGATGTGTTGGGTGCTTCCGGAATCGATGTCGTCATCGCGGCGATGATGGCGCCGCTATCCTCGTATTGGCAGAGTTTGAGGGTGATCGCGCTGCGAATTACTGCACCTTGCCATTCCAATGGGATGGATAGGTAACGCACCCATTCCTTCCAGTAATCGCTGGTCAATTCCAAAGCTTCGCGGAAATAACTGGAAATCGATTGATTCATTCTTTCGTCGGCGCCGAGGATCAGGTGCATCGCATGTGGAAGCACGAATGACAACTGATCGCGAATGAAGCGCAGTGGGACATCGGTGGTCAGGCGCAAAGTGATATCCGGTAACAGCCAGCGGATATGATTGCTGCCCCAGGTGGTGTCCGGGACGCGCGCGCCCCAATCGGCCAGCGGACGTATCAATATGCGGATCCGGGGGGTGCCGGCCAAAGGGCATATCCGGCGAATGATGCTGACTGGACGATGGAAGCGGCCGTTCTGGCGCCAGCGCGGTGCGAAATCGATGATTTCCACCTCGCCGCCATGTGCGTCGCGCAATACTGTGCGAAGGATGGCGGTATTGTCGATGTAACGTTGTTCA
>JAITWM010000117.1 GCA_031285265.1 Lysobacteraceae bacterium
ATTGTCCCCCAACTGGACACCCAGGCGACCCGGCAACCCCGCCAAGGCCCACACCGGCTGCGTCAATCGGTCTGCGTATTGGCGAACCTGCGACAACCAGCCTGCTTGTTTGTCGAACACGATCAGCATCACCGCCAACGCCAGATAACCCAACAACCGCAACGTGTTGGCGGTTTCGCCGGGACGGACAGCAGCGGGAGAGCCAGCAAAGGACGGCACGGGACTCAAACAACGAGCAATGGAAGGGAAGCCGACACTGCAAGCACGGCTCGCAATCGGCAAACGTTACGGCCTCCTCCGCAAATGTCCGCAATCGCTCTATAGCGAAATATAAGCGGATACCTGTCGTTCCGCCGACATGACGACAACTGCAACGGCGCCACGTCGTGACCGGTCATTCGGAAGCGAAGAATTCGTTGCCATGCATATCTACCATTTCCAACGCACGTCCGCCGCCGCGCGCCACACAGGTCAATGGGTCCTCCGCCACCTGTACATACAGACCGGTTTCCTCGGAAATCAACTTATCCAGATCGCGCAGCAATGCGCCGCCTCCGGTCAGCACGATTCCCCGTTCCGCCACGTCAGCGCAAAGCTCCGGCGGAGTCTGTTCGAGCGCCAGCTTGATCGCGCTGACGATCCCGGTCAGCGGCTCGTGCAACGCTTCCAACACCTCGTTGGAGTTGATCTTGATGACCTTGGGAACACCTTCGGCAAGATTACGCCCGGAAATCTCCATTTCCTGAATAACGGCCTGCGGATAAGCGCAGCCGATCTCCACCTTGATCCGTTCCGCAGTCGCCTCACCGATCAACATACCGTGATTCCGGCGCACGTAATTGATGGTCGATTCGTCGAAACGATCACCGCCGATACGAACCGATTGCGAATATACGATGCCGTTCAACGAAATTACCGCCACTTCCGTGGTGCCGCCGCCAATGTCGATCACCATCGATCCACGTGCCTCGCTGACCGGCATGCCCGCACCGATCGCCGCCGCCATCGGCTCCTGGATCAGATAAACCTCGCGAGCGCCCGCTTCTTCGGCCGATTCCTTGATCGCGCGCTGCTCGACCGGAGTGGACCCGGCCGGTACGCAGACCAATACTCGCGGACTGGGATGCAGGAAAAACAGACGCGACCGGTGCACCTGTTTTATGAATTGCTTGAGCATTTCCTGGGTATAGGTGAAATCGGCGATTACGCCATCTTTCATCGGCCGGATCGTCGAAATATGTCCTGGAGTCCGGCCCAGCATCTGCTTGGCCGACGAACCGACCGCCGCTACGTCATTGCCTTTACCGCCTTTTCCCTGCCGCACCGCCACGACCGACGGTTCATTTAAAACGATTCCCTGTCCGCGAACATAGATCAAAGTATTGGCCGTGCCCAAATCTATGGACAGGTCGTTGGAAAACATGCCACGCAGTTTCTTGAAAAACATCGGAGGAATCGAATCCTGGAGAGTAGATGACACCGTCGCCGAGCATCCATACAAGCTGAATCGGAGCACGGAATACAGTTGGAAACAAGACTGATTAGACTATCAACCGCTACTGTTTGGAGCAAGGGAAAATCGCGTGAAAATAACGGCAGAAAATAGTAAAAACCAGATGTGTCAAATTGCGCGCGCACCTTTTCCATTGGCCCACGGTTGTAATAATCGTTAACCTCTGTATCCCGGCCGGTCGAAGACGACATATCCGTCCAACCCTTCTTTTCCTTTCCTCAACCGAGGCTCGAAAATGTCCACGTTGATCTGCGGCTCTGTCGCTTACGACACCATCATGTTGTTCCCGGACCGATTCAAGACCCATATCCTTCCAGACAAAGTCCATATCTTGAATGTATCCTTCTTGGTTCCGGAAATGCGGCGCGAATTTGGCGGCTGCGCTGGGAATATCGCCTACAACTTGAAACTCCTTGGCAGCGATCCGGTGCCGATGGCGGCAGTGGGGCAGGATTTCGGTCCTTATCGCGATCATTTTCTCAAGCTAGGCATACGCCTGGAGCAGATCAAAGTGATCGATGAACTCTTCACGCCACAGGCATTCATCACCACCGACCTGGACCATAACCAGATCAACGCATTTCATCCGGGCGCAATGATGCGCAGCCACGAAAACCATGTCCGCGATGTGGCCGGTATCGATTTCGGCATCGTCAGTCCGGATGGACGCGATGCGATGTTGCAGCATGCTCGCGAATTCGCCGAAACCGGCATCCCATTCATATTTGATCCGGGGCAGGGGCTGCCATTGTTTAACGGCGAGGAATTGCGTGACCTCGTCGAACTGGCCGATTACATCATCACCAACGACTACGAGTCTAATCTGCTGCAACAGCGCACTGGCTGGAATGAGCGAGATATTACACAACGAACCAGCGCGTATATCGTCACCCGCGGCGCACAAGGCGCATTGATTCATCTCCCCGGGCAACTTCATGAGATTCCGTCCGCAAAACCGCGCCAGGTCGTGGATCCGACCGGCTGCGGTGATGCTTTTCGCGCCGGTTTGATCTTCGGTATCACCGGCAAATACGACTGGATGACGACGGGCCGGATCGGCAGCTTGATGGGCGCCCTGAAAATCGAGCATCACGGCACACAGAATCAACGGTTCGATTTCGCCGAGTTTAACGACCATTTCAGAGCACAATTCGGCTATTCGCTATAACCGGCGCATTTCCTCTCCGGTTCGCCACCATGCCGCGAACACCGCGGCATCGCCGGCGAACACGGGTTCAGGTCCACCGCGCCATCGACACTATCCATGCTGCCTCGACTGTGATGCCGCCAAGCCGTGTTCCGGAATCCGGAGGGAGGCCACGGTATCGAACATCGCTGCAATGCCCGCGGCGGTAGATCCTGTGCATGCACTTCCAGAAGAAACTCTGTCATCACATACGACACGGCCGACTGCCGCCATAATGCTCCTCGACATGCCAGGAACATCTCCAACCGCCGTCGAAGCTCTGTACCAGCACGGCAACGTGGCGTAATCGTCTCTGAATTCGAGATCGGCCGCGCTTTCGTATCGACGCGCCCGGACAATGCCAGCGGCGATGGAATCCCTGCCGCCGCCGGACATTCACCATACCAGCTCGTTTCCGGATGAACGGCGCGCGTCCCGCGGCCAGTTCATGCATTCATTGCGCGCCGTGCTGATCGATGACGCTTTTCACGGCAGCCGCAGTGATCGGATGGTACCCAGGACTAGCCTCGGCAAAAATCGCACGCGTGAGGACCAACCCATCCGGTGTCTTCGCCAGTTCCTGGTAAATCGGTACGATCAGCTTGCGCCGTCCCACCCGCTTGAGGAAATTGGCCATGTCCGGATAAGCCTCCGAATAACCGCCGCGGATCGCCAATAAATACCAACGCATTGCGATCTCGCCGTTGGGCGAGCCGGAAAAATGATAGGCATCGTCCAATTGTTTGAGCTGATCGCGAGTCAAACCGGTCGCACTCATGCCATCCAGGAATCGCACCCATCCCCAGGTTCCCCAAGCATCGGTCACCTTTTCTGGCGGTAGATTGCCACTGCCCTGCCAAGCGATGCGCGCAGTATCCGCACTGGCAAGCAGACTGGCGCGTGCCGCCGGCGCGGCCATCGCTGGAATTCCGGCCTCGTTCAACCAGGCATGCAAATCACTTTCCGGCATGCCGAATTGCGCTTTCGTCAGCAGATGGGTTTTCAAATACTCGACAAACTGATCGGTATCGACGCTCTGAAACGCGTGATCGTCGAACCAGCTCCGCAGGAACGCATCGAACTGCTCGCGTCCAAACCGTTGTTCCAACGTCTGCAGGAACCAAGCGCCCTTGACATACGGGACATCGTTCAACGCTTCGTCCGGATCGCGTCCGTTCAAGGGCGCCAATGCCAGCCGCTGATCGGCGGCGGGTATGTTCTTCATGGCAGCGCGAAGCGTGCCCTGGTCGATCTGCCGATCCGCCTGCGCGATATCCTCGCCATAGATCGCCTCGATAATCCGGCCTTGGACATAAGTGGTGAATCCTTCGTTGAGCCAGATGTCCTTCCAACTGGTGTTGGTGACCAGGTTGCCGGACCAACTATGTGCCAGCTCGTGCGCTATCAGCGACACCAGCGACTTGTCGCCGACGATCACAGTCGGCGTGACGAAGGTCAATCGCGGATTCTCCATCCCGCCGAACGGAAAGGACGGCGGCAGCACCAGCATGTCGTATCGCCCCCAGCGATAACGGCCATATAGCTCTTCCGCCTTCTGAATCATCTGTTCGGTATCGGCAAACTCCTCCACCGCCCGCTCCACCATCGCCGGCTCGGCCCAAACGCCGCTGCGGCCGGAAATCGGCTTGAACACCAGATCCCCGGCAGCGATCGCCAATAGATAGGAAGGAATCGGTTGCGGCATCTGAAACCGGTATTCACCGTCGCGTACCGCATCGGGCTTGTTGTCCGCGCTCATCAACACCATGACATCCGGCCGCGTCACGATACGCGCACTGTAAGTAAAGCGTACGCCCGGCGTATCCTGCAATGGAACCCAGCTTCGCGCATGGATCGCCTGCGATTGGCTGAACATGAACGGCAATTCCCCGCCTTCGGTCATCGCCGGCTCCAACCATTGCAGGCCCGACGCCGTCGGCGCGGTGCGATAAGTCACTCGTACCTTCGCATTCCGTTCCGGCACTTCGATGGTCAGCTTGCTGCCCAGGATCGGATCGGCCGAAGCGAGGCCGAAACGCAGCGCGCTCCATTGTCCGCCGGCACCTCTACCCTCCACCTTCTCGATCGTCAAATCGCGCGTATCCAACACCAATTGCCTTGCCGATTCATCCAACCACTCCAAAGCATATGTGGCGGTCCCCGCTAACTGTTTCTGATCGAAATCCAACTTCAGATCCAGCGCCAGATCGGTGATCC
>JAITWM010000137.1 GCA_031285265.1 Lysobacteraceae bacterium
GTAGCGGGATTGTTTTTCCAGATGCCAGCCCAGGCAGGGATTTAATACGGCTCCCTGGCGCAAACACTGTTGGGTTCCGCCTCCGTCGATGTTGAGCCGTCGTTTGCTGGTTTCGTCTCGTTCCATGATGTTCTCTTTATCGATTACCGATACGTGGATTTATTCGAATGCCGACCGGTAGGGGGTTATGCATTTTCCCGGCCATTGCTCCGCTCGCGTTTGAAGTACGCCTATTCGCTAGGCGTGCGGTTTATCGGGGGAGCGTTGACCGGCGCGGCGCCGTCCCTTCGGGAGTGGCAGCAGCAGTGCGCCGAACGGTGAGCGGTTTGAAAAGGCGGTTCTGAAAAGAATGCCGGTGCTGGTGCAATAGAGAGGCGTGCGGGAGGCGCTGAGGGAGAAGATCTCGACGTGTCATTACCATGCGTTCCTTCGGAATACGTCAACCATTGATGTACGTGTGTGGCGCAGCGTTTTACGATTTATATTATTTCATGATGTTGAGGCTGAATGAAATTTCAGTCAGGCGATCCGCGTTTTCCGAAGCGCGCAAGATCACATCCATGAGCACAATGCAAGCGTGTTGATCAGTTATTTCGGTAATGGTTTGAAACGAAACCATGGTGCCTGTGTTGACATCGGTGCGGGCTTCGTCGGAAACGGGCCAAGGCCGAGAGCGGGATCGAGCGCTGGAATGACAGTGTCATCCGATGAAATTGACCGAAATGCGCCGGATGCGGGGCGGGTCGATTCGGGGCCGGGAAAGCGACGGAAGAATGCCCGCAATACGCCGGGGATGGAGCGATTCCGCTTGTGCGGAATCTCCAGCCTGCCGGGAGCGCAGACGATGCATCGTGCCGGGACGAATTTCAGGGACAGGAGACGGCTTGGGCTGTCATCGTCGTTTGCGTTGCCGGATCCTGCATGCGCCATTGCGTCAGCAGTTCGACCTCCCGGGTCTTGGCGGCGGCCAGGTGACGTTCTTTGATATGGCCGTATCCCCGGATATGTTCGGGGATGCTGGCAATTTCGATGGCCAGTGCGAGATTGTCCGCTGTCAGCCCGGTCAATAGTTCGTCGATGATGACTTCGTATTCACCGATCAGTTGCCGTTCCCGCTTGCGTTCGGGAGCGCGTCCAAATGGGTCGAATCGGGTGCCACGGAGAAAACGCAGCTTTGCCAGTCCTTTGAAGACGGTGAAGATCCAGGGACCGTATTCGCGTTTTTTCAAGTGCCCCTGATCGTCGCGTTCGCCGAACAGCGGCGATGCCAGATGAAAGTGCAAACGGTAATCGCCATCGAATTGTTGCTGAAGGCGGCGTTGGAATTCGCCGTTGGTATATAGGCGGGCGACTTCGTATTCGTCCTTGTATGCCATCAATTTGTAGAAATATCTCGCGACGGTTTCCGTCAGCGCCGTAGAGCCGGGAATGTGCTTGGATTCGACTTTGCGCACCTTTTTCAGCAGGTCGCTGTAGCGATGCGCATAGGCGGCATTCTGATATTCGGTCAATGAGCGGATGCGACGATCGATCAGTTCGGCCAAGGTTTGCGACAGCCGCAAATCGTCCAGTAGCAAAGTGATGCCGTCGCCGACGGCGGTATTGAGCGACGAGCTGCCGATGATGGCGTTGTTGGCGGTGTGTTCCGGAAGTCCTCGCGGTTCGGATTCGGCGCTGCTGCACGTATGCTGTGCGGCGCTTGGATGGCCGCTTTCGCCGCCTTCCCGGGAGTGCGGGGGCAGCGGATGCAGGTCGTGCGGAGTTTTTTTGCGGCTAGTGAGTGGATTGCGGACCAATCCGGCAGCGCTGGCCACCGCTTGCGGATCGATCGCTTCCAGTCGTCCCCAGGCGAACGCTTGCTTGTTCATTTCTACGGCGGTGCCATTGAGTTCGATCGCGTGCATCAGCGCGTCGAAGGAAATCGGCACCAGTCCGCGTTGCCAGGCATAGCCGAGCATGAACAGATTGGTGCCGAGGGTATCGCCCACCAATGCCAGGGCCAGTTGCGTGGCATCGATCAGCATCGGCTCGCGACCGCCCAGCGCCAGCCTGATCCCGGCGACGATTTCGGCAACTGGGAAATGCAGGTCGGGATGAACGGTAAAGCTGCCGGGCATGGCTTGATAACTGTTGAGCACGACCTCCGAGCGGTCGGCGCGAATTTTCGATAAAGCCCAGTAATCGTTGACCACCGCCATGTCGCAGCCGAGCACCAGATCGGCCTCGCCGGCAGCGATGCGTACGGCGTTCAATTGGTCCGGACGGTGCGCGAAGCGCACATGCGTGGTGACCGCGCCGCCTTTTTGCGCCAGTCCGGTCTGGTCGAGCACGGTGGCGCCCTTGCCTTCCAGATGTCCGGCCAAGCCGAGCAATGCACCGATGCTGACGATGCCCATGCCGCCGACGCCGGTAATCAAAATGTTCCAGGGACGCTCCAGATCGGATAGAAAAACCGGCGCCGGCAAATCGCCCGATGGGGCGTTGTCGATGGTTCTGCCTTTGCGCAGCGTACCGCCGTGCACCGTCACGAAACTGGGGCAAAAACCTTCGACGCAGGAGTAATCCTTGTTGCAGTTGCTTTGGTCGATTTCCCGTTTGCGGCCGAATTCGGTGTCTTTCGGCAGTACCGCGATACAGAAACTCTTCTCTCCGCAGTCGCCGCAGCCCTCGCAGACCAAGGTATTGATCGCCGCGCGTTTGGCCGGGTCTTCCATTGTTCCGCGTTTGCGCCGCCGCCGTTTTTCGGTCGCGCAGACTTGATCGTAAATCAGGATACTGACGCCCTTTACTTCGCGCAGCCGCCGTTGTACTGCATCCATGTCCTGACGCCCACGGAACTCCACGCCGGTGGGAAACAGATCGCGCCGCCGCCATTTGTGGATGTCGTCGCTGACCACGACGATGGTATCGACACCTTCGGCACGCATTTGGTGCGCGATGTCAGGCACACTCAGTGAACCGTCCACCGGCTGGCCGCCGGTCATCGCGACGGCATCGTTATAGAGAATCTTGTAAGTGATATTGACGCCGGCGGCGATCGCTTGCCGTATCGCCAACGAACCGCTATGGAAATACGTGCCGTCGCCGAGGTTCTGAAAGACATGCGGCGTGTCGGTGAACGGTGCCTGCCCTACCCAGGTGATGCCCTCTCCGCCCATGTGGGTGAAGGTGTCGGTGTTACGATCCATCCAGGTCACCATGTAATGGCACCCGATTCCAGCCATGCCGCGCGAATCCGCCGGCAGCCGTGTGCTGATATTGTGCGGACAACCACTGCAATAGTGCGGTAGACGCGGGAAATCCGCGTGCGGCAACGCCAGTTCCGCTTCTTTTTCGGCCATCCAGCGTACCCGCGCCTTGATGACCTCGTTGCTGAAGAAACGCATGATCCGGTGCGCCAGCGCATCGGCAATGGTGGCGGGGGTCAGTTCGCTGGTACTGGGCAGGATCCAGCGGCCGTGCTCATCATACTTGCCGACGATGGTCGGGCGTGGACCGGCTTGGGACGGCCAGTTGTAGAAATATTCCTTCATCTGCCGTTCGATGAAAGCGTGTTTCTCTTCGACGACGACGATGTCCTTCAAGCCTGCGGCGAAAGCGGCGATTCCGGTCGGTTCCAACGGCCAGCTCATTCCCACCTTATACAGACGGATACCGATATCGGCGCAGGTCCTGGCGTCCAGTCCGAGGTACTCCAGTGCCTGCAACGTGTCCAGATAACTTTTGCCGGTGGTGACGATTCCCAGGTGGGGTCGCGGCGAGTCCATGACGATCCGATCGACGCTGTTGGCGCGCGCGAATGCTTGTGCCGCCTGTACGGCATAGCGATGCAGGCGCATCTCCTGGTCCAGCGGCGGGTCCGGCCAGCGGATATGGAGACCTCCGGGCGGTATTTCGAAATCTTTCGGCAGTACGATTCGCCGGGTGAACGGATTGACATCGATCGATGCGGAGGATTCCACGGTTTCGGCGATAGTCTTGAAACCGACCCAGCGCCCGGTATAGCGGCTCATCGCCCAGCCGACCAACCCGAGGTCGAGAATGTCTTCCACTCCGGCGGGGTTGAGTATCGGCATCATCGCGCTGACGAATTCTTCTTCCGATCCATGCGGCAGCGTCGAACTGCGGCAGGCGTGATCGTCGGCCGCCACTGCCAGGACACCGCCGAAGCGCGAGGTGCCGGCCGCATTGGCGTGTTTGAAGACATCGCCGGAACGGTCCACTCCGGGCCCTTTGCCGTACCACATGCCGAAAACACCGTCATAGCGTGCGCCGGGGAACAAATGGGTCTGTTGCGTGCCCCAGACCATCGTCGCGGCCAGGTCTTCGTTCAAGCCGGGTTGGAAACGCACATTCGCCGCATTCAGATGCTTGCGTGCACGCCACAATTCAAGATCGAATCCGCCCAGTGGCGAACCCCGGTAGCCACTGATGAAACCGGCGGTGTTCAGCCCATCGGCCTGGTCGCGCAATCTCTGCATCAACGGTAGTCGTACCAGCGCCTGCATGC
>JAITWM010000184.1 GCA_031285265.1 Lysobacteraceae bacterium
CCGTTGGCGGTCGATCCTGAGCGGATTCTGATCGCGACCAGTCAACCGCTGGCGCTGGAGTGGGTCGAGGACATACGGCACCTGACCCGGCGCCGGATCGAGATTGCCGTGGTCAGCCCGCTCGATCTGAACCGCTACATGATGGAGTTCTATGGCGTCACGCAATCGGTACGCGGCGCCAAGGATATCCGTGATGAAGTACAGGGAGCCGGGTTCCTCAACTTCGAACAATTGGTCGAACTGGGCAAGGGCGGCGAAGTCGGCGCGGACGATCAGCATATCGTCAATATCGTCGATTGGCTTTTGCAATATGCCTACGAACAGCGCGCTTCGGACATTCATCTCGAACCGCGCCGCGATATAGGCCGTGTCCGTTTTCGTATCGATGGTGTGTTGCATAAGGTATTCGAATTGCCGCCGCCGGTGATGACGGCGGTCATCAGCCGGATCAAGGTGCTGGGGCGGATGGATCTGGGCGAGCGGCGACGGCCGCAGGATGGGCGGATCAAGACCCGCACGCCCGCCGGGCGCGAGGTGGAAATGCGTTTGTCGACGATGCCTACCACCTTCGGCGAAAAGTGCGTGATGCGCATTTTCGATCCCGATACTGCGTTCAAGCCGATCGAAGAGTTGGGGTTCAGCAGCGTGGAGGTAGCGAACTGGCAGGATCTGGTGGAACGTCCTCACGGGATCGTTCTGGTGACCGGTCCGACGGGTTCAGGCAAGACCACTACCTTGTACTCCACCCTCAAACGCTTGGCGACATCGGATGTCAATGTCTGCAGTGTCGAAGATCCGATCGAAATGGTTTCTCCCGAGCTCAACCAGATGCAGGTGCAGACGAACATCGGATTGGATTTCGCCAGCGGCGTGCGCACGCTGTTGCGACAGGACCCGGATATCATCATGATCGGTGAGATCCGCGACCTGGAAACGGCACAGATGGCTGTGCAGGCTTCGCTGACGGGTCATTTGGTGCTATCGACACTGCATACCAACGATTCGGCGTCGGCGGTGGCTCGTTTGTTGGATCTCGGGGTGCCTTATTATCTGATCATCTCCACGCTGACCGGCGTCTTGGCGCAGCGGTTGGTACGCAGACTCTGTCCGCACTGCAAGAAACCGTGTCAATTGACCGTGGAAGACTGGTCAGCGTTATGTGAACCTGAGCGCATACCGGCCGTCGTTCAGGCATATACATCGGTCGGTTGCCAGACATGCCGGCGCACCGGTTTCCTGGGGAGGGTTGGCTTGTATGAATTGTTGCTCATTACTCCGGCATTGCGAATGTTGATTCGTGCTGATATGAACCTGGGACATTTCGCCAAAATCGCGCATGATCAGGGAATGCACACGTTGCGTGATGCGGCTCTGGAAAAAGTGGCAGAGGGTTTGACCACGGTGGAAGAAGTCTTGTCGGTATTGCCGCCCAGGGAATGAATCCTGCGACTTTTCCGTCCGTGAATCGGCGGCAATCAAGAATCAGTTTGAGACGGAATCGGGTACGAGGATGAACAGAAACAGCAAAATTCCTATTGTCGCGGCTGTGGAGTGGCTGCTGGGCGGGCTGATGCTATTGCGCCGGGCGCCGCAGCCGTTGGCAGTGATCGGCATGCTCGGGTTTCTGATCTTTCTGATGGCCTTTACCGGTTCGGCGGCGCTGATGCGGCTGGATCTTCCCGTACCGCTTTCCTGGCTGGTCGCAATCGTGCAGATCCTGTTGGCTCCAGGGATTCCGGGATTGGTCTTTGCCGGGATGATCTGGGTGATGCGCGATATCGATCAGGGACGGCCGGCGGCGATATCCGATGCGCTGAGAGGCTTCGATCGGCGGAGGGCCCCGAGCTTGCTGATAGCCATGTCGCCACAATTGGTGGTGGCGTTGTCGATGTCGTTGCTTTTTCCGGCGATGCTGACGCCGGAGGACATGCGGCATCTGGCCGCCGCCGCGGAGAAGTTGCAAGAACTGCAGCAGGCGGGAACGCCTCCGGATCCGGCACAGGTACAGGTGTTGTTCGAGGAGGTTCCCGTTTGGCGCATTCTCGGCTGGCTGGCGGTGAGCATGGCACTGTCGCTGGCGGCGACGATGCTGATCGTACTCTCGATGCCGCAGATACTGTTCGAGGATCGTCGCGGGCCGGCGGCATTGATGGAGAGCTTTCGCGTCTGTCTCCAACATCCGCTGTTGATTCTTGCCTATATCGGGCTATCGGTCATCGCCTTCCTGGTATTGGCGTTCGCGCTTGGGTTTGTGTCGGTCATCGTCCAACTGTTGCTGGGGCCGGTCGTCGCGGCGATGGTAAGCCAGATGGCCATGATGATAATCATGCCGCTGTGGGTGGCCGGATCGGCGTACTGTGCATGGAAACGATTATTCGGTGCCGCTTCGAGGAACGAGATGACCGAAGCGAGGGCGAGCGTGGCGCTTTGATGACAGTGTGCGATAAATCGCGCTGGCCGATGAGCGCTATGATGCAGATCTCTGTCATCGGTTTACCAGGCTTCGATAACGGTTCACATCGATGGGGTGGAGTAGAGCGGATTCATTCTTGCCGGTTTTTTCCGAAACGTGCTTTGAGTCCCGGCCAACTGGAGAGGAACACCGCTGTCAGGGAAAGCAGAATTTCGGCCCATGCGAACAATGCGGTCGAGGGTTGCGTCCATGCGCTCATGACGCCGTGGCTGAACCAGAACAATGCCAGCACGCCCGCCATGAGTGCGGTTCTGCCGGTTCGACGCAGTAGTACGAGAGGTGCCAGCAGCAGTGGCGGCAGTGCGAATACCAGCATGGAAGCCACAAAGTACTTGTCGTTGCGGAACCAGACGATGTACAACACGGCGAGCGCCAGCAGTACACCCGCCAGCCACGATTTCGAAGCATCACGATGGATGGTCATGTATGGGCCTTGGAAAGGAGAAAGCATGCGCGGATCGAAATCAGTGCCGGCACAGTACCTGAACAGCGATCGGAATGTGTGAGTAAAAGAGTGAGCATGCGCGGATTCTACGGAAAAGACGGACATACTGCTGCTGCTGCCGTCCGGCTGCTTCGAGTACTCTTGTCGCGATGAAATCGTCGACGATGCTGAATTTGTGGATCGAACGCCTGCGTGATCGCGCCCGGCTCATTGCGTTTGCACGATTCCTGTGGAATCGTTTTGTCGATGATCGTTTGTTTCAGGCAGCGGCGGCGCTGGCCTACACCTCGGTGTTCGCAATGGTTCCATTGGCGATGGTGGTGTTCGGCGTACTGTCGGCATTCCCGGTGTTCGAAATCTGGAGCGATCGGCTCAGCGACTATATCTTCAAGAGCTTCGTTCCCTCTGCCGCGCGCTCCGTGGAAATGTATCTTCGGCAGTTTTCCGCCAGCGCCGGGCAGCTGACCGCCGCTGGTGTCATTGCGCTGGTGGTGTCGCTGTTGATCACGTTATACAGTGTCGAGACGACGTTCAATCGCATCTGGAGAGTGGCGTCCACACGTCCCAGGTTGAGCCGCTTTCTGGTGTATTGGACGGTGCTGACATTGGGTGCGCTGTTGGCGGCGGCTTCGTTGTCGGTTTCAGTCCGCTTCTTCGCGTTGCCGTTGTTCGAAACACCGGAGGGCCAATGGGTCGCCGGGCGGTTGTTGCGGCTGGCGCCAATGGCGATAGAGTTTCTTGCGGTGACGCTGGTCTATCGTGTCGTGCCCCACCGCACAGTCGATTTTCGACATGCGATTCCGGGCGCTTTGCTCGCCACGTTGATGCTGGAAGCGGTCAAGAGCGGCATGAGTCTGTATCTTGGCAGCTTCGAGTCCTATCAAAGAATCTATGGCACGGTGGCGTTCGTGCCGATTTTCATTTTATGGATCTATTTGAGTTGGATCGCCGTATTGCTGGGAGCCTCCTTGGCGTCATCGTTGGCGGCATTTCGTTATCAGCCAATCGCAATGCGCCTGCCGCCCGGATTCGAAGTCTACGCATTGTTGCGCGTGCTGGGGCGTTTCAGACAAGCCAGGGAACAGGGGCGCGGGTTGCATATCGTACAGTTGTTGGAAAGCGAGCCGATTCTGACCGATTCGCTGGCGCAGGATTTCATCATGCAGTTATCCGAAATCGGCTTATTGCGCCGTAGCGAGTCCGGTGAATGGTTATTGGCGCGTGATCTGGACAAGGTGACGATGGCCGAGCTGTATGAAGCGTGCCAGTTGCGGATCCCGATCGCGGAAGCCTATCTGCCGCATCACGATGATGTATTGGGCATGACCGTGCTGGCGGCATTGAACGAAATCCGGGTTCCTTTGCGGCAGTTTCTGAAGCGTCCCTTGAGCGAGATCTACGATCAGGACGTGAATGAGATCCGAGATCAGGAAATACCGCGATGAAAACGATGATCGTGGCGCTATGTCTGTCGTGGTTGCTGGTCGCCTGCCAGCGTGACGGCACGTCCGGTTCGGGTACCGGCGACGATGGCAAGTTTGCGGATACGGCAACGGAACGATTGGATAGGAGGAATGATGGCGCCCGGCTCGAAGACATCGGAATGGAATTTGCATCGTTCCCGGAATTGAAGCAGACGACCTTGGACGGCGGCGAATTCGATTTGTCCGCGTATCGGGGGAAGTGGGTGGTGGTCAACTTCTGGGCGACCTGGTGTACGCCATGCCTGCGGGAGATCGGTGAATTGTCCGCATTGCAGCGCGACGATGCGCGCATCGAGGTGGTCGGAGTGGCTTACGAGGAAACCACTCCGGAACGAATGCGGGCTTTCTTGCGGGATCATCCGGCGGACTACCCGGTCATTCTTGTCGACCCCGGAAGACGTCCTGGGGATTTTCCTGCGCCAGCCGGGTTGCCCGTGTCGTATCTGCTGGCTCCCGATGGACGGGTGACCAGGCGCTTTTTGGGCGCGGTGACCGCTGCGATGATCCAGAATACGATCGAAGAGATGGAGGAACGGTCCGCTGACCGTCGTGACGACGGATCGTCCTGACATCACGGAATCACAGATCGAGGGACGGGATCGGTTTCAATACTTTGAAATGCTCCTTGCGGGGCCTGGCGGCAAGCGGCGGGAATTTTGGAGCAGTATCCGGTGTTTCCGTGTTGGGCAGGCGGTCGATCAAGTTGCGGATCAAAGTCAGACGGCCGAGTTTCTGATCGTTGAAATCCACCAGCGTCCATGGCGCGTAATCGGTGTGCGTGGCTTTGAGCATGGCTTCGCGCGCCTGGGTGTATTCATCGTAGTGGTCGCGCGCGGCCAGATCCACCGATGACAATTTCCAGCGTTTCATTGGATTGTCGAGGCGTTCGGCGAAGCGTTGTTCCTGCTCATCCTGATCCACGGTCAGCCAATATTTGAACAGCAGGATACCGTCATCCACCAATAATTTTTCGAATATCGGGACTTGGTGCAAGAATGCACGATATTCCTTATTACTGCAGAATTTCATTACTTTCTCGACGCCAGCGCGATTGTACCAACTGCGATCAAATAACATCATTTCGCCAGCCGCAGGCAGATGAGTGATATAGCGTTGAAAATACCATTGCGTCTGCTCGCGGTTATTGGCCCTGGGAAGCGCCACAATCTGACATTGCCGTGGATTCAAATACTGGGTGATGGCATTGATCGCTCCGCCTTTTCCGGCAGTGTCCCGTCCTTCGAATAGAACAACCAGGCGATTTCCTGAATGTTTCAGCCAGTTGGCGACCGCCGCCAACTCGCGCTGACTGGATCTCAGCAGAGTATCGTATTCCTTGCGTTTCAGCGATTTCATTCTGTTATCCCGGGGAAGAAAGTAGGGTGAAATAAAAGCATCGTGCGATTAACTATTACGTCGAAGACGTTTGATTATGTCCGATCTTGCTGCGCTTGGGCGATCATGCCGAAAGTTTCGTCACGGTATTGTCATCGCTGAGTGGCGCGTGCATATGCGACCGGCTCCAGCACATGCTTCAATCGGTTTTCCGATACGCCATGCGTTGTGCGGCAATGATGAAGTCGCGGACGAATCCGCGCATGTCGAATACGCCAGTCTGCTGTTTCTTCAGAATCAGTCGTTGGCGTAGATCCTCCCGTGCGGCGCGATCGTTGCCGAGCATGATCGCGCGTTCCACGTAGGACGCATCGCTATCGGCATTCATTTCGCTCAGACCGAGATGATGGTTGAGACTGCCGGCGACGCGGGCCGCGAATGTCGCTCCAGGCTGTGTCAGTACCGGACAGTCCACCCATAGCGCATCGGAGGCAGTGGTATGGGCGTTGTAAGGAATGGTATCGAGAAACAGATCCGCATGCCGATAGCGTGCCAGATAATCCATATGCGGCAGTTTTCGCATGAACACCAGCCGCGCCGCGTCTACGCCGTTTCCGGCAGCGGCGGCTCGCAACCGCTCGTCCGCCTTGCCCGGCCCCGACAGCAGCCACAGTATCGATCCGGGTACGCATCGAAGAATTGCCATCATCCGGGAAAAGTTGCGCGGATTGTATTTGTAACTGTTATTGAAACAGCAGAATACAGTCGCGTCGTCGGGGAGCCCGCATTCCGAGCGCGGCGGCGGGATTGCAGTGGAGCGCGTCGTGTCGGAGGGTTGAAAACAGCGTGGCAGCCGTATGATCGATTCGCTGAAGTGCCGCGACATCGATTCGGGCAAAACAAAATCGTCCGCCAGGACATAGTCGATCCAAGCAGCGCCGGATGTGCCGGGATAGGCCAGCCAGTTCACTTGAACCGGCGCTGGACGCATCGCCAACACTTCCGGCACGCCGCCCCCGCCCCAGCCGCGCAGATCGAACAAGACGTCGATGGCTGCTTCGCGGATGCGCATCGCGATATCGGCGTGCCGATGCCCTGCGAGGTCATGCAAAACATGAGCCGCCCGCCGCAGCCGGTGCCGGATCGGACTGCCGTCATCCGGGTTCAGTGCGAATAAATGTATCTGTGCAACATCCTCTGCGGCCAACGCCTCGAAAAAGCCGGCGGTCAGCAAACCGGTGGGGTGTGCGCCGAAGCCGTTAGACAAAAAACCGAGCTTCAGGCTGGCGTTGCGGCCGCCGGTATCGTTTGGCGAGGACGGTGCGGCGGGCAGAGGAGATATCCGCCGTGCAATGTCAGCGGAGCGCAATATTGCACAAGCCAATTGTTCGGCGGCCGAGGCATCCTCGTTGAGGAATGCGAATGGCTCCACCGCGCTTTGTCCATTGGCGATCGCGTGCCGGATCTGACGGGAGAGCGTATCCAGGTCGCGCCAGTCGCACAGTTTCCTGCGCCAACTCAGTAATTGTGCGGCGATATACGGTTCCTGTGGAAGCAGGCGATACGCTCGCTCGTAGGCTTGTGCGGCGGCTTCGGCTTCACCGGCGTCTTCCAGCGCATGCCCCAGCCATAGTGCGATACCGGGATGTTGCGGCGCCATGGCGGAAGCTTGGCGCAACGCCTCGGCTGCCTCGGCGTAACGCTTTCGCATCCAATAGGCGCGACCCAGCCGGGCCAGGGCTTCCGGGTGTTCCGGGCGCAAACGCAACGCTTGCAATGCGGCGGCCTTGCCAGCGCGCGCGTCACCGCTGTTCAGTTCCGCATCGGCCAGCATGACCCAGGCGATAAAGTCGTGAGGCGCGCGCCGGACAGTGGTGCGCAGTCGATTCAGCTCATTGGACGACATGACGGCGTGGACGCATGGTCGTGTAGGACGATATAAAGTGTGCGTCGGATGCAGACCGTATCCGATCTTTACCGTAGCGAGTCATGTCGAGTCATTCGATGCGATGGCGTATTTTTGGAGTTGCGGTCAATGGCCGGTTGAGTTCCGGCAATCGTTGAGGATTCGGTGTTCAATGGAAAATAAATCATCAAACGGGATCGAGAACTTATGGCCGTTTTACCTCGTGGTCGATCTGGAAGCAACTTGCTGCAATGATGGCAGCATCCCGCAGCAGCAGATGGAGATTATCGAAATCGGTGCGGTCATGGTCGATGCGGATAGTTTCGCCGTGATTGGCGAGTTTCAAAGCTTCGTGCGTCCCGTGAGACACCCGCGGCTGACATCTTTTTGCACGCAGTTGACCTCGATACGGCAGGAAGATGTGGATACTGCGCCGGATTTCAGCGAAGCGGCTTCCGCTTTCAAGCGTTGGCTTCGTGACTATCCGGGGTTCGTTTTCTGCTCCTGGGGCGACTACGATTTCCGGCAATTGCATCAGGATTGCGATTTCCATCGCTTGGCCAATCCGATCAGTGCGATGCATTTGAATGTAAGACGTTTGCTGACGGAGCGGCAACGCCTGATCCAAAAGCCCGGATTGAAGGCCGCGGTACGGATGGCCGGTCTAGCGTTTGCGGGCATACCGCATCGAGGCATCGACGATGCAAGAAATATCGCTCGTTTATTGCCGTATGTTTTCGGTAACCGGATATTGTCCGCTTCCAGTCCGTAAGTGATTGCATATCGAATGATTCTGCCGCGATGATGGAGGAAACGTGCCTTTTCCGTGGGAATGGGAAATCTTTCGATTGCAGGAAAGAAGTGGCACCGAGATAATCGGGAGTCATCAGTCAACGTACCAGCAATGGGAGAAATGCCATGTTCCAGCGAATCGATATCGGCCCGCGCATGTCGGAGGCGACGATCTACAATGGCGTGGTTTATCTGTCAGGTCAGATCGCCGACGATCCTAGTGCCGGAATCAAAGGACAAGTGGAGCAGACATTGGCTTCCATAGATGAATTGTTGGGGCGTGCCGGATCGGATAAGAGCAAGATCTTGAGGGCGGAGGTTTTTCTGGTGGACCTGAATGATTTCGCTGCGATGAACGAAGTATGGGAGCGTTGGGTGACCCCCGGGCAAACGCCGGCGCGTGTTACCGTGCAGGCGAAACTGGCGCATCCGGACTGGAAGGTCGAAATCGTAGTGACTGCGGCTGTTTGACGATCCACCGAAATAACCGCGCTGCACGTATTTATGATCATGATGGCTGCGTGAGGTATTGCGCAGTTGCCGTGGCGTCGATCGAATATCGCCGTTGTCTCGGATGATTCCGGGTTATCGACAATTGACGGCTACTGACTGGCGATGCCGGCCGGGCATCCGGCGGATGAACAGAACGGCTGCTTTGCAGAGCGGCGGTATCCTGTGTCCACGATGGGCTTTATCACATCGGAAGACGATGGGAAAATACATTCTTTCTCTTGAAATCGTGCAAGCGATGGATTTATCGGCCGGGTCTAAAGTCGAATGTTGTCTTGTATTCATCAAATGGCATAATGGCTGGATACCGTTGTTAAGGACTGCAATTTCTGTCGTTGTTCTAGTCGCGATGGTTGTCGCAAAAACTGTGACGCTGGTATACTTCGTCGGCTAAGGGGCGGTGCATACCACTCCGTATTTGTTTCGGTCGATTCTTTAGGAAGGGCGCTTGCATGCTGAACTCGATTGCTGGAGGACGGCAATTGGCGATGCGGGCAATACGCTGGCAGGCTGCTGCGGTAGCCATATTGGCGCTGGTGCTGTTTTCCAAAGGCTCGGACTGGGCCGCGGCCGCTCTTTGGGGTGGCGGTGGTGTGGTATTAGGGAATTGGATCGCCGCTCGAATGGCATTGAGCGGGAAAGTAAAACCGGCCGGTTCCGCTTTCGGGTGGCTGCTGGCTGGGATGGCAATGAAGTGGTTGCTGGTAACAGCAGCGATCCTCATCGCCTTGGCAGGATTGCAGCTGCCGGCAGTGCCGGTCTTGCTGAGTGTATTGACCTCCATGTTGGCATTTATATTGGCCAATTCGATTAGACGATAGGATCTTTTTTTCGTGAGCGAACAGACCGATTCCGGTGGTTTAAACGAATACATCATCCATCATTTGGGTCATGGCACGATTGAAGTGGCAGGCCGCGATTTCCATTGGGATACGTGGGTCGTAGCCTTGATTCTTGGCTTGCTGTTTATCCTCTGGTTCGGATTGTTCGCGCGCAAGGCCAGCGCCGGCGTTCCAACGAAGGGACAGGCATTCGTCGAGATGATCGTCGAATTCATCGATAGCCAGGTAAAAGACGCCTTCAGTGGTGATCGCCGCTCTGTCACGCCATTGGCGTTGACGATCTTCATGTGGGTCATGTTCATGAACGCGATGGATCTGATTCCGGTCGATTTGCCTGGCGTCGTTATATATGGGATATATTGGCTCGCTGGCGACCCGGCGGCGGCTAGTCATGTCTATTTCAGGCTCGTGCCCACGGCCGATGTCAATACGACGGCCGCTCTGTCGGTATCCGTATTCTTTATCCTGATCGGACATGCATTGTCGGCGAAAGGGGTGGGAGGATTCGGCAAGGAATTGATGTCTGCGCCATTCCATGCGCATGGGATCATTGCGCGCATCATTCTCGCGCCTGTCAATCTGGCCATGAACATTATCGAATGGCTGGTCAGGCCGCTATCGTTAGCGATGCGACTATTCGGCAACATGTACGGCGGCGAGCTGGTCTTCATGTTGATTGCCGGCTTATTGGTGAACTGGGTGTGGTTCTTGCCGGGTGTGATCGCCAATGCTGCATGGGGTATCTTCCACATTTTAATCGTTCTGCTTCAAGCCTTTATCTTTATGGTTTTGACGGTCGTCTACCTTGCTAGCGTCCGGGAAAGCCATTAAACCCACAATCCCTCTGTCCGTTTAACCGTTAAATATTTCACGCTTAGGAGAAACACAATGGAGCTCATCGCCCAGTCTATTGCCCATGTTCAAGGACTGACCGCCGTTGCCGTTGGTATCATCATTGGACTCGGCGCGCTCGGTGCCTGTATTGGTATCGGCATCATGGGTTCGAAGTTCCTTGAGGCCGCTGCGCGTCAGCCGGAGCTGATCCCGGCGTTGCAGGGACGCATGTTCCTGTTGGCAGGCTTGATCGATGCGGCGTTCATTATCGGCATGTCGGTTGCCTTGCTGCTGGCGTTCGGTAACCCGCTGCTTGCCGCTGTTACAGCTGCTGGCGGCTGATCAGATTTAGCCAAAGCAAGCTTTTAGAATGGATATCGCATATTCAAACGTGCGAAATCATAGACCGGCACCGGTCGGATATTCCGGCCGGAAGAGAACTACCGTCGAGGATTTGCCATGAATATCGGCATGACTTTCTTCGGTCAGATGATTTCTTTCGCGATCCTGGTATGGGTCACGATGAAGTTCATTTGGCCGCCGTTGAATAGGGCAATCGAAGAACGCCAGAAGAAGATCGCCGAAGGTCTGGCCGCTGCTGATCGCAGTCAGAAGGATTTGGCCCAGGCCCAGGAAAAGATCAATGAGTTGCTGCGGGAAGCAAGGACGCAGGCCAACGAAATCATTGATCAGGCGCATACGCATGCCAACCAGATTGTCGAAATTGCCAGGAACGAAGCTGTCGTAGAAGCGACAAAGCAGAAAGAACTGGCGATGGTAGAGATTGAGGCCAGCACCAACCGCGCCAGAGAGGAATTACGTAAGCAGGTATCGATGCTGGCAGTGAGCGGCGCCGAACGGTTGCTCAAACGCGAAATCAATGCGGATGCGCACAAGGTGCTTCTCGACGAGCTGGCATCCGAGATCTGACTTATGAGCCAATCTTCTCTCACGCTTGCACGTCCTTATGCCCGCGCTGCTTTTGCAGTGGCGCGGGACAGTGGATGTCTTGCCCAGTGGTCGAAATCATTGGCGATTTCCGCCCAGATCGCGGGTGACCCGCATATGGCCGGAGCCCTGATGAATCCTACGTTGACGCTAGACGATGCGCTGGTGTTGCTGGCTCCGGACGATCAGGAGGCCGGAGAAAGCTTTTCGCGTTTTCTCGGATTGCTGTTCGAAAATTCGCGGCTGTCACTATTGCCTGAAATCGCTGGAATGTACGAGCAGCTCCGTGCCGATGAGGAAAAAATCCTGCAGGCAAGGGTGACTTCCGCCAGCGAGTTGTCCGCGGACGAATTGGAATCACTGCGCAATGCTTTGAAGAAGCGCTTCGGGCGTGAAGTCAAACTCGATGTCGCCATCGATGCTTCGCTGATCGGCGGGGCGGTAATCGATGCTGGCGATATCGTGATTGATGGCTCGCTCAAGAGTAAGTTGGCACGATTGCAGACTGTACTGACGAACTGATCGGAGATCGAGTCGAAGTCGATGTTGTCGGCTTCAGTCGATATCCGGTTACCGAACAAGACAAGTTAATCAAGTTGCGATCCGCATGACGGACTGTAACTTCAAGGAATCCCAAAAAATGGCTACGACCACGCTCAATCCATCCGAAATCAGTGAACTGATCAAGACCCGCATCGAGAAGGTCAAGCTGTCCGCAGAGTCGCGTAACGAAGGCGTCGTCATCAGCGTATCCGACGGCATCGTTCGCATCTTCGGTCTGGCCGATGTCATGCAAGGTGAAATGATCGAGTTGCCTGGCAATACATATGCATTGGCATTGAACCTCGAACGCGACTCGGTCGGTGCGGTCGTACTCGGCGATTATGAAAATCTTCGCGAGGGCGACATCGCCAAGACCACTGGACGTATTCTGGACGTTCCCGTGGGTCCGGAAATGCTGGGACGCGTGGTCAATGCGCTGGGAGAGCCAATCGATGGCAGAGGCCCGATCGATGCCAAGTTGCGCGCGCCGGTCGAGCGCGTCGCTCCTGGCGTGATCTGGCGCAAGTCGGTGTCGCAACCAGTGCAGACGGGGTACAAATCGGTCGACTCGATGATTCCTATCGGACGCGGGCAGCGCGAATTGGTCATTGGCGACCGTCAGACCGGAAAAACCGCGCTGGCGATCGACGCGATCATCAACCAGAAAGGCACAGGCATCAAATGTATTTACGTGGCGATCGGGCAGAAGGCCAGCTCGGTTGCGAACGTGGTACGGAAGCTTGAAGAAAACGGCGCAATGGAACATACCATCGTCGTTGCCGCGACCGCATCCGAATCGGCGGCTTTGCAGTATCTTTCGGCGTATTCCGGTTGCACGATGGGCGAGTACTTTCTTGATCGCGGTCAGGATGCATTGATCGTTTATGACGATCTGTCCAAGCAAGCGGTAGCCTATCGTCAGATCTCGCTGCTGCTGCGTCGTCCGCCAGGACGTGAGGCCTATCCTGGCGATGTGTTCTACCTCCATTCACGCCTGCTCGAGCGCGCAGCGCGGGTTTCCGAAGAATATGTCGAGCAGTTCACCAAGGGCGAAGTAAAGGGCAAGACCGGTTCGTTGACCGCGTTACCGATTATTGAAACGCAAGCCGGTGACGTATCGGCCTTCGTTCCGACCAATGTGATTTCTATTACCGACGGCCAGATCTTCCTGGAAACGGACCTGTTCAATGCCGGTATCCGTCCGGCCGTCAATGCTGGTATTTCAGTGTCCCGCGTCGGTGGCGCCGCGCAGACCAAGATCATCAAGAAATTGTCTGGCGGTATCCGTATCGCATTGGCGCAGTACCGGGAATTGGCGGCATTCGCGCAATTTGCTTCCGATTTGGATGAGGCGACTCGTAAGCAACTCGAGCGTGGTCAGCGCGTAACCGAGCTGATGAAGCAGAAACAATACGAGCCGATGCCGATCGCTTATCAGGCGTTGTCGATCTACGCGGTCAGTGAGGGATATTTGGATGATGTTCCTGTTGCCAAAACCGGGGCGTTTGAGGAGGGACTGCATCTGCATTTCACCAATACCGTCAGTGAATTGATGAATAAAATCAATGCCAGCGGTGATTGGAACGATGAACTTGAAACTGCGTTCAAGAAGGGCATTCAGGACTTCAAGTCGACCGGCACATGGTAAAAGGATGCGTTGCAGGCATCGGCTTGTGACGGTGATGAGATCATTCGATTCAAATCACGGCGGAACTGAAATCCTCTTTATTGGAAATTAAGCATGGCAGGCGGACGCGAAATCAAAACCAAGATCAAGAGCGTGCAGAACACCCGCAAGGTGACGCGTGCGCTGGAAATGGTCTCGGCCTCGAAGATTCGTAAAGCGCAAGATCGTATGCGGGTATCTCGCCCATACGCGCACGGAATGAAACAGGTAATCGGTCATTTGGCCAAGGCCAATACGGATTACCGGCATCCGTTTCTGCTTGAGCACGAGCAGATCAAGCGGGTGGGGTATATCGTGATCTCGTCCGATCGCGGTTTGGCTGGCGGCTTGAACAACAATATGTTTCGCAAAATGCTCGGAGAAATCCGAGGATGGCAGGAAAAAGGCGCCGAAGTCGATCTGGTCACCATTGGTCAGAAGGCCTCGTCGTTCTTTCGGCGGATCAAGGTCAATATGGTTGGCAGCGTGACGCATATGGGCGACCTGCCAAGCGTGGATCAGTTGATCGGCGTTATCAAAGTCATGCTGGATGCTTATACGAGTGGCCAAGTCGATCGTGTTTTCGTGGTGTACAACAGCTTCATCAATACGATGGTCCAACGTATCACCTTCGATCAGTTGTTGCCGCTTCCGCCATCGGAGACGGATGTGCCCCATCATGACTGGGATTACATCTATGAACCCGATGCGCGTATCGTGCTGGATCACGTGATCACCCGCTACATCGAGTCGTTGGTGTATCAGGCGGTGCTGGAGAACGTGGCTTCCGAGCATGCAGCGCGAATGGTGGCGATGAAGGCGGCCAGCGACAATGCTACCAAGCTGATCGGCACATTGAATTTGATCTACAACAAGGCGCGTCAGGCCGCGATCACTCAGGAGATTTCCGAGATCGTTGGCGGTGCGGCCGCCGTGTGATGAATGGAGCCGGGGACGAGGAAACGCGAGTTGTCGATATAACCGGATTCCGAATTCCCATTACCCGATTCTCGAATAATTGAAGTTACCGGAGTTACCAAAATGAGTCAGGGCAAGATCGTTCAGATCATCGGCGCGGTCGTCGACGTCGAATTTCCGCGTGCGGAAGTACCGAAGGTCTATGACGCGCTGAAAGTCGAAGGAACCGAGATCACGCTGGAAGTCCAGCAGCAGCTTGGTGACGGCGTAGTCAGAAGCATTGCGTTGGGGTCCACTGACGGCCTGAAGCGCAATCTGGTGGCCGTCAATACCGGCAAGGGTATTTCGGTTCCTGTCGGTAAAGGTACGCTGGGCCGTATCATGGACGTTCTCGGTAATCCGATCGACGAGGCTGGTCCGGTCGATGCATCCGAAAGCTGGGAAATCCACCGGCATGCACCGTCGTATGAAGATCAATCATCAGCCTCCGATCTGTTGGAAACAGGCATCAAGGTGATTGATTTGATGTGCCCGTTCGCCAAGGGGGGCAAGGTCGGCCTGTTTGGCGGCGCCGGCGTCGGCAAGACCGTGAACATGATGGAGTTGATCAACAATATCGCCAAAGCGCATAGCGGGTTGTCGGTATTCGCCGGTGTGGGTGAGCGTACCCGTGAAGGCAACGATTTCTATCACGAGATGAAAGACTCGAATGTGCTCGACAAGGTGGCAATGGTCTATGGTCAGATGAACGAACCGCCGGGTAACCGCTTGCGTGTCGCATTGACGGGACTGACGATGGCCGAGTACTTCCGCGATGACAAGGATGAGCACGGTAAAGGACGTGACGTACTATTGTTCATCGACAACATTTATCGCTATACGCTGGCGGGCACCGAAGTGTCCGCATTGCTTGGCCGTATGCCGTCGGCGGTGGGTTATCAGCCGACATTGGCTGAAGAAATGGGTGTTTTGCAGGAACGTATCACTTCAACAAAGGTGGGTTCGATCACATCGATCCAGGCCGTATATGTTCCCGCCGACGACTTGACCGATCCGTCGCCAGCAACCACTTTTGCGCATTTGGATGCAACTGTTGTGCTTTCACGTCAGATTGCGTCGCTGGGCATTTATCCGGCGGTGGATCCGTTGGACTCGACCAGCCGCCAGCTTGATCCGAACGTCATCGGTGTCGAGCATTACGAGACCGCACGCCGAG
Source organism: Lysobacteraceae bacterium (assembly GCA_031285265.1). Classification (GTDB taxonomy): domain Bacteria; phylum Pseudomonadota; class Gammaproteobacteria; order Xanthomonadales; family Xanthomonadaceae; genus JAITWM01. Next base: position 15,913 of record JAITWM010000184.1, read on the forward strand.
TTCAAGCCACATTGCAGAAGTACAAGGAATTGAAGGACATCATCGCTATCCTCGGCATGGACGAATTATCCGAAGACGATAAGCTGGCGGTGGCGCGTGCTCGTAAGATCGAACGTTTCTTCAGCCAGCCGTTCCATGTGGCTGAAGTATTTACCGGTTCGCCAGGTAAGTATGTATCGTTGAAAGATACTATTCGCGGATTCAAGGCAATCGTCGATGGTGAATATGACCATCTGCCGGAACAGGCGTTTTATATGGTGGGCGGTATTGAGGAGGTACTCGAGAAGGCCAAGAAGCTGACCGTATGAAGTAAACGGCTAGGCGACAAAATGGGGGAAATCGCCTGACAGCATGGAGATAGCGGATTTCGGTTCGCTCCAAGCAGAGGGCCAGAGAATGAC
>JAITWM010000028.1 GCA_031285265.1 Lysobacteraceae bacterium
CGCCCATGCCGATTTCCACTTTCAATGGTACGGCGAGGTCACCTGCATGTGCCATCTCATGGCGCAACATCTGCGTGACGGCATCTGTGGCAGCGATGTCGGCTTCGAGCACCAATTCATCATGTACCTGCAGAATCATCAGCGCCTGCCTGCGGTGAGCCGTCAGCCAATGATCGACCGCGAACATCGCCCGTTTGATGATATCGGCGGCCGTCCCCTGTAATGGGGCATTGATCGCCGCCCGCTCGGCGCCCGCGCGCAGATTCTGATTACGAACACCGATATCGTTCAGATACAGCCTGCGACCGAACAGCGTTTCGACATAACCTTGCTCATGCGCTTGTCGCCGCATCCGTTCCATGAATTCGTGCACGCCGGGATAACGGCTGAAATACAGTGCCACGTAATCCTGCGCCTGGCCGCGGCTGATTCCCAGATTGCGCGCCAGCCCGAATGCGCTCATGCCGTACATCAAACCGAAATTGATGGCTTTTGCAGCGCGACGCTCGCTTGCCGTTACTTCATCGATCCTGCGTCCGAATACTTCCGCCGCCGTGGCTCTGTGGACGTCCACGCCCGATGCGAACGCCTGTAACAAACCTGCATCACCGGACAAATGCGCCATGATGCGCAGCTCGATCTGCGAGTAATCGCAGGCCACCAATTTACGACCCGGCGGCGCTACGAAAGCACGCCGGATACGACGCCCATCCTCGGTGCGGATAGGGATATTCTGCAGATTGGGATCGGACGATGACAGCCGCCCCGTCGCCGCGCCCGCCTGATGGTAACTGGTATGCACCCGCCCAGTATCCGGATTGATCATTTCCGGCAGCTTGTCGGTATAGGTACTGCGCAATTTGGCCAGACCTCGATACTCCAGGATCACACGCGGTAATTCGTGGAGATCGGCAATGGCTTCCAACGCCTCTTCATTGGTACTCGGCTGCCCCTTGGGGGTTTTCACCAGTACCGGCAGCTTCAACTCGTCGAACAAAATCGCCTGCAATTGCTTGGGCGAGTCGGGATTGAAACTGCGTCCAGCCAGTTCCGCCGCTTTCAGTTGCGCATCCAGCATGCGCCTGGACAGGTCCGCACTCTGCCGTCGCAATTCCCCGGCATCGACCATCACGCCATTGGCCTCCATCCGCGCCAACACCGGCACCAGCGGTATTTCGATCTCCCGATAAACCTTTTCCAAGGCCGGTTCCGTCCGCAATTTTTGTGTCAGTGATTGATGCAGACGCAGCGTAATGTCGGCATCTTCGGCAGCGTATCGAGTCGCATCGTCGACACCGACCTGCGAAAACGGGATTTGCTTTGCTCCTTTGCCCACTACGGTTTCATATTCGATCGTTTCGTAACCGAGATAGCGCCGCGCCAACGAATCCATATCGTGCCGGGTCGCAGTCGAGTTCCAGACAAAACTCTCCAACATGGTGTCATCGGCATAACCGAACACACGGATACCGTAGCGCGCGAGCACATGCATATCGTATTTGCCGTGCTGCCCCACCTTGCACAGTTCGTTGTCTTCGAATATCGGCTTCAATGCCGCCAATACATCGTCACGACTCAGTTGCTGCGGAGCACCCGGATAATCGTGCGCCAATGGCAGGTATGCCGCTTGACGCGGCGTTACCGCAAAACTCAGCCCGATCAGATTCGCGCGCAACGCATCCAGCGAATCGGTCTCAGTATCGAATGCGAAATATCCGGCATCGCGCAATTTCTGCAGCCAAGCGTGCAATTGCGCGGGCTCCAGGATGGTCTCGTACTCTCCCGGTGCGGCAAGTTCGGGGTCGAGCGGCGCGGTATCGGCGATACCGTCATGCTTTATCGATGCCGTCAGCGCGGTTGCCGCTTCCGATCTTGTGGAAACGACCCCGCCTTCCAGTTCCTTCAATGCCTGATTGAATCCATAGCGCCGATACAGATCGCGCAATGCATCGATATCGCGATCGCGCAACTTCAAATCGCGCGGCCCTTCCGTCAATGCCACATCGGTCTTGATCGTGATCAGTTGCCGATTCAACGGCAATCGCGTCAACGCCGAACGTAGATTGTCACCGATCTTCCCCCCGATCTCATCGGCATGCACGATCAGATCGGCCAGCGTCCCGTACTCCTCCAACCATTTGGCAGCCGTTTTGGCACCACACTTTTCCACGCCGGGAATGTTGTCCACCTTGTCGCCCATCAGACTCAGCAGATCGACGACCTGATCAGGACGTACACCGAATTTGGCGATCACCGCCGCCTCGTCACCCAGGCTAGAACCGGTCATCGTATTGACCAGTCTGATGCCTGGCCGTACCAACTGCGCAAAATCCTTGTCGCCAGTCGAGATCGTCACTGCCAAATCGTTAGCGATGCCTTGTATGGCCAACGTACCGATCACATCATCGGCCTCGACATCGCTGATGCGCAGGACCGGCAATCCCAATGCTTCGACGATCTTCAACATCGGTTCGATCTGGACGCGCAGTTCATCCGGCATCGGCGGCCGATTCGCTTTGTACTCCGGATACAACCGATGCCGGAAATTCTCGCCGCTGGCATCGAGCACGAACGCCACATAATCAGGCCGCTCGCTCAACGTGGCGCGCAACATGTTGACTACCCCGAACAATGCACCGGTCGGCTCGCCGGCAGCACTGCTCAATGGCGGCAGGGCATGGTAGGCGCGATACAGATACGATGATCCATCGATAAGAATGAGTCTGCTCATCGCCCGATTCTACCGTCCCCGGACACGATCCAGATCACCCCATGATCATCGCCATGCCGCATAATTCGGCTCAGTCCAATTTTCCGGGAACTCCGCATGCTGCGTATTCTCTTCTTCACCGTGTTGCTGACAAGCCTATTGCTGATGGCCGCCGGTTGCGCCTCTTCCGGTCATCCCGTCGATGTACGTAATGCTGAAATCACCACCCGAGCCATCGAAAACGGCGACAAAGTCGAGGAATTCCGAGTCGGCGGTCAACTGAGAATGGTCAGGGTGACCCCGGTACGCGGTCCTGTCTATTATCTGTACGATCGCGATGGCGACGGCAGAATGGACAGTGACAAGGACGGTGTCTCCCCGGTGTACTGGCAGATCTACAGTTGGTGATCGCCTCGGGGAAAATCTCTGCCTGACATCATCATGACGCGGAATCTCGCCGGCTCCGCATCATGAACATAGCATCCGCCGGAAACCAGCGCCGAGGATGGAACAGGACTCATACAGCTCCAAGCGGATCGTTCGTACACCTCTACTGCGGATCGTGGACCGGACGATTCGGGACGGGTCCGTCTTTCATCTGAACTGCCACCCATCGGCGCGCCGCGAACATTCCAAACAACGATACAATTCGTGATCACTCATCCGGTCGCGGATGCGGCTCGGCGTCCTGCCCTATACGCACCGCTCCCGATCATTTGGAAATACGCACACATGTTCCGCTGGTTCGAAACCCGGCTGAATCCCTATCCGGACGACCCACCCACCCAGCCGCCGAAAACACTGTTCGCATTCTGCCGCTACTATATGCGCGGCTCGGAAAAATGGCTGTTGCTGATGGCGGTGCTATCGGCGGCGATCGCCATTATCGAAGTGGCTTTGTATTCGTTCACCGGCTCGATCGTCGACCGTCTGTCCAGTCATACGCCCGCTACGCTGCTCGCCGACGAAGGCTGGCTCTTCGTCTTGATGGCGGCCGTGGTTCTGGTGGTGATGCCGGTCATCTGCTTTTTCAACGCAGCAACCATCCATCAGACCTTGCTGGGCAATTTCCCGATGCGTATCCGCTGGCGAGCGCACCGCTATCTATTGCGTCAGTCGATGAGTTATTTCCAGGACGAATTCGCCGGACGCATCGCCGCCAAGCTGCTGCAAACTTCGCTGGCTGTCAGAGAAACCGTGATCAAATTGCTGGATGTCGGCAATTATGTGCTGGTGTATTTCACTGGCGCGCTGATCGTCGCCGCGGCGGCCGACTGGCGACTGATGCTGCCGTTCGCCGTCTGGATCATCTCCTATGCCATGCTGCTGCGCCACTTCGTCCCGCGGCTCAACCGCGTCGCGCAGGAACAGGCGGACGCACGCGCGATGATGACCGGACGCATCGTCGACAGTTACACCAACATCGCCACCGTCAAACTGTTCTCGCACTCTTCACACGAAGAGGATTATGCGCACGATGCAATGGACGACTTCCTGAAGACCGTCCACCGGCAAATGCGGCTGGTGACACTGGTCGACACCAGCAACATCATATTGAACATGCTGTTGTTGTTCAGCGTGGCGACGCTCGGCATCATGCTATGGATGCACGAAATCGTCACCGTCGGCGCGATCGCCGTCGCGATTGCCTTTGCATTGCGGCTGATGGGTATGGCGCAGTGGATCATGTGGGAAATGACGGCGTTGTTCGAGAATATCGGCACGGTGCAAGACGGCATCAGTTCCATCTCGCTGCCGGCGGTGGTCGCCGACGCCGAGAATGCAGAATCGTTGCCCAAAGTGCACGGCGATATCCGTTTCGACCATGTCCGATTCCATTACGGTAAACGCGGCGGCGTCATCGAAGATTTGAATCTGCATATCGCGCCGGGGGAGAAAGTCGGTCTGGTCGGCCGTTCGGGCGCCGGCAAATCGACCCTGGTCAATTTGCTGCTTCGTTTCTACGACTGCGAAAGCGGTTCGGTGCGCATCGACGGAATCGACATCGCCAGCGTCAAGCAAAACTCGCTGCGCGCCAATATCGGCGTGGTCACCCAAGACACCTCCTTATTGCACCGCTCGGTGCGCGAAAACCTGTTGTACGGACGCCCTGATGCCGCCGAAGCGGAAATGGTCGAAGCCGCCAGACAAGCCAATGCGCACGATTTCATCCAACACCTGGTCGATGCCAAAGGACAGCACGGCTACGACGCCCATGTCGGCGAGCGCGGTGTCAAATTGTCGGGTGGACAGCGCCAACGTGTCGCAATCGCGCGCGTACTGTTGAAGAACGCACCGATCCTGGTTCTGGACGAAGCGACTTCGGCACTGGATTCGGAAGTCGAAGCAGTCATCCAGGAAAACCTATACGCACTCATGGAAAACAAAACCGTCATCGCCATCGCGCACCGGCTTTCGACGATCGCGGCGATGGATCGTCTGGTCGTGATGGACCAGGGACATATCGTCGAGCAAGGAACACACGAGACGCTGCTGGCGCACGGCGGCCTGTATGCGCAGCTGTGGCATCGCCAGTCCGGCGGTTTCTTGGAATTGGACGAGCCGCCATCGAATCACGCGATGGCGTGAAGCACCGCCCGATCACGACTCCTGCGGATGACATGATCGACGCGCACATTGCACACCTGTCGTCAGAACAGCGCGAGCCGCTCGGCCACCGTCTACTCACGATGGCGATACCACCGCATCGATATCAGGAAGATTGGCCTCGACACTGACATGTACCAGCACATCGAAAGTCTGTCACGAAAATACTTCGGTGGAATCAAGGACCAGATCCCGGCATCGGAAAAGCACTCGAAGCCGGAACCGACTGTACCGCCGTCCTGACTCAGGATCGCCGCGATCCGCGGCGCGGCGCGAACTCTAATGATGGAAGTGCTTGGAGGACATCTGTACGAACATATCGCACACCAGAAAAACGCCGCTGTAAGTGAAAAAAAAGCCGGCGCGATGCTAACGATCCTGCGCTGCTCGTATTTTCATTGAGCCTACCGATGCCGCGCCCGGACATGCTATCCTCTGCGTCCCTTTGGGGAGTAGCCTGCTTTCCGCCGTTGTCGGAGAGCGTTCGCGTCAACATACTTGGCCTCCATCGGCCATGGCGCGGACATCATTCGGATTGGCGAGACCAACGGCTTGTCCACGCGACCGAGGTCGGATGCGTGCAATGCCGTTGCGATAAACGCCGACCCGGAGCCAAAGCGCCATGAGCCCCATTTCCATTCTTCTGATCGGCCTTGCAATGTCCACCGACGCGTTCGCCGCAGCGGTCGGCAAAGGCGCGGCAATGCAACGGCCACGTTTCAGTCAGGCATTGCGCGCCGGCATCATCTTCGGCGTGATCGAAGGATTGACGCCGCTGATCGGCTGGCTGCTGGGCATGGCGGCCTCGCGGTATATCGCTGCTTGGGACCACTGGATCGCTTTCACGGTCCTCTGTCTGCTCGGCGCCCATATGATCTATGCCAGCTTTCAGCAAGAAAAAGAAAGCGACGAACCGGCCGCACGGCATGGTTTCTGGGGATTGGCAACGACTGGATTCGCCACCAGCATCGACGCGATGGCAATCGGAGTGACCTTGGCCTTCCTGGATGCCAATATCCTTGTCGTCGCCTCGGTGATCGCGTTGACCACTTTCACGCTGGTCACGATCGGCATCATGCTCGGACGCGTGCTTGGCATACTGGTCGGGAAACGCGCCGAAACCGTCGGCGGAATCATCCTGATACTCATCGGCGCCGCCATTCTTTATGAGCATCTGACAGGCCTCGCATGACGCTCCCGGCGATCGCGAGCATCCCGCCGCTACGGTAGATACGATACCCGCCGACCGCGGCGCATCGAGAATACAAACTGCGGAAAGCCGCCCGGAGATATGTCGTGTCTCCCGGTTTCCACTCTCTTTCGCAACCCTTCTGGGCGCTTCACGAATTCACTTGCCTGCCACAACTCCCTGGCGCGGCACGGCGCATCATCTAATGACCAGTACCGGGATGGTACTGTGCGTCAATACCATTTGCGTCTGACTGCCCAATAGCAGCTTGCCCAGACCGCGCCGGCCATGCGACGCCATCACCACCAGATCGATATCTCTCTGGGTGCATGTTTCGATAATGGCATCGGCCGCGTAACGATCCGGCAGATGCAAGGTCTGGTACTCCACGCCCAGTTCCACCGCCTTGGCCGATACCCCGTCCAAAATTCCACGCGCCATTTCCGCATTGGATTTCTGATACTCCTTGAGTACGACGGAGTTCGGACTCCAGGCCACCGCTTCATCGAATCCCGGCGCCCATGGCTCGGTCACGACAAGAAACAGCACTTCCGCCCCTATCTGCTTTGCCAGGTCCAAGCCTTTATCGACCCCTTTTCCTGCCAACTCGGAGCCATCTGTTGCGATAAGAATACGTTGGAACATAATCCTCTCCAGAATTTGATGGAAAACAATGCGGCTCTCCCATTCCGTTGAACAGGACCGGAGCACGATATACGAACGCCGGGAATGCCCTGTCAGCGATGCATTTTCCAATAGCGGCACACCGGCGCAAACACGGGAATGGTTTTATCCTCCTGCCATGACGCTCATGGAAAAACCGTCAGCGCACAACCAATACCGGGATCTTACTGTGCGGCAATACGGCATTGGTTTGGCTTCCAAGCAACAGCTTGCCCAGTCCACGACGGCCATGCGACGCCATGATGATCAGATCGCTGTTTTCTTCGTCGGCAGTCTCGATGATGGCTTCGGCCGGATAGCGGTTGGGAATATGCCGAGTCCGGCATCTGACTCCTGCCGCCGCCGCTTTTTCCATGACCGCCGCCAGCACCTTCTGTGCCGCATCTTCGTTGGTTTTCTGGTAATCGGCCAATACGCTGGCGCCGGTATTCCATGCCAACGCATCGCCGAAATTCGGCATCCACGGCTCCGAAACCGTGATGACGAGCACTTCCGCATTCAGTGCGGCGGCCAATCCAAAACCTTGCTCCACCCCTTTGGAAGCAAGCTCCGAACCATCTGTTGCAATGAGTATCTGCTGATACACGATGTCTTTCCTCTGCAGGTGATAAATCATTCTTAGCACAGCCCGTCGAAAATGGGCATATTCCGATCACGCAAGTAAGCGTATTTGCACGACACTTCAAGAAAAATGCTGATAACCGCGCCGGGACATGGGCCAAGCATTCCCCTTCCAATCCAGCGCGGTCACGCCCGAACCGGAGGTGATACGGCCGATCCGGGCACCCGGAACATCGATCTCCCGCAACGCATGGATAATCTCATCGCGCACCGCTGCCGCCGCGGTGAAGCACAATTCGTAATCGTCGCCGCCGCCGGCCTGCAACTCCCAACGGCCCGGTTCATCGAATGCCGCGCACAGCGCCGCCGATGCCGGCAACGCAGGCAGATCGATTTCCGCACCCACGCCGCTACGTTCGCAAATATGGCCCAAATCAGCCAGCAAACCATCCGACAGATCGATACAAGCATGCGCCAACGACAACAGTTTTCTGCCAGCGCCTATCCGCGGCGACGGCCGCTGCAGCCGCTGCGCCAATGCTTCCGGTACTTCGTCGCCACCATTCAATAATCGCAGCGCGGCCGCAGCATCGCCCAATGTTCCCGTTGCCCAGACATCGTCTCCGATCCGCGCGCGATCACGGCGTAACGCCTTACCCGGCTCGACCCAGCCGATGACCGTCACCGATATCGAAAGCGGTCCGCATGTGGTGTCGCCACCGACCAAGGCGATGTCATGCATTTTCGCCAATGTCAAAAACCCGTCGATGAAATCCTCCAGCCACCGCTCATCGGCGGACGGCATCGACAATGCCAACGTACACCATGCCGGCTGCGCCGCCATCGCCGCCAGATCAGACAAATTGACCGCAAGCGATTTCCAGCCGACATCAGCAGCGGAAGCGGATTCCGCGAAATGCACGCCGACATTCAACGTATCTGCGCTGACGGCCAAGTCTCGGCCAGCCGGTACCCGCAGCAATGCCGCATCATCACCGATACCGAGCAGAACATCGTCTCGCACGGTGGACCGCGCGCGAATCCGTTCAATCAAATCGAATTCCGCGACAGCCATCATCGGAAGATGGTCCATCCGTTTGCCAATAGAGAAAACGGTGGCATCACGGTCATCCTTGACGTACCGTTCCCTGAGATTCCACGGCCCGCCACACCGCCGCCGCAGGATCGAGCACTCCATTGACATAGGTATGGCCATGCTCGGACCCGAAACGCTTGGCAATCTCGATCGCCTCGTTCAACACTACCCGGTAAGGGACATCGAGACGGTGACGAAGCTCATAGGCGGCCAAACGCAGAATCGCGCGCTCGATCGGATCGACATCCTCGACGGTTCGATCCAAGTATTCCGACAAGGCGGTATCCAACGCCGCACGATGTTCGAGTACCCCCCGGATCAAATCTTCGAAGTACGCCAGATCGGCCACCTCATGCGCTTGTTCATGCGCGAACTGCGCGATGATTTGCTCCGCGCCGCCGCCGGAAACCTGCCACGCATACAACGCTTGCAGCGCCCGCCTGCGCGCGCGGGCACGCAGTACCGGATCGACTCCGCTTCTGTTGCGACGGGTCCGATTCATGGCAAGTGCTCCGATAGATCGGCCATTTCCAATGCCGTGGCAGCAACTTCTTCTCCCTTGTTCCCGGCACGGCCACCCGCACGTGCTTGCGCATCCTCGAAACACTCCACTGCCAACACGCCATTGAGCACCGGAATGCCAAAATCCAATGCGACGCGCATCAGGCCCTCAGCACAGTTGTCCGCGACATGCTCGTAATGACGCGTGTCACCACGAATGACGCACCCCAATGCGATGATCACCGCATGCTGACCGCCAACTGCCAAACGGGCAGCGATCAACGGCAACTCCCACGCTCCCGGCGCCCGTACCACGTCCACCGCTTCCATCGGCACGCCGTGATCGGCCAGGCAACGTCGCGCGCCGTCCAATAGCGCATCGGTAATACGGGCATTCCAACGACCGACGACGATCGCGAAACGCGCTCCAGCGTGATAGCGAAGATTGCCTTCGTAATGAGTCATGTTTTTCGCTTGCCGAAAACCAGCAGTGTAACAAGCCGGATGCAAGCCCGTATCCACGCTGATCCCAATGGCTGAAATGAACGAAACCGCACCTGGGCACTGATGCCCATCGCCGGTCCCCGGATCATTCCGAGTACGGCTCCGCGGATTCGCCCGGCTCTCCGAATGCCACGTATTCGACGACATCCAAACCGAATCCGGCCAGTCCGATCTGCCGGCGCGGCGTACCCAGCACACGCAGTTTGCCCAACCCGAGATCGGCCAGGATCTGCGCACCGGACCCGTTGCGACGCCATTGTCCGACATCCTTGTCCTTGTCCTTGGCCTGGTTCTCCGGCTGCGCACGCAGACGCGCCAGCAATGTGTCGGTATCCCGCGGCTCCGACAATACCACCAGGACGCCATGGTTTTCTGCGTCGATCACGCGCAACGCATCACTGCTGCTGATGCCGAAATCGTCGCGCCGCCAATGCAACAGATCCACCAGCGGATTTTCCACCTGCACGCGCACCAACGTCGGCTGCTCTGCATTCAGATCACCGCGTGTCAATGCGAAGTGCAGCTCATGCGCAATCCGATCGCGGTAAGTAAACAGACAAAACCGGCCGAACTCCGTGTCGATATCGCGCTGATCGACCCGTTCGACCGTGTGTTCGGTCTCCAGACGATAAGCAATCAGATTGGCGATCGACCCAATCTTCAAACCATGCTCACGCGCGAACAATTCCAATTGCGGGCGCCGCGCCATGCTGCCGTCGGCATTGAGTATTTCCACCAATACCGCCGCCGGCTCCAGCCCAGCCAGCATCGCCAGATCCACACCGGCTTCGGTATGTCCAGCGCGGGTCAACACACCGCCCGGCTGCGCGATCAGCGGAAAAATATGCCCCGGCTGGCTCAGATCGGACGGTTTGGCATCCGGGCGCACGGCCGTGCGGATAGTATGCGCCCGATCATAGGCGGAAATACCGGTCGTGACACCTTCCGCCGCTTCGATGCTGACGGTGAAATTGGTGCGGAACTGCGACGTATTGTCCCGTACCATCGGACCCAGCCCCAATTGCGTGCAACGTTCGCGCGTCAGGGGCAGGCATACCAGGCCGCGCCCGTGCGTGACCATGAAATTGATGTCCTGCGGCCTCACCATCTCCGCCGCCATGATCAGATCGCCCTCGTTTTCGCGGTCCTCGTCATCGACCAGTACCACCATCCGGCCGGCACGGATCTCTTCCAGCAATTCTTGAACCGTCGCGAATGTCATGCGCCTTCCCCATGTAACAACCGTTCGACGTAACGCGCCACCAGGTCGATTTCCAAATTCACCGCATCCCCGTCCCCGGTATGCGCAAACGCCGTGTTCGCCACCGTATGCGGAATCAAAGCCACCTCGAACCCTTCCGTATCGACCGCATTGACCGTCAAACTGACGCCATCGACGCAGATCGATCCCTTCTTGGCGATATAGCGCTGCAAATCCTGCGGTGCCTCGAACCGCCACCGCTGCGCTCGCGCATCCTCATGAATGCCGCGGACTTTGCCCATGCCATCCACATGACCGCTGACCAGATGACCGCCAAAACGGTCGCCCGGACGCATCGCACGCTCCAAGTTGACCGGCATACCCAACGGCAATCGGCCCAATGTAGTCAATGCCAAGGTTTCCGTGGAAGCATCGGCCTGATACCAAGCCGCATCAAACGCGATCACGGTCAGACATACGCCATTGACCGCAATACTCTCTCCCAACGCGACATCCTCGAACGGTAGGTTTCCGGTTTCGATCGTCAGACGGACATCGCCGCCGATCGGTTCACGTGCCGCCAATCGGCCGACGCCTTCGATAATGCCAGTAAACATTCAACACACCTCCCGGCAATGGATGTGCGCCGCAGACATTTTGCAATGAGACATAACGTTTCCCGCGCCATAATGATTGCGAAAAACGCCACAAGGCAACGGCATGCGCACGACCCAAGGCCACGGCAAGCGGTCTTCTTTCATCCGGACTGTGACCGTCGGCTCCGGATTCCAACCGGATCTGCTGACCTTCCGACATGGCCGGAAGCGCTCGCGGGCTCGCGCCTGCGGCGCTTACCGCCGGTAGGGAATTCCACCCTGCCCTGAAGACGTTCAGCTCTCGAATATTTCCGAGACCGGCAGTTTAACACTACACATCATGACCGCCAGCCAACGAATTGCCACATGGACGAAACACCCCGATCCATCGATCCAGACAATTTCACAATCGTCGAAAACTACGAGGCCCATTGCGGGCAAGCGGAAAGATGCTGGGAGGACACCCTCTGCTCCTCGATTCGAGCTTGGGGCCACCAAGCGAAATATAGGCCGCACGCGATACCACGTCGGCTTGCGCAGCGGTTTCCAGCGCGCCGCACAAGAAACACTATGGCCGCCGCCGTTTCAAGGCGCTTCTCCCCTATCCATCAGCGATGCCATATGGCCGGGTAACGTTGTCCGGACTGCGCGTTTTGAACGAAATCCCGATGATTGACGATCACCGATCCGCTGGTTGCGCACCATAAGTATGCAAGCGCAAGCGCAAATCTTCGCCGATTTGTATCGTATCCACGATTCGCATGGACAATCGTTGTGCCATATGTTCGATTTCCATTCCGGAGAACAACGGCAACGCACGCTCCCCCAGTACGACAGGCGCCAGATACAGCAACAATTCGTCGACCCAACCCGACTTGAGCAATGCTCCCGACAATGTGGCGCCCGCCTCGACCTGCACTTCATTGATACCGCGCTCGGCCAACAGCCCGAATATTTCATTCAGATCCAGTCGCCCGGCCTGTGAAGCAACGGCAACGAACTCGGCCGATACGTCCACAGGGGGGCTCGTCGTCCGCGCATGCACATACACCGTGGCAGCATCGCCGGTACGGACTCGCGTGCGCGCCAGACTGCGCAATCGGGAATCCAGTACCACACGCAACGGTGCAATGAACGCTATATCGGTATCGATGCGTACCGTCAATGCAGGGTCATCAGACAGGACAGTACCGGCTCCGGTCAGAATTGCGGAACTGCGCGCACGCCAACGCTGTACGTCCGCACGCGCCGCTTCTCCGGTGATCCACTTCGATTCGCCATCGGGCATGGCGATCCGACCATCGAGGCTGGCGGCCAATTTCACCCGAATCCAAGGACGTCCGCGTTCGATCCGCGATAGAAAGCCGCAATTGAGCTCGCGCGCCTGCGACTCCATCAAACCAGAACTCACTTCTATTCCCGCCGCCCGAAGTCTATCGAAGCCGCTTCCGTCGACACACGGAAACGGATCGCGCATCGCGGCCACGACTCTGGCGACGCCTGCATCGATCAATGCATCGGCGCACGGCGGCGTGCGGCCATGATGTGCGCAAGGTTCAAGTGTCACATAGACGGTAGCGCCGCAAGCGTGGGCACCGGCATCTCGCAAAGCGAACACTTCGGCATGCGGCTCTCCGGCGTAACGATGAAATCCCTCGCCGACTATTCGACCATCGCGGACGATCACACAACCAACCCGCGGATTCGGTTGCGTGGTGTACGTGCCACACTCGGCCAACCGCAATGCCCGCTCCATCCAATGCTGATCCTGGGCACTGAAACCGGCATCACGATCATTCATCAGCCAATACTCCGCACATTGAACACTTCATCCCGGTCCATCATCCACAGCGTCATCACCATGCCCGCCAATGTAGGAGACAGTGAGAATATGCACGATGCCGCTTGCAAGACGAACGCCCGGTATTCGATCAAATCGTGCCGGCCTTCAAGTCGATAGGCGCGCTTCGACTACCCGACAACTCAACGCTTCCTTCCCTTTTCCGCCGACGCCGCTTCCATTTCCAGTAGCGACATCTGATTGCTGCTGGACGGCAACTCTCGTTCCAGTTTCTCGATTTCCTCTCGAAAATCGGCGACATCCTCGAAACGCCGATAGACGGAAGCAAAACGTACATAGCCGACATGATCGAGCTTGCGCAATTCGTTCATCACAAATTCGCCCAAGCGCAATGACGGCAATTCCCGTTCACCGCTCATGCGAATCTGATGCACCACCGAACGTACCGCTGCTTCGATCCGCTCCTCCGACACCGGACGCTTCTGCAAGGCCCGATCGAAACCCGTACGCAGTTTCCTTGCGTCGAAAGCTTCGCGCCTGCCATCGTTCTTGACGATGGTCGGCAATTTCAACTCGACGATTTCCAATGTACTGAAACGCTCACCGCACGCTTCGCATCCGCGGCGGCGGCGAATCGTTGCACCGTCTTCGGAAACGCGGGAATCGATGACACGAGTGTCGGTATGCTGGCAAAAAGGGCAGTGCATGGCATTCGAAGTCTATACGATAACGTCCGATACTGCGCAAAAGGCAGCGCCTGAGCCCAAGCCGAAACAGACATAACCCCCATCATGGACAGTCACGGATTTCCCTGTCCGCAAATCCCATTGCCAGCTCTCGATCTGCCGCGAACGGATAAAGCATCGGCATATTCATCGACACTGCCCAAGCCACATCACTCTGACGCGATACAGCTACTATTCGGTTTTCACAAACCGGAAAACAATCACTGTAAAAAAGCCGCCACTCGGCATCCGAATTCCACGAAACACCATATGCGGCATCCCGACGAATCGGACTCGGATCAGATGCGAAGCCGGACGATCAACGCGCTCCATGACAGATCGGCTTCCATTCTTTTTGAAACCAGGAAAGTTCCCCCTGCGATACGATCATGGCCGATACCACCGTCGCCATCGACATCGCTGTCAGAATGCCCAGCGTCAACGGGGAACCCCGGCCGCACCGTCCACCGCCGCAATACTCCCCATCCATCGGCGAAGCAGAAAGAGTCAACCGATGATTCCCGGTTCTCCCGTACCGCCTCACAGCAAGAGCATCGGCAAGTTACCGATTAGCGATTTGTCCCATCTACACGATAAGGCCGACGAGACCGATCACACTCTCCGATAAAGCCGTCGGTTTATCCCATGCAACTGTCCGGAAATCCCGGCGTTACGATCTCGGCCAAATTGAATCCTCGGCGACCGGACGAACTCATGCATCGCCATAAACCGGAAAGCGCTTACATTGTGCCTGCACCCTTTCGCGCACTTGAGCAATCACATTCTCATCCGTGGAAGCATCCAGAACATCGGCAATCCACTCCGCCAGTTCAGCCGCGTCATTTTCCTTGTATCCGCGTGTAGTGATCGCAGGACTGCCGATACGTAACCCGGAAGTGACAAACGGCGATCGCGGATCTCCCGGCACAGAATTCTTGTTGGTCGTGATATGCGCCTTGCCCAATACGGATTCGGCGTCCTTCCCGGTGACATCCCTGCCGATGAGATCGATCAGCATCAAATGGTTTTCCGTGCCGCCGGAAACGATCTTATATCCCCGCCGCATCAATGCCATCGCCATAGCCTTGGCATTTTTCACCACCTGCTGCTGATATTCCTTGAACTCCGGCTCCAACGCCTCCTTGAAAGCCACGGCCTTGGCGGCAATGACATGCATCAAAGGTCCCCCCTGAATTCCCGGGAAGACCATGCTCTGCAATTTCTTTTCGATAGCCTCACCCGCATTCTTCGCCAGGATAAGACCGCCGCGAGGACCGCGCAGCGTCTTATGCGTCGTCGATGTGACGACATGGGCATACGGTAACGGATTCGGATAAACACCCGCCGCGATCAAACCCGCGACATGCGCCATATCGACAAACAAATACGCATTCACTTTATCGGCAATCGCCCGGAAACGCGCCCAGTCCATTACCTGAGAATAAGCAGAAAAACCAGCGACGATCATTTTCGGCTGATGCGTTATCGCCAACCGCTCTATTTCGTCGTAATCCAACAATCCCTGATCATCGACACCATATTGGACCGCGTTAAAACCCTTGCCACTGATATTCACCTTGGCCCCGTGAGTCAAATGTCCGCCATGCGCCAACGACATTCCCAACAAAGTATCGCCGGGATTCAACAGAGCAAAATAGACCGCCTGATTGGCCTGAGAGCCGGAATGCGGCTGTACGTTCGCATAATCCGCACCGAACAACATTTTGACCCGGTCTATCGCAAGCTGCTCCGCAACATCTACGAATTCGCATCCGCCGTAATACCGCTTCCCCGGATATCCCTCGGCATACTTATTGGTCAGCACGCTTCCCTGTGCCTCCAAAACACAAGGACTGGCGTAGTTTTCGCTTGCAATCAACTCGACATGATCCTCCTGGCGTCGACGTTCTGCAGCGATGGCAGCGAACAGTTCCGGATCATAGTCTTGAATTCGAGAGTTACGCGGATACATCGGGGCTCCGAGACGGAAGTATGAAGACACGAGATTGGCATTGTAGTCCTCACAAGCACTCCGAACCACCTGCCCCCTTCAATGAGCATCTCAGTTTGACATTACCGTTGCGTAGCTAAGCGGCTAGCCTTAATCCACTTTGACGCACCGCCTGCCCGTGCATCAATGCAGACAAACGGCTGCATACGCGGGAGCGAAACAAAACGATGATCAAGTCGGTAAGCCGCACGACAATCGGCTTATCGACTTGATCCCGAGGCGACGATAGAAGTCGAGGACTCCGCGGCGATCGCCTCAAGCTGAACCAGTGCCCCGGTAGCCGGCTTTATCTACGTTTGGACCGCTGAGGGTTGGCTCTGTGTTGCAGTGGTGATGGACCTGTACTCACGGCGCGTCGTCGGCTGGTCGATGCAGGCCACGATGACCGCACAGTTGGTCATAGATACGCTGATGATGGCATTGCATCGGCGAGGCCGCCCCCATGAAGTGCTACACCACTCGAATCCAGGCAGTCAGTACATCAGCGAACAGTTCCAGATGGTG
>JAITWM010000038.1 GCA_031285265.1 Lysobacteraceae bacterium
ATCACGACGATATCGATGGAGCCAGAGCGTACCAGCATATCGGCGATTTCCAGCGCCTGTTCGCCGGTATCCGGTTGCGACAACAGCAATTCGTCGACATTCACGCCAAGTTTGGCCGCATAGATAGGATCAAGTGCATGCTCGGCATCGATAAAAGCGGCAGTGCCTCCTTGCTTCTGACACTCGGCAATAGCTTGCAACGCAAGTGTCGTCTTGCCGGAAGATTCCGGCCCGTAGATTTCCACCACTCTGCCTTTTGGCAGCCCGCCGATTCCCAAGGCGATATCCAGCATCAACGACCCTGTCGGAACGACTTCGACCGCTTCGATTATGCGATCGCCCATGCGCATCACCGAACCTTTGCCGAATTGCTTGTCAATCTGGCTTAAAGCGGCAGCCAGCGCACGTTTCTTGTTTTCATCCATCATGTCGTTCTCAAAAATGGTTTATCGAATGGAGCCAGTTTGCCGGAGTGCCGTCGCATAGACTGCGACGTCCAACGCAGTCATCACGATATTCCGTAGCCGTAAAAGGGAGTAGAGGGATTTCATGCACGGTACTATCGGAAAAGACCTCGCAGTTGAAAATGACCTCGTCAAACCGATCAACGATTCGGTCTGACCAAGCCACAATACAAACCCTCAATGGCAAAATCCTGATCCGGCTGCACTACTATTGGCCTGTAATCAGGGTTGCGCGGCAACAGCCGGATACAATCCTTCCCGATTTTCAGGAGTTTCACGGTAATCTCATTTTCGACGCGAGCAACGACTATCTGCCCGGAGCGTGCATCGGCAGTGCGATGGACGCCTATCAGGTCGCCATCGAAGATTCCCTCATCGCGCATCGAATCGCCCTTGACTTGAAGCAGATAGTCGGGCTTCGGCGAAAACAGCACCGCGTCCAAAATAACGTAATCCTCCGCCAGCTCCGGCGCATCAGCGCCGATCGGGACGCCTGCGGCTACACGGCCCAAGATCGGCAAGCGCAAAGCCGCATCCGGCAATGGAGACTGGCGTGTGTGCAACAAACGAATCCCGCGAGCTCGGCCCGGGACGCGTTCGATGGCGCCTGCCACCTCGAGCGCTTCCAGATGATATTGCGCGGCGCGCACACTGCTGAATCCGAACGCCCTGGCAATCTCGGTCTGCGATGGAGGCATGCCGTCACGCTCAATCCGGTCGGTGATCATCGCCAAAATGGCTTGTTGAGTATCACTTAATTGCATATTAGTAGTATTGCTACTAATTGTGATCAAGTCAATACCTCTCGTCTCCTCCACGTAAGCCCAAAATGCTGCCGTTTATTTGCGCCCGCTTCTCCAGATCGAAAACAATATCCAGACGCCACAGATCGCGGCAATGACAAAGCCAGACAACGCCATAACCGACAATCCTCGGCCCGATGAGCTGTTGACCACGATCGAAGAGCCAATGATCAACGCAGCGGCAACGATCCCCACCGTCAACCGATTGGCTGCCCGGTTCACCTGATCTCCGAAAGCCTTCAAAGATTTGGTTTCGATCTGCATCTGCAAGCGACCTCGCCGTGCCGCTTGCAATAAACGACGCAGATCCCTCGGTAGGTCGCCCAATAGGTCCAGTGCGCCGACCAATGTCTGCCGGCTGCGCCGCAGCAACGCATGCGGGGAATAACGCTGCAACAGTACGCGTGCCAAATAGGGACGCGCTTCGCTGGCCATATCGAAATCCGGATCCAGCGATCTCCCTAAACCTTCCAAAGTAAGAAAAGTCTTGATCATCAATGCCAAATCCCCTGGCAATGCCAAACCATGATCGCGCAGAATACTGGTGATATCGGACAGCATCACCCCGATGCGCAACTCTTTCAGAGGAACGCCGTGATACTGATTGACGAATGTACTGACATCCATTTGCAATCGGGCTTCATCCACATCTAGCGCATTGCCGGTCCAATCCAGCAATACATCGACGACCGCTTCGGGATCCTGACGGACCAGCCCGTGCAGCAATAGCGCGACTTGAAAGCGGCGTTGCTCAGAAACCCGCCCGACCATGCCGAAATCGATCAATCCGATCCGGCCTTCAGGTAGATAGAAAACATTGCCGGGATGTGGATCGGCGTGGAAAAGACCATCCTCCAGGACCATTTTCAAAGTCAACCCGGCACCGGTCCTGGCGAGTTGCTTTCTGTCCATGCCGGCCGCGTCCACCGCCGCAAGATCATTGCCGGGAATACCTTGCAGGAAATCCTGGATATTGAGGCGTTCGCGTGTCCACTGCCAATAGACGCCGGGAATGACCAGCTGATCGCATTCCTCGAAGTTGGCAGCGATACGTTCGGCGTTACGGCACTCGGCGGCGAAGTCCAATTCCCGACGCAATGATAACGTGAATTGTCTGACGACATCCTTCGGGTGATAGCGCTTGAAATCCGGCAACTGCGATTCCACGATTTCTGCTAATCGCGTCAACAGACGCAGATCCGCTTCGATGACCTCCTTGATTCCCGGCCTGCGGACTTTCAATACGACCGGATCGCCATTTTTCAACCAGGCACGATGGGTCTGGGCCAGCGATGCCGCCGCCAACGGCTGCGTATCCAAACGCGCAAACACATTTTCCAGATCATCCCCCAGATCTTCGACCAATTGCGGCCGGATCTCGTCGAACGGCAGCGCCGGGACCGAACTCTGCAACTCGCTGAGTTCGGCAATCCAATCCGGCGGTAAAAGATCGACGCGCGTCGCCAGCACCTGCCCCAACTTCACGAAGGTGGGCCCCAGATCTTCCAATGCTCGTCGCAACCGCACCGAGGTGCTCATCGTCAGATATTCTTCCGCACCCTGCCAGTGCAATAACCGTCCAGCACGTTCCAGAACACCGGCAACTCCGATGCGCTGCACCAGATTGCCAAATCCATAGCGGATCAATACCGAGGCGATTTCATGAATCCGCCCCAGATCACGCACCGTATCCAGTGTCTCCCACATCATGTTCGAGGAACTCCTCTGTTTGAATACGTGTTCGAACGCCCCGCCATGCTACCAATGGCAACGCCCCATCAACCAAGCAATGCAGCCACTCCGCATAGAGCCTCTACTACCGTCTGCCTGCGCACGGCATCACGATCGCCTGCGAAGTGAAATACCTGCGAACGAACGTCGCCCTCGCGCCGCGCCCAGGCAATCCACACCGTACCGACCGGTTTGTCCGCAGTTCCGCCCGCAGGGCCGGCAATACCCGTTACGGCGACGGCAATATCGGCCATCGAATGCATCAGCACGCCTTTGACCATTTCCAAAGCAGTTTCCCGGCTGACCGCACCGTATGCATCAAGCGTTTCCCGGGACACGCCTAGGAAGACGCATTTGGCTGCATTGTTATAGGTCACCAGACCGCAATCGAACCATTCGGAAGAACCAGCAACATCGGTGATCATTTTCGCGATCCACCCTCCGGTACAGCTTTCGGCCACAGCAAGGCGAATATTTTCCGCCCGCAAACATGCTCCGAGCTTTTCAGCCACGTGCCGCAATCGGCGATCGGTAGGGACGGTCATCGACGGCAATTCCGTGAACGAGAAAAATGAATGTCCAACGAGAAGAAACGCAATCGGCCCATTATTTCGTCACTGTCCGCTTCAACGAAAATGCGCCGCAGTACTACAGGATTCACCGCCACAATGTCCATATTCCATCTGCAACGCAACATGTTCGATACCGAAATGCTGCTGCAACAGTTCCCTCAAACCACGGCATGCCGCATCCGTATCGATCCGATCGTCAACCACCACATGTGCCGTCATTGCCGGCGTATTCGACGCCAAAGACCAGACATGCAGATCGTGAATGCCGGTAACGCCCGGGTACGTCAGTAAAGCCTGCTGCAACGCCGGCAAGTCGAATCCCTTGGGTACGCCCTCCATCAGCACGTGTCCAGCTTCACGAACCAATATCCAAGTTCGCGGCAATACCCATAAGCCGATCAGCACAGCCAGCACCGGATCGACCCAAGTCCAACCGGTAAAACGGATGATCACGGCGCCAACGATGACCGCCAGCGACCCCAGCATGTCGCTCCATACTTCAAGATAGGCGCCCTTGATGTTCAAACTCTCATTGCTGGCTGCGTACAACAGTCGCATCGAAATAAGATTGATCACCAACCCGATCACTGCGATCGTCAACATGACCCCGGATGCCACTTCCTGAGGCTGCCGGAAGCGTGCCCAAGCCTCCCATAGAATGTAGCCGGCCACCACGAACAGCAGCCCACCGTTGACTAGTGCGCCAAACGCCTCGAAACGAACATAACCATAGGTTCGCCGCGCATCCGGAGGACGGCGACTCAAACGCACAGCAGTCAATGCGACCACCAGCGCCAATGTATCGGTCGCCATATGCGCAGCGTCCGATAACAATGCCAGACTGTTGGACCAAAATGCTCCGATGACTTCGACCACCAGAAACAGCCCGGTCAGCCCCAAGGCTATCCAAAGCGGGCGCTCATAGCGAATACTCTTGGGAACATGACTATGATGATGTCCCGAGTGCGCATGTGAATGCGAATGCGCGGAAGAATGCTCCATGGAACAACTCCAGAAAATCAACGAAAAGTACTATCCGATAACCCGGCATACGGAGACTATTACATTCTTCGACATTCTATCCTGCATCCAAGTTACGCAACCGACACGGTGACCGGCCCGGTTTCGGCCATCGGCCATTCCTGTCCGCCGTATTTCCCGGATGGCGCGTTCGAAAAGCCAATACATGTTTCACGTTCACGTGATTGCATCATCGATGGTCGCATCATGGTTGCCGGAAAACGAAGCGCACCATCCCTTCTCTTGACCTGGAGCAAACCGTGATTCAGCTGAAAGATCCTGAACTGTTTCGACAACGCGCTTATATCGCCGGCCGTTGGTGCGATGCGGACTCCGGCGCGACATTTGCCGTCGTCAATCCCGCCAACGGCGAGACACTTGGCCATGTTCCAAAAATGGGCGAGTCCGAAACGCGCCGTGCCATCGAAGCGGCCAACCAGGCGTGGTCCGGCTGGCGCGCGCGTACAGCTCAGGAACGCAGCATCATTCTGCGCCGCTGGCATGAGTCGATATTGGCGAACCGGGAGGATTTGGCTTTACTGATGACGTTGGAACAAGGCAAGCCGCTGGCGGAATCGCGCGGCGAAATCACTTATGCCGCCAGTTTCATCGAGTGGTTTGCCGAAGAAGGCAAGCGCATTTACGGCACCACTATCCCGTCACCCAGCGCCGACCGGCGAATCGTCGTGATTCGAGAGCCGGTCGGAGTCTGCGCTGCGATCACTCCGTGGAATTTCCCCGCCGCGATGATCACGCGCAAGGCAGGGCCGGCGCTTGCCGCAGGATGTCCGATAGTGGTCAAGCCCGCCTCTCAAACGCCCTATTCGGCCTTGGCCCTGGCGTCATTGGCCGAACGCGCGGGTATCCCGGCGGGAATATTTTCCGTAGTGACCGGCTCGGCCGATGCCATCGGCGGAGAACTATCGCATCATCCCTGGGTACGGAAACTGAGCTTCACCGGCTCCACCGAAGTCGGCAGGCAATTGATGCGGCAGTCCGCCGGCACGTTGAAGAAATTGTCGATGGAACTAGGAGGAAACGCTCCGTTCATCGTCTTCGAGGATGCCGATTTGGATGCCGCGGTGGCAGGCGCGATCGCATGCAAGTTTAGAAATTCCGGTCAGACCTGCGTCTGTGCGAATCGCTTCTATATCCACAATGATGTCTATGATGCATTTGCCGGCAAGCTCGTAGCGGCCGTCGCCAAGCTCAAGATCGGCAACGGCATCGATCCGGACGTGGCGCAAGGCCCGCTCATCGACGGCAAAGCGGTCGCCAAGGTCCAAGAATATATCGACGATGCATTGGGAAAAGGCGCACGGCTATTGCTCGGCGGGCATCCGCATCCGCTGGGATATACATTCTTCGAACCGACCATCATCGCCGACGCCCATACCGGCATGGAACTCGCCAAGGAGGAAACGTTCGGTCCGGTCGCCGCGCTATTTCGTTTCCATGACGATGCGGAAGTCATCGCTATGGCCAACGATACCGAATATGGGCTTGCCAGTTATTTCTACAGCCGCGACATCGGTCGTATCTGGCGAGTCGCCGAAGCACTGGACTACGGCATGGTAGGAATCAACACCGGCCTGATTTCTACGGAAGTCGCTCCTTTCGGCGGAGTCAAACAATCTGGATTCGGTCGCGAGGGTTCCCGTTACGGAATCGACGATTACCTGACCATCAAGTATCTGTGCATGGCGGGTTTGTAATGAAGGACCCAGGACGCGAGTCTTTTCCAAACAAATCCAAACAAATGGTCCATCTCGAAATCCGAAAGCATCCGGCCCGATAGGACAAGCGCGTCTCGTGCGTCGAAGCACCGGATCCCTGCGACTTTTCAGAGAGCGAGAGAACAATGCTCCACAGCACGGCAATTCGCAAAGCTCAAGACATGCTGCAAACGATACCGCGAACAAACCGGCAGAACTCGCAGACACGAACCGTCATCGATCGATTCATCGATCAGACGTTGCGGATTTGGAATCGAGCCGTCGGCGAAGCGGCGGCACGCTGTACCGTCCGGCGGCCCTTTACCGAGGCGCCGTTTTGCGCACCCGCAATTGACCGTGGATCGTCCGCCCATCCTCCAAAGTCAAGCTGATCGGCACGACTTCGTTTTCTTCCAGCACCTTCGTGGGCTCCATCAGCATCAAATGCAAACCGCCCGGCTGCAACTGGACGCTTCTGCCCGGACTGACCGGCAGACGCTCCACCTCGCGCATTTGGCTGACACCGTCAACCAACCGGGTTTCATGCAACGACACATCGGAAAACAACGGGCTACTGACCGAAACGATGGCCATCGGCTGATCGCATTTATTCCGAATGTGCCCGAACCCCCCCAGCATTGCCATCGGAGCAGGCGGCAAACGGATCCAGCCTTTTTCCCATACCGGCTCGCACTGCCGCTTTGCTTCTTCAGCGGCTTGCACGCCACCGCACATCATGCCTGCCAGGAGCACTGCCGCCCAACCACAGATAGGTTTCATATTCATCGCTTTATTATACTCAACAGATATTGTGGAGACCCGGTGAATGTCCTCGCTTGTACGAGTCCTGGATCATGGATCGATCCGTGAGCTGAAACTATCGCGCGCACCTGTCAACGCATTCAATACCCCGCTGTGCATCGCACTGCTCGATGCACTAAGCCAGGCATTTTCCGACGATGTGCAAGGCATCGTCCTATCCGGCGGGGAAGGCATTTTTTCCGCAGGCATGGACGTACCGTACCTGCTGGCACACGGCAACGACCAACAGGCACTGCTCAACAGCTGGAATGTTTTTTCGATATAGCGCGCGCGTTGGCCGGGTCGCCGGCCCCCGTAGCAGCCTCGATCGGCGGCCACGCCCCGGCTGCCGGATGTTTGCTGGCGCTATGCTGCGATTATCGGATCATGACGCGCAGCCCCGACCCGAACCGGCCTTATCTGATTGGCCTCAATGAAGTCCAGGTGGGCCTGGCGGTCCCCGAAAGCGTACAGCATCTGATGCGCCGCACCGTCGGGCAGCGCTGGTCCGAACGTCTGCTTCTGTTCGGCGCCATGATCCCCGCCGAGCAAGCGTTGCAGATTGGACTCGTGGACGAACTTGCGGATAAGGCGGAAACTACCTCGCGCGCCATCGCATGGCTGGAAGCGCTATCGAAACTTCCGCGACAGCCGATGTTGCAGACCCGTACTACCATGCGCGCCGACCTGATCGACGCACTGCATCCGGACAATCTTCGACTGGAACAGGCGCTTCTTGATACCTGGTATCAGACGGACACGCAAACGGCGCTGCACGCATTGGCCGCACGGCTGGAAAAATACAAAGACTGACGGCATTCGCCTCTTTCTCGATCACTTGCCGTGTCCGAATAGACATCCGTTTCCATCGTTGCACCAGCGACAATCATCAGGCTGGCATGGCATGGCACGGATCGAATTTTACGGTAGACACGAATTCCATGCCGAGACGGTGAGCTCCCAACTCGGCGATACCGTCCAAACTTTCAAAAAAACAGTGGCGCGTGCTTCTTTCCATGAAGCACGAACACGCCACTGCCCCTCCTGAAACTGTCGTATTGCGCCGTGAGATGCAACCTTATTCCCGCCAGCAGTAAAGCACTCGCTGCCGTGCTGACATCGCAACCCAACTCTCCTCACCATCGGCGGAGCAACGGCAATACCCTGTTATTCACTCCGTATTTCTATCATACGATCCAATAAACGAGCGATAAGACGAAATGGGGTCATTGCAGTCCGAAGCGCCGTCCGCGCTTCGAGCAGTGCTGCCGTCCGCATGGACGAAATCGATGCGCAGCAGATCGGTCCTCCCTTGTCGTCCGTTCCACTCGTGTCCGTACCGCCAAGCACGGCAACTCTTCCATCGAATCCGTCCTGCCATCGATCTCGGCAAGGCCAGCCGCGCTGCACCATACACCCGCATATCTTCGCGTACGCATCGGCACACATCCAACCGAATCGCCAGGGGAGCATTCTCCAAACGAAGCAATACCGCCATATCGAGCCAAGCCGACGACGGACGCCGTAGCCGACGATACTGTCCGATCAAGCCGGGTAGAAAAATGATCATCGTCGCCCGGCGCGTCAACCCGCATCCATTTTTCGACAGTGCCTCAGTTTGAAATTCGAGCCGCAGTGGTTGCCGCTCTTTGCACGGACCACGCGGTTTGGCTAACCGGCACTCATCCGTGTGCTTGTACTGCCTCCGGCTGCCAAGGGCGCCGCCATCTGAACAGCATCAGATACATCCCTGTCACCCAGGCCAAAGCGACACACCAGCCCGCCAAAACATCCGAGGGATAATGCACTCCCAGATATAACCGGGACAAGCCCACACCGACGACAAAAGTCGATGCTATGGGCAAGATCGGCCAACGCCAGCGCGTATGCCAAGCAAGAAACATCGCGGTCGTTGCCAACGCCATCGACAACGCCGAGTGTCCACTGGGAAAACTATAGGAAATCTCCGGAGCGATCGACTCCCACAACACTGGACGCGGACGCTGGAAAAACTGTTTGCAGCCGTAATTGAGCATTGCCGATCCGATCAACGCGGCAGCGGTAAACAGCGCCTCGCGCCGGTGACGCAATATGCATAGCGTCAATACCAACATGACCCCCACTGGCACGACACCGTAGCGATAGCCCACATAGCTGAAAAACAGGAAGACATGGTCGCGTAACGGTGTGGCTTCGGCGTGCAGTTTCAACAATAGCGGCACATCGAAAAACCAGTCCGTACCGTTATGAACTCCGAGCGCCAAGATCATCAGTCCTAGCAACGGCAGCCACAAGCCGCAAGCGGCCAACGTAATCACCGGCCAACGTAATCGCGGAAGCTCTGCTTCAATCCGATTTTGGCGCATAACGTGTTCGCACGTATTCGTCGATCAAAGCCACGAACTCACCGGTGATATTGTTCCCTCGCAAAGTGGCCCGCTTCTCCCCATCGATGAAAACCGGTGCGGACGGCGCCTCGCCGGTACCCGGCAACGAAATGCCGATATTGGCTTGGCGCGATTCTCCTGGCCCGTTGACTATGCAGCCCATGACCGCCAAAGTCAGATTCTCTACGCCGGGATAACGCATGCGCCATTCAGGCATACACGTACGGACGTGCTCTTGTACCGTTTTGGCCAGTTCTTGAAAGGAAGTACTGGTGGTACGGCCACAGCCTGGACACGCCGTCACCAGCGGCGTGAATGCACGCAACCCAGTAGTCTGCAGCAATTCCTGTGCAACGATCACTTCCTGAGTACGTGATTGGCCGGGTTCAGGCGTCAATGAGACGCGAATGGTGTCACCGATTCCTTCCTGTAACAGCATCGCCAGCGCCGCCGTCGAGGCAACGATTCCTTTGCTACCCATACCGGCTTCGGTCAATCCCAGATGCAAGGCATAATCGCCGCGCGACGCCAGACTGCGATAAACCGCCACCAACTCCTGTACCCCGCTGACCTTGCAACTCAAAACGATGCGTTCGTGCGGCAGTCCCAACTCGACCGCCCGCTCGGCCGAGTCGAGTGCGGAACGAATCAAGGTTTCGCGCAATACTTGGCCCGCATCCCAAGGACGGTCGCGTCCGGCATTTTCGTCCATCAACTTCGCCGCCAGTGCCTGGTCCAACGACCCCCAATTGGCGCCAATGCGCACCGGCTTATCGTATTTGATCGCCATTTCAACGATCGCGGCGAATTGCGCATCCTTTTTCTTACCGAAACCCACATTGCCCGGATTGATCCGATATTTGGCCAACGCCTCCGCGCAAGCAGGCTCATCGAGCAAGAGCTGATGACCGTTGTAATGAAAATCACCGATCAATGGCACGCTGATGCCGCGCAACATCAATTTATCGCGAATCTTGGGAATCGCCGCCGCCGCCGCCGGAGTATTGACCGTCAGTCGAACCAGTTCCGAACCGGCACGCCATAACTCCGCCACTTGCCTGACCGAAGCAGCGACATCGGCCGTATCGGTGTTGGTCATCGATTGCACCACCACCGGCTGACCACCGCCCACCAGAACGCCGCCTATGTCGATTTGCCGGGTGACCCGGCGCGGTAATGGGCCAAGAACAGACGGAGAGGGTATGGCGGAAGGCATGGCGTGCATTGGCATATTCTAGTGGTTGCCCGATGGAAATCATTGGATCGATGGTCGCATCCGAGGTTCCCATCCCTGGTCGTGGAGGTTCGCGTCATCATCGCATCTCGAAGCATGACCTGAACGACAACCCGTGGTAAAACCCCGACCAGGATGACCATGCGTTTGCCCTATCATGCTCACCGCCATTGCACTCGCACCGACTCATTCCGGCATCGGGCACTTTGCCGGAAGGCCGCAAGGCTTTAGGCTAACGGGCGTGAATGCTGCCGCGACTCCTGACGATGAATCCCTGATGCTGGCTTATGCTGCCGGAGATCTATGCGCATTTGAAACTTTGTACTCGCGTCACCGCGGGCCGTTATACCGCTTCCTGATGCGACAACTGCGCAATCCGGCAGTGGCCGACGAATTGTTCCAGGATGTCTGGCAACGCGTGATCGCTGCCCGGGCCACCTGGAAACCGGAAGCAATGTTCCGTACTTGGCTGTTCCGCATCGCACATAATCGTCTCAACGACCACTGGCGTGCCTCCAAACACCGCCCCGCTGCTCCCGATGATGCCGATGAGCGCACCGCCCGGTTGGCTGACCCGAATACGCCCGAACGGCAATTGTCCGAATTCGAACAGCGCCGCCAGCTACAGATGGCATTGGACGAACTGCCCGTGGAGCAGCGTGAAGTCATCCTATTGCGTCTGGAGCAGGAACTGACACTGGAAGAAATCGGAAAAATCACCGGCG
>JAITWM010000082.1 GCA_031285265.1 Lysobacteraceae bacterium
ATCGCGTGAAAAACCGGCACATATTGCGGTATCGCGATCTCATCGGCTGGAAGGATTATGCCGCGATCATCGCCATCGGCCTTGGCAACGCTGCGCTGCTTGCGCTCCTGGCCGTCTTCATCCGGCTCTTTTTTAGATCGGCAACTGCAGGCACGATAGGCGAGCTTGGGTTGTCGCTGATCGTCCTGATCGCAACCGTTGCAGCGCTTCAGTCGATCCTGAGAATGTACGAATACTCCGTACCGGAAGGCATCAGTTTCCGAATCGCCCATAAGCTCCGGCTTGAGCTGCATGACCACATGGCAGCGATGGCTCCTCGCCAGATTCAGCATCGTTCGAGGGGTAGCCTGATCCTGCGCTTGACGGGTGATCTCACGATGCTACGCACGTGGATCGGGCGAGGCATAGGCCGTGGCGTGATCGCTCTTCTGGCAGTGTTGGCGTGTTTCGCCGTCATTGCCTCGTTCAACTGGCGGTTGGCGGTCGTCGCAGGTATCTGTTTCATAGTGGGCACCCTTGTCTCCATATGGGTTGGAGGCAGGCTCGGGGTACAGACTGCTCGGGTTCGCCGGCGCCGCTCGCTGTTGACAAGCAATATCGATGAACAGGTGAACGCGCTGGCAGTTGTGCAGACAAGCGGGCGCACGCACGGTGAAACGGCGAGATTGGAGCGGCAGAGCGCGAGCATGACTCGCGCCCTGATCCATGAGGCACGGTTCCGAGGGCTTTTGCGAGCGATATCGTCCGCCACAGGATGGCTGGCCTTGGTCGCTGTCCTGGGGGTTGGACTACATGAGGTGATTGCCGGTCGGATCGATCTTGCCGGGGTCTTCGTTGCGGGCATCGTCGTCCGCTTGATGCAGGGATATTTTTCCTCGTTGGCGCTCGCTCACGACTATTGGAGACGTGCGGAGGTTTCCCGGCGGAAGCTGGAGGATTTCCTCAACAGTTCTTCGCGTCAACTTTCCGATCCGGTCAAAGACCCGCTGACGCAGAATCGGGCGGCTATCACGTTCGATAAGGTATCGGTCCCGGGTGCACTGTATGGCTTTTCCGCAAAAGTAGCGGCTGGTCAATACGTTGCGATCGTGGGCGCGAACGGAGCTGGAAAATCGACCATCCTGCAAGCGGTGGTTCAGATGACCTCTATCGCGCAAGGCGAGATCTGGATCGGGGAGCAGCCGCTGTCCGAATGCCGCATACCGAGCATCGTGCGGAAGATCGGCATCGTCAGTCCGGACCTTCCTCTCATGCGTGGGACCATCAGGCGCAACCTGACCTATCGAATCCTCGACGTGACGGAAGAAGAGCTAGACGATCTCATCGACCGGTGTCGCCTTCGCTCGTTGATTGAAGCTTTTCCTGAAGGATTGGACCATTGGATCACAGAAAGCGGTAGAAATCTTTCCGTCGGGATGCGGCAGTCGATCGCTCTTGGAAGGGCGCTTCTTGGCAATCCGCCTATCCTTCTCCTTGATGAGGCAATGAAGCCGCTCGACCACGAGTATCGTCGCCAGTTTCGGAATATCATCGCAAGGCATGCCGCCACAATCCTTCACGTGACGGACGATCCTAACGATATCGAGTATGCGGATGTCGTTTGGGAAATCGAACAGGGCCAACTGAAATCGGCGCTCTCCCCACGGGAGTACCTCGGCAGGACTTCCAAGCAGCGGGCGGACACGCAACTGCTCTCAGCTGTTGATTGATCACGATGACTATGTGTGAAGCCGACTCCGGCCAGTTGGGATATTTTCTGTATCTGCCGTCCTGCATTATCCATCGCCACCTTCTCGTCGCGGTTCACGGCGTGGGAAGCACGGCAGCAGCCATGGCGCGGCACTTCGCCAGTATTGCCGAACGATCCGGTATCGCGGTGATGGCCCCTGATTTCTCGACGAAGAGGTTCCGGGGTTACCAGCGCTTGGAGGGAATGGCAGGTCGGGATCAATCCGCAGTGGCACTTGATCTTGCTGCGTGCGAGGCCGCAGAACGCCTGGGGTTGGATCGTCATTCGTTTGACCTGTTCGGCTTTTCGGGCGGTGCACAGTTCGCACATCGCTATGCAATGACGCGGCCGGAGCGCATCCGCCGGCTCATCGTCACCGCGGCAGGCTGGTACACCGAATGCGATCTCGGGAAACCCTTCCCGTGCGGCATGGGGGGGCGTACCGATCACGCTTCGTTGCAAGCTTTCCTGTCACTGCCGATTACCGTCGCGGTAGGCGAGCGGGACACCGAACGTGATAGCTGTTTTCGGAAAACGGATGCTCTTGATGAGCGGCAAGGGCTTAACCGTCTGGAACGCGCGCGTTTCTGGGCCGATCATCTCCGCCAGACCGCAGTCTCATTGGACGTGGATTGCAACGTCTCCCTTACGCTGCTGTCCCGGACGAAGCATCGCTTTCGGGAAGCGGTCGAGCAGGGGGGGCTTGCCGAATTGGTGGTGGAAAAAATCGCGATGCCGATTCCGGCAGTTTTTGAGCGGTCGCATGCCGTTGCGACCCTCGGTCGTTCCCATGGACGATGTCATTCGAGCAACGGCCAACTGAAAGTCGGATACTAGGGGTGGTAATGATGAAAAAATGGGGAATGCAGGTAACGGGGCTCACAGTGGCACTGATGGTCTCGGCATCGGCCTTTGCGGAATCGGTCGCGCGTGAGCGGCTCACCGGTGAAATCATGGCATCGGGCATCGCTGCGTCTGGAAAAACATCCGATGGACTCGAAAATGCCAATAGGTCGGGCAGCGTGTTCGGAGGAGGAGTCAACTATAGCTATGACAAAGGGGCGGATCATTACAAAATCGCCATTTCGAGCGGCTACTACACTTATACGGATGATAAGCGGGACAATCGCTGGAGCAATAGCGTCGCCGGGAGTTATGGACGCGACCTGACGTCAGACGTTCGGCTTACCGGCCTTGCGTCATACACGAGCCAGTTGCTGACGCTCGAAAGTTCCAGTGCAGATCAGACGCAGGTTCGAGCGAGGTTGAGCTATTCTCCCGGACCTCACCGCGTTCGTGTGACCGGTGGCTGGCGCTGGCGCGACTATCGAGATTTACCCGACAAGACCGGGAATGGTCCCGTCGCGGCAGTGGATTATCGTTACCGTATAGATAGCGGACGGTATCTCTCCATGGCTGCCCGCTATGACAAGATCGATTCGGACGAAGATCGGCGAGACTATCGCCGGTACATAGTATCCGGCGAGTATAGGTTCCGGCCTGGCCCGAAAACCAGTGCTGCAGTCGGCTTGCAATGGCGGGACTGGACCTACCCTCATCGCCCTATCGGATCAGATGTGCGTCATGATCGAAGCATTGCTCCGACATTTCGCGTCCGGCATGACTTTGGCAATGGCTGGTCCGCACAACTCGAAGGCATCGTCATCGATCGCAACTCGAATGCCAATAGCTATGACGAGACCGTTAAGCGTGCCGTGCTGACGGTGCGGAAACAGTTCGAAATGTAGGTTTGCCCTGCAAGACTGCAGATTCACAAATGGGTGTGACCAACGGGTTATGCCGAGGTAGCCGGGCGAAGGCTGTGGTGATCATTCGCGGCAGCCGGATGAGTTTGGATTATCCGGCTTCCGCCCGCACGAATATGCGATCCGGCACGCTGGTCCTGGCTCAACGATTGAACGGTGTGTAATCGTTGAGCCAATGGCCGGCGCTCGGGCAAGGAGCGCCATTTGCAGTCATTTTCGGCCACGTACAGCATGGCATCGAAGTCTTGTAGATCGTCGAGTGAAATACGGTCGCGCTGCCGTGGCAGGTAATCTTCGATGCGGCGGAATGATGCAGGGATCGGTTCCATGCATCGGCTGTGGCCATTGGCGTTAACACACCCTAGTCCACCACGCCGGTTTCCGCGCCGCCGCGATCGAGCGGGTTGGGGAATGGCCTGCCGATGGCGATGAACGACAATGCGACCGAATTCAGGCAGTGCCGTTCATGGGTCGGTGGAGGGCCATCGGGAAAGACGTGACCGAGGTGGCTCCCGCAGCGGCCGCAAGCGATTTCGGTGCGCAGCATGCCGTAGCTGTCGTCGGACGAGCGGCGCAGGTGCGTTTCATCGTAAGACGCGAAGAAGCTCGGCCAACCGGTTTCCGAGTCGAATTTGGCCGTGGAGCGGAACAACGGCAACCCGCAGAAGCGGCAGACGTAGACGCCGTCGTATCGGTTGTCGAGCAATCCGCCGCAAAAGGGCGCCTCGGTGCCGTGCATCAGCAGTACGCGCCGTTCTTCCTCATCGAGATCGTTGGCCAGGCGTCGGCGTTGGGCATCATCGGGTGGAGTCAGATCGAAAGTGCTCATGATGGTATCGGGGTGTGGGAGGTGAACTGGCCGGGTGGGCCGAAACAGAGGAAGCTCCGTATCAGTGAACATCATGTTATGGGTAATCGGCGTGATGATCGACCGGATCGAATTTACACAACAATGATGGATTGCTGCATCATTGCCTGCCCGGGAATGGGTAAGCGATACCGCCGTGTTTCTTTGAAATGCAACGCGGCCCAGAGGGAATCGACAATAGCAATGATGGTGGCGGCCGGTGGCTTTGACGGTATCGACCGCTAGGAATCGGTCATGAGTGCGAACGACAACGATCATGGTATCGACCGCAAAGGATTGGCGGCGGCGACGGCGGCCTATGCGTTTTGGGGTACGGTCCCGTTGTACTGGCACCTGCTCAAAGCCGTGCCTTCGGCGCAGATCATTGCTCATCGCATCGTCTGGAGTACCGTGTTGGTGGTGGGATGGTTGATGTTCCGCGACGGTCTGGGTTGGTTACGCCGGGTGCGTATGCAGCCGCGGGCGATGGTGATCCTGGGGCTGTGCGGTGCGGTGATCGCATTCAATTGGGGATTGTATATCTGGGCGGTCAATGCAGGGCATGTAGTGGAGACCAGCCTGGGCTATTTCATCAATCCGTTGATCAGCGTGTTGCTGGGAGTGATGGTGCTGCACGAGCGATTGCACGCGATACAGTGGGTTGCCGTCGGCCTCGCTTTCATCGGAGTCGCTTGGCTGACATGGAGCGCGGGTTCGCCGCCTTGGATTGCATTGGGACTGGCGTTTTCGTTCGGATTGTATGGGTTGATGCGCAAGATCGTCGCGGTCGAAGCGGTGTCCGGCTTGGGGATCGAGAGCCTGTATTTGTTCTTGCCGGCGCTGGCGTTCGTGTTGTGGAGCGAGAATGGCCATGACGGTCATTTCATCGGTGGCTGGGGCTGGAAAAACGATTTGTTACTGATATGCAGCGGTGCGGTCAGTGCCGTGCCATTGATCGCGTTCGCTTATGGCGTGCGGCGGATCACATTGTCATTGGCCGGGTTGCTGCAATACATCGCACCCACGTTGCAACTGTTGTTGGGCGTTTGGTTCTTTCACGAATCTTTCGGCCGCGACCGCGCATTGGGTTTTGCGGCGATCTGGGCGGGACTGGTGCTTTTCGCTGGCGCGAATTTATGGTGGATGTTCAAAAAACGTCTAACCGGTCTACGGGCTCGGTCATGATGCATGCTGATTGACGCGAGCCGGAGGATGAGCGCGAAGCCGTCCCTGACGGTCACGAGCGGTAGAGCGGCGGGAAATATTTCCGGCAAACCGGTATGGAGAAACCATGGGTGCGAGAGTGCGTACCGTAGCCGGTCAGGTGGGTGCTGACGGTTTCGCGACCAGGGCGGAATGTAAATCGGCCCCGCTGGGTTCTTGGAATACGCGCAGGCCGAACTCGGGAAGGATGGCCAGCAAGTGGTCGAAAATATCCGACTGCGCGTCTTCGTATACAGCCCATGCGGTATTGCTGGTGAAGCAGTAGATTTCCAACGGCAATCCGGTTGCGCCCGGTTGCAACTGGCGTACCAGCATCGTCATCGATTGATTGACGTCGGACTCATGGCGCAGGTATTGCCGAATGTAGGCGCGGAAGGTGCCCAGATTGGTGATGCGGCGCATGTTGACTTCTTCGATGCCGGGTTCGCTTCCAGCCACGCTGGCATTCCATTCGGTCAGTTCGCGTTCTTTTTCTTCCAGGTAATCCCGCAAGAGTCTGAATCGTTTCAACCGCGCGATTTCTTCCGGTTGCAGGAAGCGGACGCTGGTCTGATCCAGGTACAGCGCACGTTTGATCCGACGCCCGCCGGATTCGGTCATGCCGCGCCAGTTCTTGAAGGAGTCGGTGATCATTTTCTTGGTTGGGATCGTGGTGATGGTCTTGTCCCAGTTCTGTACCTTGATGGTATGCAGGGCGATATCGACCACGTTGCCATCGGCGTTCAGTTGCGGCATTTCGATCCAGTCGCCCACACGGACCATGTCTGCGGTGGACAGTTGCACGCTGGCGACCAGCGACAGTAGCGTATCCTGGAATACCAGCATCAACACTGCCGCCATCGCTCCCAGGCCCGACAGCAGGATCAGAGGCGATTTGTCGATCAGTGTGGCGATGATCAAGATGATCGCTACGACGGACACGACGATCTTGACGACTTGCAAATAGCCCTTGATCGGCTTGTTCAGGGCGTCCGGATGCCGCTGGTAATTGGTATTGGCCCAATCCAGCGCCTTCCAGATGGCCAGAGCGACGGTCAGGATGATGAATGCACCGCAGACGTTGCGGATGATGGCCACCAGTGCCTCGGGAAGGCCGGGCACCACGGTAACGCCGCTG
>JAITWM010000099.1 GCA_031285265.1 Lysobacteraceae bacterium
ACGCGGTGTTGCCGGCCGGAGTGCCGCTGAGGGCGACGGATTTTTTGGGTTTGAACGGTGTAGGTGCAGGTTTGCTCGTCATGTGTTTCCCTCTCAAGTCGCTTCTGTTTCAGGGTGAATTCAAACGATTGCGAATATGTAAAATCGCCGTGAGTGTCGTGGACAACCGACCGTAACGCCATGTACCAGGATCATATGACTCACTCCGGATATCGAACGAACGTGAGCCACTCCGACAGCCGCCGAAGCGCCGCCGGATTACTGTTTATTCATTACTTCTTTGTTGCAAACAAGGCATCCAGCCGCATTTCAAAATCGTGATAACCGATTCGATCGTAGAGTTCGTCGCGGGTCTGCATCGTATCCAGCACCGCTTTCTGAGAGCCATCCCGGCGAATGGCCTGATAGACATTCTCAGCCGCCTTGTTCATCGCGCGGAATGCCGACAACGGGAACAGTTGGATGGCAATGCCGGCCGACGCCAATTCATCACGAGTAAACAGCGGCGTCTTGCCGAACTCGGTGATGTTGGCCAGCACCGGCACCTTCACCGTATCGACGAATTTTTTATACGTCTCCAGATCGTAGGCCGCTTCAGCAAAGATGCCGTCGGCCCCCGCTTCGACACAGGCAACCGCCCGTTCAAGCGCCGATTCGACACCGTCCACCGCGATGGCATCGGTGCGTGCAATAAGAAAGAAATTCGCATCGGTCTTTGCATCGGCCGCGGCTTTGACGCGATCGGCCATTTCGCCGGTTGTCACAATCTCCTTCCCCGGCCGGTGCCCGCAACGCTTGGCGCCCACCTGATCTTCGATATGACACGCAGCCGCGCCCGCCTTGATCAGGCTCTTGACCGTACGCGCGATATTGAACGCGCTGGGTCCGAAACCGGTATCGATATCGACCAGCAATGGCAGATCGCAGACATCGGTGATGCGACGGGTGTCGGTCAACACATCGTCCAGAGTATTGATGCCTAAATCGGGCAAACCCAACGAACCCGCGGCGACACCGCCACCTGACAGATAGATCGCGCGGTATCCGGCACGTTTGGCCAGTAACGCATGATTGGCGTTGATCGCACCGATGACCTGCAAGGGGGTTTCTTCAGATAAAGCCGCGCGAAATTTCGCGCCTGCGGACAACGACGTCGTCATTTATTATCTCCATGGATATTGCATATACGTATCAGCCGATTTTAACCATACAACCCAAACAATCCCGTTATTTGGTTCGTACCACTCAAAATAATTCAGTACTGCGACGCTTTCTGAAGAAACCGGACATGTTTGGCGACGTATCCGCGCATACCGCCCCTGCTCTTCAGGCCAGGCTCACTGCTTCGCCATTGAGGCGCCGACCGAACGACGGGAACACCCAGTATCTTCAGTATACGGCCGATGATGAACTCCAACTACTGTCAACGCGCTCGTTAGAACCTATCCGAAGCATAACGTCGGCCAACGGCTACAAGCTACAGTCTTGCGACTATAGTCGTAGCGATATTCTTCTTTCAACGCATCGCCTTATTCATACTCTCGTATCTACCGCACCAAAACGCAATGCACGCACTAAGCAAGCAATCCCATCGTCCGACAATATCAGCCGTGTCTTCACTCCTTTCATTGCCTGTGCGAGCGGCGTGTCCCTCCGTTCCCCATTGAGGTCCGCGACGTTTTTCCGGACATGATCGAACGAGGACATCGCGGCACTCCATACGCCTGGAACAAACCGGCTTCAGCTGGACAAGACCGGAATCTTCTTTCGATTCAAGGAAGACTCGGTTTCCATTTGCGTCCACTCGCCCCATGGCGGGAAAACCAATAGCGAAACGCCGGGATCAACCCGGCGTTTCGTCCACACACGGATACCAAAACATTCAGCTCAACAGACTGGAAACGCCGGTACGTTCTTCTTCCAGCTCGGCCAATGTCTTGTCGATCGCCTTCTGGCTAAATCCATCGATCGGCAAATCCTTTACCATCGTGTATTCACCATTGGCGGTAATCACCGGAAAACCAAAAATCACATCCTTCGGAATGCCATAGCTGCCATCGGACGGTATTCCCATCGTGACCCACTTACCGTTGCTTCCAAGCACCCAATCGCGAATATGGTCGATCGCCGCATTCGCCGCCGAGGCAGCCGACGATAAGCCGCGCGCTTCGATGATCGCCGCGCCGCGCTTGCCAACCTGTGGAATAAAGGTGTTGGCATTCCAATCGTCGTCGTTGATCTTGTCTTTCAACGAAGTACCACCGATGGTAGCAAACCGATAATCGGGATACATCGTCGGACTGTGGTTGCCCCACACCACCAGCTTCTCGATATCACCGACCGGTATCCCGGCCTTGTTTGCCAATTGGCTCAACGCGCGGTTATGGTCCAAACGCAGCATTGCAGTGAAGTTCTTGGCCGGCAATGAGGGCGCCGACTTCATGGCGATATAGGCATTGGTATTGGCCGGATTGCCGACCACCAGTACCTTGACATCACGCGAAGCGACTTCGTCCAACGCCTTGCCCTGCTCGGTAAAGATCTTGGCGTTTTCCAGCAAAAGATCCTTGCGTTCCATCCCGGGGCCACGCGGACGCGCGCCAACCAGCAGCGCAATATCGGCGTCTTTGAACGCCACTTTCGGATCGCCGGTACCGACCATGCCCACCAGCAATGGGAAGGCGCAATCTTCCAGCTCCATCATCACGCCCTTGAGTCCGGCTTGCGCTTTCTCTATCGGGAGTTCGAGCATTTGCAGAATCACCGGCTGATCCTTGCCGAGCATCTCGCCAGAAGCGATACGGAATAACAGGGCATAGCCGATTTGACCGGCAGCGCCGGTGACAGCGACTCGGAGAGGCTTCTTCATAAAACGGGGTTCCTCGTTATATCGATGAATCATTGAAAAACAGGGCCGCCATCAGTCGACGGCTGACCCAACCAATTGAGTCCGGCATTGAGCCGATCCTTGTTACATCCCACTGTTACATCCTGGCCGATTACGATCATCGGCCCGCTTGTATGGCCCAGTACCTCTTGCGTTTGTTCGCCCGCACCGATGTCGGTATTGATCAGATAATGAGAAATGCCCTGAAGAAACCGCGTCCGAGCCGACCGCTGGGCGCAAACTACCCGGCGATGTTCCTGGCACGGACTCGCGCATTAACCATAAAACGGCACGGGTACCGACGCCGACCAGCAATAGCGATGCCAACAGGTGCATGACAGCCAACTTCGAATGAATACGGGGGGAGACGAAAGAAATATTTTAGCATGTGCCAGATCGGTACCCGCTGTCCAACCGCATCCTTTTGTCATCACAACAGGCCGACCGTCCATCGATCATTTCGAAAGCGCAATCCGATCGCTCAATAGAGATCGTAGCCCAGCGAGGCAAGCTTGCTACCGAGCTTGGCAGGATCGTATCCCTGTATGACATCCTGCCCAATCACCGTAACAGGAACTTCTTGCATACCGAGCGCGTTCATTGCCCGCTTCCCCTCATCGGTTTCGACATCAAGTGTGCGATAGCGAACATTGCCGTGCTCGAAATCACTCTGTAACTTACGGCAATATCCGCACCAATCCGCAACCAGCAGCACAATGCCACGCTCACCGGTCGTATTGCGCGGATCATCCGGATGCAGGACAGGAGTTCCCTCGCGCGACATCCAAATACTGACGCCGATGCCGATACCGATGCCGACCATTAACAATATCGCCGCCAAACGCACGATGCCCTCCAGCGAAAAATAGGATTTCCAAACTCGTCCGACCACTGCCGGTTCGAATCGAAACAACGATAGAACCGTATCGCAGGAAAAGCCCGAAGCCGCTCGAAGCCGGCAAGCCTTCCTGCTCCGATGGAACGCGGCTGTCCGGCTCTACGCCGGACAACCTCGCCGTTTTCCCACCGGTCCGCAAGCAATCCGGCAACTGCAAGCATTCCGGCATCAAGATGGTCTGCCACTCATGGCTGCAAATGACGATTCCACTCTGCGACACGATCGGCTTTTGCCGCCAGTACCGCATCCGCATCGCCCTCAATCGTGACACTTTTGATTTTATCGCCCTGCACCACACTATCGACGACCTCCAGCCCCTCGATCACTTTTCCGAAAACCGTATGTTTTCCATCCAGCCATGGGCAAGGCACGTGCGTCACGAAGAATTGACTGCCGTTCGTATTGGGGCCGGCATTGGCCATCGACAAGACACCCCGCTCATGGCGAACGCCATTGTCCGTCTCATCCTCGAAACGGTATCCCGGACCACCACGCCCGGAACCTTCCGGGCACCCGCCCTGAATCATGAAATCGGCAATGACGCGATGAAAATCCAATCCGTCATAAAACCCACGCTTAGCCAGATTGACGAAATTGGCTACGGTCAACGGGGCTTTGTCGGGATACAGTTCGATCTTGATGACTCCGCGCTCGGTATCGAAAGTGGCGATCAATGACATGGTGACTCCGTAATTTAGGTTGAATGCGAAATGGCGAAAGAGAAGATTACCGGGATAACCGTCCAATAGCGATGCGCATTTCACAACGCATTGCCGATGGAACGGAAACCGTATTCTCATGCCTGGCCGATACGGAGCAATTTTTCGTTGCATCCTGATGTTCAGCCTGGGACGCATTCGCCTGCTTGTCCGATCCGCGACATGACATAATTTTATGGTTTCCATTCGCCAAACAATGCGCCGCCATGCCTGAGCCGATCATGCTCGCAACCGACCGTCTGCTCCTGCGACAGTGGCAACCCGGTGATCGTGAGGCATTTGCCGCAATCAATACCGACACTCGTGTGATGGAGTTTTTCCCTTCGATACTGACACGTGCACAAAGCGACGCGACAGCCGATCGCCTTGAAGCGGCAATCGCACACCGAGGCTGGGGATTCTGGGCGATGGCATTGAAGAGCGACGGCCGTTTCATCGGCTTCACCGGCCTGAGCCCGGCAAACCCGGAATTGCCGTTCGCACCTTGCGTGGAAATCGGCTGGCGCCTGACCGCAGGACAATGGCGCAACGGATACGCGACCGAAGCCGCACGAACCGTACTACGGTTCGGATTCGAACAATTGAAATTGCCGGAAATCGTCGCATTCACCGCGATAGGCAATCTACGCTCCCAGGCCGTCATGCAACGTCTGGACATGCAACTCGACCCCAAGACATTCGCGCATCCTGCCGTGGCGGAAAACAGCCCGCTGCGGTGTCACTGTCTCTATCGACTGACCGCCGAGCGATGGCATTCTCTGGCTGCACCCGAGGCCCGCCACACTTGAGAACGATGACTATCCACGGCCAGATCGCTTTCCAGCAACGAATGGCAAGCATCCCACGACAACGCTGCGCCTATCCCTATCATCTCGGATACATCTCCGGAATGCGCTCAAAACGGTTCGTCATAGTATAATCCCGAGTCTTTTTCTCTATTCTCCAAGCGCACCGCGCGCGGCACCCGCATGCCCATTCAAAATCTCCGAAACATCGCTATCGTCGCCCACGTCGACCATGGTAAGACCACGCTTGTCGATCAACTGCTCAAACAATCGGGCACTTTCAGCGAACGGGCGCAAGTCGCCGAACGCGTGATGGACAGCAACGACCTGGAAAAAGAGCGTGGCATCACGATTCTTTCCAAGAATACGGCCATCCGCTGGGTATCCCCCCAGGGCAAGGAATACCGCATCAACATCGTTGACACCCCGGGGCACGCCGACTTCGGCGGCGAGGTGGAACGCGTATTGTCGATGGTCGACTCGGTATTGATTCTGGTGGATGCCATGGACGGACCCATGCCACAGACACGCTTCGTAACGCAAAAGGCGTTTGCCATGGGATTCAAGCCTATCGTCGTCGTCAACAAGATCGACCGTCCCGGCGCGCGCCCGGACTGGGTCGTGAACCAGACATTCGATCTGTTCGACCGCCTTGGCGCTACCGAGGAACAGCTCGATTTCAACGTGATCTACACCTCCGCACTGAACGGCTATGCCGGTCACGATCCGGAAGCGCGCTCCGGCGACATGACGCCATTGTTCCAAGCGATCATCGAGCATGTTTCTCCGCCGCCGGTCGATCTGGAAGGTCCCTTCCAGATGCGCATCACCTCGTTGGATTACAACAACTATGTCGGCATCATCGGCATCGGTCGCATCCAGCGCGGCACGATTCATCCGAACGCAGCGGTCACCGTCATCGCGCCGGACGGCAGCAGCCGCAACGCCAAAGTACTGCAAGTACTCGGATTTCACGGACTGGAACGACATGAGGTAAAAGAAGCCCAAGCCGGCGACATCATCGCAATCTCCGGCATCGAAAACCTGGGAATCTCCGACACGATCTGCGCTCCCGGCGCGGCCGAACAACTGCCGGTACTGACCATCGACGAACCGACGATCAGTATGACCTTCCAAGTCAATGACTCGCCTTTTGCCGGCAACAAGGAACGAAGCGGCGGGAAATTCCTGACCTCTCGTCAATTGCGCGATCGTTTGGTCCGGGAAACTCAGCACAATGTCGCACTGCGCGTGGAAGACACCGACGACGCCGATAAATTCAAGGTCAGCGGACGCGGCGAATTGCATCTATCGATCCTGATCGAAACCATGCGGCGCGAAGGATATGAACTGGCCGTATCACGCCCGGAAGTGATCATCAAGGAAATCGACGGACAGCCGATGGAGCCCTTCGAATCGCTGGTGGTGGATCTGGAGGAATCCTATCAAGGCGGCGTGATGTCGCGTCTGGGCGAACGCAAAGCCATTTTGCAGAACATGGAGCCGGACGGTAAGGGGAGAGTGCGCCTGGATTTCATCGTTCCAGCTCGTGGCCTGATCGGTTTTCAGACCGAATTCCTTACCCTGACCGCCGGCACCGGTCTGTTGTTTCACGTCTTCGACCACTATGGCGCAAGGGCCGAAGGCGCGATCGCCAAACGCCCCAATGGGGTATTGATCTCAAACGATACCGGCACTTCCACCGCGTATGCTCAATTCGCGATGCAAGAACGTGGCCGGCTGATGGTGGAACCTCAAGAAGAAATCTATGAAGGACAGATCGTCGGCATCCATGCCAAGGATAACGATCTCACGGTCAACGCATTGCGCGCCAAGCAACTGACGAATTTCCGCGCGGCAGGCAAGGACGACAACCTGCAACTGACCTCGCCACTGAAAATGTCACTGGAACAGGCGTTAGAATTCATCGGCGACGACGAACTGGTCGAAGTCACTCCGAATGCAATCCGGCTGCGCAAAAAACTGCGCACCGAAAACGAACGCAAGCGTGCCGCACGCGCCTGATTTTGGGCTCGACATGACTTCGGCAACGTCCCCGGCGCACTCCCCCCGTGATCGCAAAGCATTACGGACGCTTTCACTGTTGGAGCTGACCAAAGGACTATTGGCGCTGATTGCCGCGATCGGCCTGGAAATCGCCGGTCCCGGCCTAATCCGGGACTTGATCGGCCGCCTGATCATCAAGCTCAGCGTCTCGCCGGAACACGGCGCATTGCCTGCAGTGCTGCACATGATCAACCTGCGGAGCATGCATATCGCCGTTACCGTCGTACTGCTGTATGCACTGATCCGCTTTATCGAGGCATGGGGACTCTGGCACATGCGCCGTTGGGCCTCGTGGCTCGGCTGCATCGGTACAGCGGTCTATCTGCCCATAGATGCCTATGCGCTATATCGCCACCCTGGATGGGAGGCGATAACGGTACTGTCGATCAACTGCCTGATTACTGGTTATCTGATGCACGACATAGTACGCCGCAAGGCATAGCACACAGCAGCAACCGATGCTGTCGCATGGATACGACATCGATACTTCAATCGAAACACGATTGGTTGCTCGATTCGCCCCTACTCGCATAAAAGGCACCGTTTC
This sequence comes from Lysobacteraceae bacterium, assembly GCA_031285265.1. GTDB lineage: Bacteria > Pseudomonadota > Gammaproteobacteria > Xanthomonadales > Xanthomonadaceae > JAITWM01. The sequence goes on from JAITWM010000099.1 coordinate 7,904, forward strand.
CATCCTGCGTAACATCCGGATACCGCCCGACAGCCAATCTTGGCGCTTTTCAAGCCATTGCATACCAATATCCGGCGCCGGACGTCAGTATCGCCTACGACGGCATGCCACCCGTACGCACACGCTCATTCCCGAACCAGACAGATGCCATGGAATCAACGAATCTCCTTTGAATCGGAATGCCAGCATCCCGATTCAATCCCTGTTCTCGGACACGTCACCGATCCAACAGCGTTTTTGAATTGCCTTCAACGTATCGTCGCAGAAGACTGTTTGCGCACGATCGCCATTGCAATCTCCAGCGACTGTTCGTAATTCAACCGCGGATCCACCGTGGAGCGATAAGCACGCTCGAGATCCATATCCTTCAGGTCGCGTGCGCCGCCAGTACATTCCGTCACGTCTTCTCCGGTCAATTCCAAATGGACGCCGCCCAGCCGCGTCCCAGCCGCCGCATGCAGATCGAACGCCTGTTCGAGCTCTCCCAGAATGTTGGAAAAACGCCGAGTCTTATACCCGTTCCTGGTGCTTTCAGTATTGCCATGCATGGCATCGCACATCCACAACACACGTCGCCCATCGCTGCGTATTGCATCCAATAGGGGCGGCAGCTTCTCCGCAATCTGCGTAGCGCCCATTCGATGAATGAAAGTCAACCGCCCCGGCTCATCTTCCGGATTCAATACATCGATCAATCTCAACAACTGATCCGGCTGCACCGACGGTCCGACTTTGACCGCAATCGGATTGACGACTCCTCGCAGATACTCCACATGCGCGCCATCCACGGCGGCCGTGCGCATGCCGATCCACGGAAAGTGCGTGCCAAGGTTGAACCAGCCCGATTGCCGCGGCACCTGCCGGGTAACGGCTTCTTCGTACGGCAACAGCAATGCCTCATGGGAAGTATAGAAGTCGATCCGATTGAGATTGTGCATATGCTCGCCCGACAATGCCTCCATGAAGCGCACCGCGTCGCCGATTGAAGCCACCATCTGCTGGTACTCGCTCGCTCGTGTCGAATAATCCACCCATCTGAGACTCCAGTATTCCGGATGCCGCAGATCGGCAAACCCTCCATCAATCAACGCACGCACGAAATTCATCGTCATCGACGAACGCGAATGCGCCGTGATCATCAACTGCGGATCAGGTATTCGCGCCTGTGCCGTGAATTCCGGACGGTTGATGATATCTCCGCGATAACTCGGCAACGTCACCTCACCGCGCGTTTCCGTATCGGAAGATCTCGGCTTTGCATATTGCCCGGCAAACCGTCCTATCCGTATCACTGGAAGACGCAACCCGTAAATCAAGACCAAACTCATCTGCAACAAAACCTTCAGACGGTTGGAAATGATGCTTGATTCGCAATCGGCAAAATTCTCTGCGCAGTCACCGCCTTGCAATACGAACCGCCGCCCTTCTTGTGCCTCAGCCAATTGCTGCTTCAGTGATAAAACTTCCCAGGATGTCACCAATGGCGGCAACTGGTGCAGCTCGTTCAGCGTCGTTTCCAGAGCTGCCGAGTCTGGATAAACCGGCATCTGCAACGCTTGGCGCAAACGCCAATTTTGTGGTGTCCAAACGGTGTCATCGGTATCAACAGTCTGCGAATTGCGATCAATTTGACTCATCAGTTATCTCTCTGCGCTTTGGCATCTCGATATTCATTCAACGGCCAAGTGAGGTTCATTTTAAAAATGAAGACCTTCTTCGGCAAAATCCCGCATAAAGTGCCCATAGGGCCAGCAATACGAACCAGACCAAACTCCAGGCAGGCATCGCCAACCCCAAGAACGACCAATCGACCGCACCGCAGTCACCGCTACCGGTCAACACTTTCTTGATCACCTCCATTGGCCCCATCGTCTCACGCATGAAACTCAACGGGGGTCCGCAGGAAGGCGCAGCGCCTATCGGCAAGTGCTGCAACCAGACGTGCCTGCCAGCGATGCCAATGCCTACTGCGCTGGCAAGCAACGTCAATAACGCATAAGCACGTCTTCCCATTGCTCCACGCGGCGAATGCATTCCTCCGAGGAGAAATATCACACCAACCGCCATGAACGCCAGCCGCTGGAAAATACACAATGGGCACGGTTCCAGACCATCGTGCAACTGAGTGAATATGGCATAACCAACCAGCCCCAGGCAGGCCAGCCCCCCCACCAGATATTGCGTGCGAAAACTCCAACGAAAAGGATTCATAGGAAAACTGTCATGATCGGAGGAACCTGCCCATTATCCCCCATCGATCAATGAGTGGTAGCCAAGCCCATCATCAATAGCTTAATTACTGCCGCCATCCATCTCCACTATCCAATTGTTCGAAACCGGCATTCGGAAAACGAAAAGAAGCCCGGCATCAACCGGGCTTCTCTCATTCCTATAACGACGATCTCAAGGTCGAATAGCCGAGATCAATCCCCAGAAGTACCTTGTCGCGGGCGGTCCACCAATTCCACATAAGCCATTGGCGCATTGTCGCCATCGCGAAAGCCGCACTTCAAAATTCGCAAATATCCGCCGGGACGCTCGCGATAGCGCGGCCCCAACTCAACGAATAATTTGCCGACCGCTTCCTTATCCCGCAAACGCGCAAACGCCAGCCGTCGATTGGCAACACCATCCATCTTGGAAATAGTGATCAATGGCTCAGCAATGCGTCGCAACTCCTTCGCCTTGGGCAAGGTGGTCTTGATGATTTCATGCTTGAAAAGCGAAGAAGCCATGTTGCGGAACATCGCGTCGCGATGAGCACTAGTACGACTGAATTTGCGTCCGGATTTCTGGTGGCGCATAGTTTTGATTCCTAATTATTCAATGCCGACGCACGGATGCGCATCGCAAACACTTTTACCTTGAAGGAAAGCCGAGTCTGACTCCGCCATATTCATGATCCAACCGCGACGAGACATCCACTCTTCGCACGATCAGCCGAGCATGCCGTGCTGAGAAACGCCAGTCGGCGGCCAATTTTCCAATTTCATCCCCAACGAAAGCCCTCTCTGGGCAAGCACCTCCTTGATTTCCGTTAGAGACTTCTTGCCGAGATTCGGCGTCTTCAAGAGCTCGACTTCAGTCTTTTGAATCAAATCGCCGATGTAATAGATACTCTCAGCCTTCAAGCAGTTGGCCGAGCGTACAGTCAATTCAAGATCGTCGATTGGGCGCAACAACATCGGATCGACACCTGTGGTCGCCGGCTTGGTAACGCCACGTTCGCGATGAGTGAAATCACCGAAAATGGAAAGCTGATCGCTGAGAATATCGGCTGCAGTACGAACCGCTTCTTCAGCGTCGATTGTACCGTTGGTCTCGATATCCAGTACCAATTTATCCAAGTCCGTGCGCTGTTCCACACGTGCGGCTTCAACCGCATAGGCAACGCGACGCACCGGTGAGAATGTGGCATCCAGCACCAAACGGCCAATCGCACGGGTTTCTTCGTCCGGACGACGGCGCGCGGCGGCTGGCTGATAACCGAAACCACGTTCGATCTTCAGACGCATATTCAATGCCGTATCCTTGGTCAAATGACAGATCACATGATCTGTATTGAGAATCTCGACATTATGATCCGTCTTGATATCGCCAGCCGTCACAACACCGGGACCTTGCTTGACCAAGGTCAACATGGCGCTGTCGTTGTTATGCATGCGGATGGCAACATCCTTGAGATTCAATAAAACTTCCAACACATCCTCTTCCAACCCTTCAACGGTCGTGTACTCATGAAGTACACCATCAATCTCGACCTCGGTAATCGCGAAGCCGGGAATTGACGACAGCAATACCCGGCGCAAGGCGTTGCCGAGGGTATAGCCATAACCACGTTCCAAGGGTTCAATGATGATCTTGGCATGGTTATCGGAAAGGCGTTCGATCTGTGGACCGCGAGGACGCAATACCTGATTGGCGGTAACCGACATGTTGCGGGTTCTCCTGCAATAGACCTTGGTCACGACAACCAAGGGCTTCAACTTTGGACCCTTGTTCAGGGCGACCAGATGACTACCACACGTAGCCACCCAGTTGGGACGATGCAATTGAATCCTGAACGCAGAACCCAATTACAACCGGTACGTATTACTTCGAATACAACTCGATGATGAGCGCTTCATTGATGTCTGCGGGCAGATCAGCGCGATCAGGAACCGCTTTGAAAATACCGGCAAACTTCTTCATGTCGACTTCTACCCATGATGGCGTGAGGTCATGCTGTTCAGCCACCGTCAAAGCCTCTTGCACTCGCAATTGCTTCTGCGCACGCTCCGACAATGCAATCGAATCGCCAGCCTTGACTTGATAAGACGGTAAATTGACTGATTTGCCATTGACCAGAATGCTGCGATGCGAAACCAATTGGCGCGCAGCCGGACGGGTGACAGCAAACCCCATGCGGTAGACCACATTATCCAAGCGGGATTCGAGCATCTTCAGCAAGTTCTCACCTGCGTTGCCTTTCTTGGTCGTCGCCTTCTTGTAGTAATTACGGAACTGGCGCTCCAGCAAGCCATAAATGCGTTTGACCTTCTGCTTTTCACGCAACTGCGTTGCATAGTCGGACAATTTGCCTTTACGAACCGCTCCATGCTGACCGGGCTTCTGCTCCAGTTTGCATTTGGAGTCCAACGCACGCGCGGAACTCTTCAGCGAAAGATCGGCGCCTTCACGGCGTGCCAGTTTACAGGTAGGTCCAATATAACGAGCCATGTTCTCTCAAGCCCCCTCAGACGCGGCGCTTTTTCGGAGGACGACAGCCATTATGCGGAATCGGCGTGACGTCAATGATGTTGGTAATTTTGTAACCGACGGCATTCAAAGAACGCACGGCCGACTCACGTCCCGGTCCAGGGCCCTTGATACGGACTTCCAGGGATTTGACCCCATAATCCAATGCGGCACGGCCAGCCTTCTCTGCGGCTACCTGTGCTGCGAACGGAGTCGATTTGCGTGAACCGCGAAATCCCGCTCCTCCCGAAGTGGCCCACGACAAGGCATTCCCTTGGCGGTCGGTTATCGTGACAATAGTATTGTTGAAAGAAGCATGCACGTGCGCTACCCCGTCGGTAATGACACGCTTGATCTTTTTCTTGGTTTTGGCGGCTGCCGGCTTTGCCATATCAGATATTCCTTACTTTTTGATCGCCTTGCGCGGACCCTTGCGGGTACGAGCGTTGGTCCGAGTGCGCTGACCTCGCAGCGGCAATCCGCGACGATGCCGCAACCCGCGGTAACACCCCAGATCCATCAATCGTTTGATGGCGATACCCACTTCGCGGCGCAGATCGCCCTCAACCACATACTTGCCAACCTCGAGGCGTAGACGCTCGATTTCCGGTTCGGACAAATCACGAACCTTGGTGGTCGGGGTTACCGATGCACCCTCGCAAATCTTCTTCGACCGGGTGCGGCCGACACCATAAATACTTTGCAATCCCACCCAGACATGTTTATGGGTTGGCAGATTGACGCCTGCAATACGCGCCATGAGGCGATTCTCCAAACTTGAATTAAACTCGATTACGTGCCCTGAGTACGCAATCGAACGTGATAGCTCGAAAGTGAACTGCGAATTCTAGCAAAAGTCTCATGCAAAATGGAAGTCCACCAGACTTACGCCCGGTAAACCCGGCATGGGGAGTGTGCCCATGCTCCAGCGCCGGATAGAGCTAAAAAGAGATGACATCTACTTTCTGGTCGCGTTACTCATGCGCGACGCTACTCTATCTCACTCACGCATGAGACGCTACGTGAGTCGCCTTTTAAAATTCAGTGCCTCATCTGCCGCGAGAACCGCCTTTCAAATTGGCCTTCTTCAACAGGCTTTCATATTGGTGGGACATCAAATGCGCCTGAATCTGAGCAATGAAGTCCATTACCACCACCACCACGATCAACAACGATGTTCCACCGAAATAGAATGACGTTTTTAATTGTGTCCGCATCATTTCCGGCAACAGACAAACCACAACCAGATATAAAGAACCTGCCGCCGTCAAACGCGTCAATACCCCATCGACATAATCCGCAGTTGCTTTGCCTGGGCGGATCCCAGGAATCAATGCACCGGATTTTTTCAGATTGTCAGCAGTTTCCTGTGAATTGAATACCAATGCCGTATAGAAAAACGCGAAACCGACAATCAATGCTGCAAGGACAATCATATGCAGCGGTTCTCCCGGCGCGAGAGCGTTGGAAACGCGCTGCAGCAAGGTCACCGATGTGGCCTGCCCCGTCCACTGTGCCATCGTTGCCGGAAAAGCCAGAATACTGGAAGCAAAAATCGGTGGGATCACACCCGCCATGTTCAGTTTCAACGGCAGGAAGGAAGTCTGATTCATGTACGCATTGCGTCCACCCTGACGGCGTGCGTAATTCACCGTAATCCGTCGCTGCCCACGTTCGACAAAAATGACGAACCATGTAAACCCTACCACCACAACTACAATTGTCAGCAGCTGCAAAAAGTTGATTGCATCGTTTCGGAAACTATCAACTGTCTGGATCACCGCGCCTGGAAGTCCTGCGACAATGCCGGCAAAGATGATCAGCGATACGCCGTTGCCAATACCGCGCTCGGTTACTTGCTCACCCAGCCACATCAAGAATATCGTGCCAGCTGTCAGCGCAATGATCGCTGTCAACACAAATCCCATCCCTGGACTATAGACAACCGCCGCGCCGCTTACCGACTGCTGATTCTGCAGTGCCATGGCAATACTGCCACCTTGCACGATGGCGAGACCCACTGCTCCGATACGCGAATATTGAGTGATTTTCCGCCGGCCCGATTCGCCTTCTTTTTGAATCGCCTTCAATGCGGGAAAAATATGCACTGCCAATTGCATTACGATCGACGCCGAAATATACGGCATCACATTAAGAGCAAAAATGCTGAAACGATGCAGGGCGCCGCCCGAGAACATGTTGAACATGTCCACGATGCCTCCACCCTGGCTTCTCATCATTTCAACCATCGCATCCGGGTTGACTCCAGGAACCGGAACGAAACAGCCGATACGGTAGACAACCAACGCGCCCAGCACAAACAACAGACGCTGCCGAAGCTCGGTAAATTTACCGATGCTCCCACCGAGGCCGCCGATGCCACCACCCTGCTGCGCCATGGATAATTACTCCTGTACGGTTCCGCCAGCAGCTTCAATTGCCACCTTGGCTCCCGCAGTGACCTGCACTCCCTTGACCGTCAACTTCTTCGACAAGTCGCCTTTCTTGACGATCTTCGCACGCTTGGCAGACGTTGGAACCAATTTCGCAGCGCATAGTGCGGCAAAATCCACAACGTCGCCCTCAATCAACACCAGCTTGTACAGCAGGACTTCCGCAGTATCTTTGGCAATCTTCGAGCGAAAGCCGATCTTCGGCAAACGACGTTGCATCGGCGTTTGGCCACCTTCGAAGCCGGCCTTGATTTTACCGCCGCCTTTACGAGCAAACGATCCCTTGTGACCACGCCCAGCCGTCTTGCCCAAACCGGAGCCGATGCCGCGTCCGACACGAGTACGCTCGGTACGTGCGCCATCGGCAGGCTTTAATGTATTCAAACGCATGGAAAACTCCCCGTTACTCTTCAACGCGCACGAGATAGTGCAGTTGATTGATCAGTCCTCGAACTTGCGGGCTGTCTTTCAGCTCGCGCACGTCATTGAGCTTATTCAAACCCAATGCACGCACCGACAATCGGTGCCGCGATTGAGCTCCACGCAGCCCGCGCACCAAACGAACCTTGATCGTTTTGTCGGATCCGTTAGCCATTGTTGAGGATCTCCTGTACTTGTTTGCCGCGTTTGGCCGCAATCCGCTCGGGCGACTGCATTTCGACCAAGCCCTTTAATGTAGCACGAACCAAATTGATCGGATTGCGCGAGCCTATGGCCTTGGCCAATACATCTTTTACCCCAACCGCTTCCAACACAGCGCGCATGGCACCGCCTGCAATGACACCGGTACCTTCAACGGCCGGCTGCATGAACACCCGTGCAGCACCATGACCTGATTTGACCGGATGCCATAGCGTGCCGTTGTTCAAATCGATCCGTGCCATATTCTTACGTGCATACTCCATCGATTTCTGAATGGCGACGGGCACCTCACGCGCTTTCCCATAACCGAAACCAACACGACCAGCACCGTCTCCTACCACCGTCAAAGCAGTGAAGGTAAATTGCCGGCCGCCTTTGACCGTTTTGCTGACACGATTGACAGCAACCAGCTTCTCGATCATGCCATCATCGATTTCCTCACGAGGAGCACGTTCTCTGTCACGTCCGCGCGGTTCACGTTCATTTGCCATCTTGATATTTCCTCATATTCTGGATACTTACGGCGCATGGCCGCTTATAGTTATGTGATCGGAGGCATCATCAGTAAACCGACTTTCCACCACCGATTCTATCGAGCATTGCAATAGACTTCAGAATTGCAAACCCGCTTCACGTGCCGCATCGGCCAAAGCCTTGACGCGGCCATGATAACGGTAACCGGAACGATCGAATGCCACTTTTTCAATTCCGGCAGCCTTGGCCCGCTCGCCGACAATGCGGCCAAGCTTGGCAGCCGCCTCGATATTCTTATTGCCCTTCAAGCCTTCTGTGACTTCTGCCTGTAATGTGTTGGCAGAAGCAATTACACGGGCACCATCTGCGGTGAACAACTGCACATACAGGTGCTGCCCGGTACGAAGTACGGATAAACGAGGGATACCGAGTTTTCGAATCTGCGCACGAGTGGATTTGGCACGGCGCAAACGGGCTTTATTCTTGATACTCATTGATTACGTTCCTCAAGAAGCGGATCGACATCGAATCAGGTTTGTATTTGCCGAAGAATCCGATCAACGACGATGTTCGGATCTACTGCTATAAAAAAACCTGTCTTATGCCTTCTTAGCCTCTTTGCGAATGATGACTTCGTCTGCGTATTTGACACCCTTGCCCTTATAAGGCTCCGGCGGACGGAAAGCACGAATCTTTGCCGCGACTTCTCCAACACGCTGTTTATCAGTTCCTTGCACCAAAATTTCAGTCTGAGTCGGAACCGCCAAGGTAATTCCTTCCGGCGGCTGAAATACCACGGGATGGGAATAGCCCAAAGACAAACTTAAATCCTTACCCTGCATTGCAGCACGGTAACCGACGCCAACCAGCTCGAGCTTACGTTCGAAGCCTTCGGATACTCCCTTGACCATATTGGATAAAATCGCTCGAACAGTACCTGTCATCGGAATCAACGCAGGCTCACTGGCTGCCAATGTCGCGGTACCATCCTCAATCTTGATCTCAACACCCGTAGGCTTGGCCAATGCCAGTGTTCCCTTGGGTCCCTTGACATTGATGTTCTCTGGCTGGATGGTAACCTCGACTCCTTTCGGGAGCGCAATAGGTTTCTTGGCTACGCGGGACATGATAACTCCTTAAACGATTAGGCCACGTAGCACAGGACTTCGCCGCCGACACCGGCTTGACGCGCCTGCGCATCGGTCATGATGCCCTTGGAAGTGGAAATGATGGCAATGCCAAGTCCGCCCAATACCTTCGGCAAATCACTCTTGCCACGATACTGCCGTAAACCTGATCGCGAGACGCGCTGCAATTGCTCGATGACTGGACGACCTTCGAAATACTTCAGGTTGATTTCCAAGTCGGATTTATTACTGTTCCCGGATATGACACGAAAATCAGCGATATAACCCTCCGTTTTCAAAACGGATGCGATCGCTGTCTTTATCTTCGATGATGGAATTTTTACCGTTGGCTTACCGACTGCTGCCGCATTCTTGATGCGCACCAACATATCGGCGATAGGATCAGTCATGCTCATAATACTTTCCTCTAAGTAGCACCGATATCCGCTTTCGCGAAATTCTCGATTAAATATCTCCTGACTTCGAGTCAGGACGAAACTTGTATCTCCGCAATCAACTCACGGAACATCGCATTTTAGCTAACAATACGAGAAGAATCATCTCCAACTCGTACTCAGAGCGGACCTTACCGGCCGCTGCCCAGTTCGACGGGCTCTATATCACCAGCTTGCCTTTCGCAAACCGGGAACATCACCACGCATCGTCGCTTCACGCAATTTATTCCGGCCCAGCCCAAACTTACGATAGACTCCGCGCGGCCGCCCCGACAATTCACAACGATTGCGCTGGCGGCTCGGGGACGAATCCCGCGGCAGCTTCTGCAGCTTGGTCGATGCCTCAAGCTTCTCTTCATAAGAAGCCGTTTGGCTGGAAATGATTTTCTTCAGCTCTGCGCGCTTGACAGCATGCTGTTTTACTAACTTGGCCCGCTTTATATCGCGGTTTACCATCGAAATTTTTGCCATATCTCAAGTATCCTGGCTATATCAATTACGGAACGGAAACTTGAACGCTTCCAACAACGCTTTCGCTTCGGCATCAGTCTTCGCTGTCGTGGTAATGGCAATATCCATACCACGGATAGCGTCAACCTGATCGAAATCGACCTCTGGAAAGATGATCTGTTCCTTGACTCCCATGTTGAAATTGCCGCGCCCGTCAAAAGAGCGAGCGGAAACCCCGCGGAAGTCACGCACGCGCGGCAAAGCAACGCTGATCAATCTATCCAGGAATTCAAACATCCGTGCACGGCGCAGCGTCACTTTACAGCCGATTGGCCAGCCGTCGCGAATTTTGAACGAGGCTACCGAGACTCGAGCCTTGGTCGTAACAGGCTTCTGGCCGCTGATTTTTGTCATATCAGCAACGGCATTTTCCAATACCTTCTTGTTGCTGGCTGCTTCCCCTACACCCATATTAAGTGTGATTTTGGCAATCCTGGGAACTTCCATCGGATTGCTGTACCCAAACTTTTTCATCAGATTGGGGACGATTTCTTCCTTATAAATAGTTTCAAGCCGCGTGATCATTACTTTATTCCTCAGACGTCGAGCGCCTCACCGCTGGAGCGGAACACACGCAATTTGCGTCCATCCCCCAGCACTTTATACCCGATACGCTCACCCCGGCCGGTTTCCGGATTGAACGGCATCACATTAGATACATGGATCGAAGCTTCGCGCTCAACCACTCCGCCAGCGATACCCGCCTGAGGATTCGGTTTGGTATGGCGCTTGACGAGGTTGATATTGGAAACGAACACACGCTCGCCATCCATTCGAATCACTTCGCCTTGTTTGCCCTTGTCCTTGCCTGCAATGACGACGACTTGGTCGCCTTTCTTGATACGATTAGCCATCTTGACTTCCTCCGCTCAAAGCACTTCAGGCGCGAGCGAAACGATCTTCATGAACTTTTCGGAACGCAATTCGCGCGTCACCGGTCCGAAGATACGGGTACCGATCGGTTCTTGTTTGTTGTTCAGCAAAACTGCAGCGTTTCCGTCAAAACGGATCAGGGAGCCATCAGGACGACGAACGCCCTTACGAGTCCGCACCACCACTGCATCGTAGACCTCGCCCTTTTTGACTTTACCGCGAGGAATCGCATCCTTTACCGTAACCTTGATGATGTCTCCAATACCCGCATAACGGCGTTTGGAACCACCCAGCACCTTGATACACATCAACTCCTTGGCACCGGAATTATCAGCAGCATCCAGGTAGCTCTGCATCTGTATCATGATTCAGCTCTCCCCTTATTCAGCCGCACGGCTGACAATTTCGACGACACGCCAGTTCTTGGTCTTGGAAACCGGCGCAATTTCTGTAAGGCGTACGACATCGCCCTCACGGCAAGCGTTGTCTTCATCATGCGCATGCAGTTTGGTCGAACGACGGATGTACTTACCGTACAACGGATGTTTTACTTGACGCGCCACTAAAACAGTGACTGTCTTATCCATCTTGTTGCTGACCACTCGCCCTTCGACTGTGCGCAACGGCTTGGTTTCTGTATTTTCGCTCATTACGACGGTCCGTTACTTTGTGCTGCCGAGCAGCGTTTTGACGCGAGCGATCTCGCGACGCACACGGCGCGGTTCATGGGTCTTGGTCAATTGCCCGGAGGCTTTCTGCATACGCAAAGCGAATTGCTCTTTACGCAGCTCAATCAAATGAGTTTTCAGCTCATCGGCGGTTTTTCCACAAAGTTCCGCGTTCATCAGCGCACCGTCCGGGTTACGAAAGTGGTGGTTACAGACAACTTGGCGGCCGCCAGGCGAAATGCCTCACGTGCCACGTCCTCGGAGACGCCCTCGATTTCATAGATCATGCGACCAGGTTGAATCTGAGCTACCCAATATTCAACGCCGCCTTTACCTGAACCCATACGCACTTCGATAGGCTTCTGGGTAATAGGTTTATCGGGGAAGACACGAATCCACATCTTTCCGCCACGCTTGACGTAACGGCTGATCGTACGACGAGCCGCTTCGATCTGACGTGCAGTAAGACGGCCATGCGCGGTTGCCTTCAGCCCGTACTCTCCAAAGCTGACGGCATTGGCGCTCCAGCTGAGCCCATCATTGCGGCCCTTATGGACCTTGCGATATTTGGTTCGTTTTGGTTGCAACATCGCCGTTACCTCGCTTCACGCGGCTGACGCGCGGGACGCTCACGATCGTTCCGTTCAACGCGCGGTGACTCTTCTTGCTTTTCCTGGCCAACTTGAGCGAAATCAAAGATTTCACCTTTATAAATCCAGACCTTGATGCCGATGACTCCATAGGTGGTATGCGCCTCGGCAAAGCCATAGTCGATATCTGCACGTAACGTATGCAAGGGCACACGTCCTTCTCGATACCACTCTGAGCGCGCGATTTCCGCGCCATTCAAACGTCCGGCTACATTGACCTTGATACCCAAGGCACCCAGACGCATCGCATTGCCGACAGAACGCTTCATCGCACGCCGGAACATGATGCGACGCTCCAATTGCTGCGCGATGCTTTCTGCGACCAGTTGCGCATCCAATTCGGGCTTGCGTACCTCGGTGACATTGATATGTGCAGGGACACCCATCAAGTCGCTTACTTCCTTGCGCAGCTTCTCGATGTCCTCGCCCCGCTTTCCGATCACCACACCCGGGCGAGCGGTATAAATCGTGACGCGCGCAGTCTTAGCCGGACGCTCGATCAAAATCTTACTAACGCCAGCTTGCACGAGACGCTTGCGCAATAGCTCACGAACTTTCAGATCGGCGGCCAGATAACCAGCAAACTCGCCTTTATTGGCATACCACTTCGAGTTCCAGTCCTTGGCGATACCCAAGCGGATTCCAGTCGGATGAACTTTATGACCCATCGTCTTTCCCTTATCTCCGCCTTATTTGCCTTCGCTAACCACCACAGTAATGTGGCTGGTGCGCTTGAGAATACGTGTACCGCGCCCTTTCGCACGCGCCATGAACCGCTTCAAGGTCGGGCCTTCATCAACCATGATGGCTTTGACCTTCAACTCATCAATATCAGCGCCTTGATTGTTCTCGGCATTGGCAATTGCTGATTCAACTACCTTCCGGATCAGATGCGCTGCTTTCTTGTCAGAAAATTTCAATAAATTGACCGCACGCTCAGCTGTCAATCCACGAACCTGATCGGCTACCAGTCTCGCTTTCTGCGGCGAGATGCGCGCGGTGCGCAGAATCGCTTTCGCTTCTATCGCTTCCATCGTCATCTCCCTTTATTTACCAGACTTCTTGTCGCCACCATGCCCTTTGAAGGTACGAGTGACAGCAAATTCGCCGAGTTTATGGCCGACCATGTTCTCATTGATAAGAACGGGTACATGATTTTTGCCGTTATGCACGGCAATCGTGTGCCCGACCATTTCCGGGATAACCATGGAACGACGCGACCAAGTCTTGATTGGTCTCTTACTGTTGCCCGCAGCCTCCACCTTCTTCAACAGATGGTGATCGAGGAATGGGCCTTTCTTGAGTGAACGTGGCATGATCGATTAGCCCCTGCGATCGCGAACAATGAATTTCTGCGTGCGCTTGTTTTTGCGCGTCTTATAACCCTTAGTCGGGACACCCCACGGAGTCACGGGATGCGGGTTACCCTGGCCAGCCTTGGCTTCACCACCACCATGCGGGTGATCAACCGGGTTCATCACTACGCCGCGAACAGTCGGCTTGATACCACGCCAACGTGACGCGCCAGCTTTACCCAGCTTCTCCAAATTGTGTTCGTCATTACTGACTTCGCCGATAGTGGCTCGGCAATCAACCGACACCTTGCGCATTTCGCCCGACCGCAGACGCAACGTCGCATAGCCTTGTTCACGTGCAACCAATTGAACGGCAGCACCTGCGGCACGCGCCAATTGCGCACCCTTGCCCGGTTTCAATTCGATGCCGTGAACAGTGGTTCCGACAGGAATATTGCGTAATGGTAACGTGTTGCCGACGCGTATCGGCGCATCATGTCCGGCGATCACTTGTGCACCAGCCTGCAATCCTTTGGGAGCGATTATGTAGCGGCGCTCACCATCGGCATAACACAATAAAGCGATATGTGCAGTGCGGTTGGGATCATATTCGATTCGCTCGACACGCGCCGGAATGCCTTCCTTATTGCGCTTGAAATCGATGATGCGATAGTGCTGCTTATGACCACCGCCGATATGACGCGTTGTGATGCGACCGTGGTGATTGCGACCACCGGTTCTGCTCTGCTTTTCCAGCAACGGCGCATGCGGTGCGCCCTTATGCAGCTCAGGCGTCACTACGCGAACAGCCGAACGACGGCCGGCGGATGTAGGTTTGAATTTCATCATTGGCATACGAGATACCTCAAGCCCGAGTCGTTACGTCAATGGCCTGACCGTCAGCCAGACGCACATACGCCTTGCGCCAGTCACCACGACGACCTTTGCGTGAACGGAATGACTTGCTCTTTCCTTTCACATTGACCACGTTGACCGATTCAACCTTGACATCAAACAACTGCTCCACAGCGGCCTTAACATCCGCTTTGGTCGCCTCGCTTGATATTTCAAAGACGTATTGATTGGTAACTTCCTGCAAACGCGCGGTCTTTTCCGAAACGCGAGGCGCACGCAGTACGCTGTAGATTTTTTCGTTGGCGCTCATGCCAGCCACTCCTCGACCTTTTTGACTGCATCGGCAGTAATGATCAGCATATCTGTCCCCACCAGCGCCACCGGGTCCAAACCCTGTACGTCACGCACTTCAACATAGGGAAGATTGCGAGCAGCCAAATACAAGTTTTCGGAAGCTTCTTCAGTTACGATCAGCGGGCGTTGACCAGCCTCGAGCGACTTCAATTTTTCCGCCAAACCCTTGGTCTTCGGCGCATCAAGGTCGAACGAACTTACAATCTTGATTCGTCCTTGCCGATTCAATTCCGACAGAATGGAACTGATCGCCGCACGATATTGTTTACGATTTACTTTCTGCGCAAAACTCCGCGGCTTGGCAGCAAACGTAACGCCACCCCCGACAAAGATAGGTGCAGTCAAAGCGCCATGACGGGCGCCGCCACCTTTCTGGCGCTTGGACTTCTTGGTCGTACCGCTGACTTCGGAACGCGTCTTCTGAGCCTTAGTTCCAGCTCGACCTGCGTTGCGATATGCCACTACGACCTGATGTATCAGATCCTCGCTGAAATCGCGGCCGAATACCGAATCGGATACCGATAACTTGTCAGCGCTGCCTGTAATAATAAGTTCCATTGCGTACCTCCTTATGCCTTGCTCGCGGGACGTACGATCACGTCGCCACCAGGAGCACCGGGTATCGCGCCACGGACTGCGATCAAACCGCGCTCGGCATCAACACGAACCACCTCGAGATTCTGGACACTTTGCGTTTCAGCGCCCATATGGCCGGACATCTTTTTACCGGGAAATACGCGGCCTGGAGTCTGTCGTTGACCGATCGAACCCGGTACACGATGAGATAATGAATTGCCGTGGGTCGCATCTCCCATACGGAAGTTATGCCGTTTCACTGTCCCCTGGAAGCCTTTACCTTTGGAAACACCTTGTACATCCACCTTCTGACCGACCTCGAAGATGTCTGCCTTGATCTCTCCACCAACGGCAAAGTCACCGATTTTGTCATCGGCTACGCGGAATTCCCAGAGGCCGCGACCCGCCTCGACTTTCGCCTTGGCATAATGTCCTGCCGACGGCTTGTTTACTAACGCCGTGCGGCGCGAACCCGTTGTCACCTGTACGGCACTATAGCCATCAGCTTCAACCGTCTTGATCTGAGTTACCCGATTCGGAGTTGCCTCAATCAACGTCACCGGAACGGAACGTCCATCCTCAGTGAATACACGACTCATACCGGCCTTCCGGCCGACCATTCCTAACGAATATTTCTTCGCCATGGTCACAGCCCTCAAGTCAGCTTGATCTGTACGTCAACACCCGCCGCAAGCTCGAGCTTCATCAGCGCGTCTACGGTCTTGTCATTGGGATCGACGATATCAAGGACACGCTTATGCGTGCGGGTTTCATATTGATCGCGCGCATCTTTGTCGGCATGCGGCGAAACGAGCACAGTGTAGCGCTCAATCTTGGTCGGCAACGGAATCGGACCACGCACTTGCGCACCTGTCCGCTTGGCTGTTTCGACTATCTCACTGGCTGAACGGTCGATCAGACGATGATCAAACGCCTTAAGCCGAATCCGGATCTTTTGGTCCGCCATGAGCGATTCCCTAAAAATAATAAAGAGCGACGGGCAAAGGCCTCTGGGATGCCTGCCCCTGGATTAATTTGAACAAACACCCGCGTCTGCCATCGTTGCCCCGCACTTAAGCGGAGCGATGTGATAAAGGGTCAGCGAGCTGATTATCCTAAAAACTAGAGGCAGGCCGTTACAACTGGCCTGCCCAGACAGAGAAGTATAGAACGCACCAAATGCCCCGTCAACAAGCAATTTATTGATAATGGGCTGTTAAGATACGCAACTTCCTATGTCTGGCGAACACGAAGGACATCCTACCCTTCATTTCGCGGTAGATTAACGTCCTGGCATCCAATGCAATGAATGTCAGGACGAAATTTTGTATTACTTGATGATTTTTGCGACGACGCCGGCACCGACCGTACGGCCACCTTCGCGAATCGCAAAGCGCAGGCCCTCGTCCATCGCCACCGGGTTGATCAACGACACCACCATCTTGATGTTGTCTCCAGGCATCACCATCTCCACGCCATCTGGCAGCGTCACCGCTCCGGT
>JAITWM010000102.1 GCA_031285265.1 Lysobacteraceae bacterium
CTCGGACTATCGGCTCGCATCGAGCCGGCCGACATCAATGGCAAGACGGTCTACCGCGTGCGTGTGGGACCCTATGCCAGCGCTGGCGAATTGTCCGATGCCAAGCAGAAATTGAGCGGCGGTGGTTTACCGGCGATGGCAATCAGAACGCAATGAACCGGATATCCATGTCTTCCCTGGTGCTTTGGGCAGCGCTGCTACTATCCGGCGCGGTCTACTTTCCTGTTGCCAGCGCTACGGAACAGATTCCCGATTTCATCGAAATCGATGGTGAGTCCCGCCCCTTGTTCGCCGAGCCTTTCAATCAGGTGCTGGAGGCGCCGGAACGGTGGCAAGCTTTCGTGCGCGATTATGCGCCCGGCCAATGTTCGGCGAATTGGCGCGGCTATCAGGCCTATTGGTCGATTCGAGACGCCAAGCTGTACTTGCAGCGTTTGCTCCGTGAAGCCTGCCAGTGCCGGGAAGAGATGCCATTGGATGTCTTTTTCCCGGGACAGGATGCTCCTGTACTCGCTGATTGGTACAGCGGCACATTGCTGATCCCATTGGGCCAGCCGGGTCGCGGTCGCCATATGGGCTATTCGACCGAATATGAACGCTATTGGATCGTCGAAGTTCAAAACGGGCAAATCGTATCCCGTAACCTCATCACTCACGAGGAACTGCTGAGAAACCGCGAGCCCATGCGTGAACAGCGCTCAACGCAACCGCATGGCGGCGGCTCCGAATCTCCTTGAATCTCAACCGGAGAGTTTTCCGACCATGTCCAAAGTCGTCTTGATCACTGGCGCCACTGCCGGTTTCGGCGCCGCCGCCGTCAGGCGTTTTGCCGCTTCTGGTTGGCGCGTCATCGCTACCGGTCGCCGTACTGAACGATTGCAGGCTCTGGTCGATGAATTGGGATCCCGGAATGTGCATGCCGCCGCGTTCGACATCCGCGACACGGCCGCGATGGATGTCGCGTTGGACGCCATTCCGGCCGATTTTCGCGATATCGATCTCTTGGTCAACAACGCCGGGCTGGCGTTGGGAACCCTGCCCGCGCAGGATGCCAGCCTGGACGACTGGAACACGATGATCGCCACCAATATCAGCGCATTGGTGACGTTGACGCACCGCCTGTTACCAAAGTTGATCGAACGTAAGGGCGCGATCATCAATATCAGCTCGGTTGCTTCCACGTACCCTTATACCGGCGGCAACGTTTACGGCGGCACCAAAGCATTCGTAAGACAGTTCTCGCTCGGCTTGCGGTCGGACTTGCACGGTACCGGGGTGCGCGTGACATCGATAGAACCGGGTATGGCCGAAACCGAATTCACGCTGGTCCGCACTCACGGCGATCAGTCCGCTTCGGACAAATTGTATCAGGGCGCTCGGCCGATGACCGCCGAAGATATTGCCGATACGATCCATTGGGTCGCCACACTGCCGCCTCATCTGAATATCAATCGTCTGGAATTGATGCCGGTTTCGCAATCGTTTGCGGGATTCCAGGTCGATCGACAGCATTGAGCAAACATTGCAGGGATTCGGGTCTATGAGCGCCGTCGATTTCCCGGAGACAGGTACGTGATCGGTTCCGTGACTTGCCGAAAGCATGGCTTTCGGCGACGTTCGCGCGCGGGAACGGCTGCAGGATTCGCAGTCGTTCCGTCATGGCTCTCATAAGCCAGGATCATTCTTCAAAAACGATATTCCGCAAGGGTTTTCTTCATGGTTACCAGGGGGATGACGAATTTCCTAGGCTCCAGGATACCCATCATTCCGGTCGCGTCTCCCGTTCCAATACGGTCAGGCCATTCAACGCGTCCACGCGATCCAAGCCGCACATTTCCATCGAAGGACGCAGCGACGCGCAAAACGCCGGGCGCTCGGGTTCTCCGAACAACCGGCAACGCCATCGTTCGTCCAACTGCACGCAAGGTATACCTGCCGGCTTACCTCCAGGCATGCCGGGAATCGGAGAGGCGATCGACGGTGCGATGCAACAGGCGGCGCAAGCCGGACGGCAGGCGAGAATGGACGGTGCGGACATGGTGCGATGCAGTGTACCCGTATTCCGGCTGGGCAATCGGGAGTGAGCACGTTAAAGTGGCATCCCATGGAAAAGGGGATTTATTAGGATGCATGCCGATTCGATTCACCGGCTGGCCCAGGGAAACGATGATCATCGCCGCCAGCGATGCCGTCTCGGATATAGGACGAGATGCCGATGACTCTCAGGGTTCTGGATACTTATTGCGAAGTGGTCACGCCGGAAGGCGTGGGACTGCATCTGCCGGCTGCTGGGCCGATGCCGCGCGCGCTGGCGTGGCTTATCGATCTGATCGCGCGTTGGAGCATTCTGCTCGTGATGTTGTTCTTGCTCGGTACGCTCGGTGCGATGGGAGGAGGGCTGGGATTGATCGTGCTGTTTCTGGTCTATTGGGGTTATCCGATCCTGATGGAAGGTTTATGGAACGGACAAACACTGGGCAAGCGCGCTTTGAGATTACAGGTCATCTCCGCCAATGGCGCGCCGGTCGGCTGGATGGCCGTCATCGTGCGCAATCTGTTACGGACAGTGGATATGCTGCCCATCGGTTATGCCGTCGGCTTGGTGACATGCCTGTTCGACAATAGTGGCCGGCGGCTCGGCGATATGGTGGCAGGAACGCTGGTCATACATACGATGCCGCGCGTCGAGATGGCGAATATGCCCGGTCTGGCCTCGGCAGCACC
>JAITWM010000167.1 GCA_031285265.1 Lysobacteraceae bacterium
AGCGGGGTGGTTTCGGTTATAGCGGCGAACATCGTTATGAGAGGAAGATCGCCTTTCAGATATGGAGCCGTGACGGCCAGCGGTTGTTGCAGTCGGAAGACGCGCCGGTATTGGCGCACGCGCCGACGGTATCGGGATTTTCGGTATTGCGCGATCGGAATCGCCATGATTGGCGCGTATTCGTTATGGAGGACCATCGCAGCGACATCTGGGTATGGGTGGGCGAGCGCGACGATGCGCGGCGTAAGCTGATTGGCCGGATCGTCCTGCATATTCTGATTCCGATGCTGTGCGGCATCGCATTGCTGGCCGGCGTCGTCTGGTGGGCGGTGGGATGGGGGGTGAAACCGTTACACCACATGACGCGCATCATTGCTCAGCGTCGTCCGGATGATTTGCAGCCGTTGGAGATCGCGCCGTTGCCGGATGAGCTGGCGCCAATGCAGGTGGCGCTGAATCGATTGTTGGGACAGATCAATGACGTGTTGTCACGGGAACGGCGCTTCATCGCGGATGCGGCCCACGAACTGCGCACGCCGTTGGCGGTGCTGAGGATTCATGCACAAAATGCTCTCGCCGGTCACGATGAAGCGGAGCGCGATCGAGCTTTGCAATTTTTGGTGCAGGGTGTGGATCGCTGTACGCGATTGGTCAGCCAATTGCTGATACTGGCGCGGATGGAGCCGCTGGAACACGCGCCGCCCAGCGATATTGCCGATTTGGTGCCACTGATCCGGCAGGAATTGGCGGATTTGTTGCCGCTGGCGGCGGCGCGGGATATCGAGCTGGAATTGGATGCCGCGACGGCGGATTACCGGGTGCCGCTGCATGCGGGCGCGATCGGCATTCTGTTGCAGAATCTGGTAACGAATGCAATCAATTTTTCGTCGGCGGGAGATGTGATCCGGGTGACATTACGACGCGATGCGGAAGCCGTCAGACTTGGCGTCGAAGATAACGGACCGGGTATCGATGATGCAGTGCGCGAGCGTTTGTTCGAGCGTTTCTTCAGCCAGGGTGAGCACCATGGTGCTGGTTTGGGCTTGGCGATCGTGGCGGCGGTCGCGGCACGGCACGGGGCGCGCATCGACCTTCGTAACCGCCCGCAAGGCGGGTTGTGCGCGACGGTCGAATTCCCGTTGCCGAAATAAGGCGAGCAGACGATTGTCGATCCGGATGCTGGCGTCTCGTTGGCGTTCCTGTGCGGCGATGATTCGCAGACCATGGAATATCGCCCGCCGGGATGAGTTCCGCGCTGCTCCAGGCGCTGCCGCGTGGAAGCGGAAATAGGATTCAGACGTTGCGCAGCAATTGCTTGGCCGCGGCGCGCGCCTCGCGGGTGACTTCCACACCGCCGAGCATGCGTGCGATTTCCTCTTCCCGCTGTTTGACGTCGAGCAACTCCACGGCGCTCTGGGTCATGCCGTCGATCGGGGCCTTGCTGACGCGATAGTGCTGATGCCCTTGTGCGGCGACTTGCGGCAGGTGCGTGACGCACAGTACCTGCCGTTCTTTACCGAGCACACGAAGTTTTTGTCCGACGATTTCCGCTACGGCGCCACCGATGCCGCTGTCGACCTCGTCGAAGGCCATGGTGGGAACGGCATCCATGCCCAGTGCAGCGACTTCGATCGCCAGCGATATTCGCGACAGCTCACCGCCGGAAGCTACTTTGCGCAGAGCGCGAAGAGGTTGTCCCGTATTGGCCGTCACCAGGAACTCCGCACGCTCGGTGCCGTTCGGATCGGGCGTATCGTCCGCTGCCGGTTGTAGCGCCACCTGGAACCGGCCGCCGCCCATGCCCAATTCTTCGATCAATCCGGTGGTGGCTTTCGCCAGTTTCTCGGCGGCGAGTTCGCGCGTGCGGCTCAAACGCACGGCCGCTTGCCGCCATTGCTGCGCGGCGGCGTTTTGTTCGGTTTCGAGCCGGGCCAGCCGTGCGTCGGCATCACGCAGCGATTCCAGTTCACTCAGTATGAGTTCGCGCCGTTCGCTTAACTGTTCCGGAGCGATCCGGTGTTTGCGCGCCAAGTCATGCAGCCGCGCGAGACGCTGCTCCAGTTCGGCGAAATCATCGGGAGCGGTCTCCAGATCTCCTCGAATTCTTTCCAATAAGGAATATGCCTCGTTCAACTGTATCGTCGCACTGTCAAGCAAGACATCGAGTTCGGGCAGACGCGATTCGTATCCGTTCAGCCGGGACAGCGAATTACGCGTTTGATGCAATTGCGGAAGGACGGCATTGGCTGCATCGCCGCTCAATCGGCTCATGGCGGTATCACATGCTTCGATCAGCGTTTTGGCATGGGCCTGTCGCCGGTGATTCTGATGGAGCGATTCGATGGCCGTGGCGGAGAGGTCCTCGTGTTCCAGTTCGGTCAGCTGATGTTCCAGATAGCCGATCCGGTCGGCAACGTCTCCTTGCTGCAGCAATGTCTCCCGTTCGAGGCGCAATGATTGCCAACGCCGGGCGGATTCGCGTACTGCTTCGCGTTCGGTCGCATTGTGTGCATAGGCGTCCAGTAGCGCCAGTTGATTGGTGCGGGACAACAGGGCTTGATGCTCGTGCTGTCCATGGATTTCGATCAGGTGGGTGGAGAGTTCGGCCATTTGCGATAGCGTCGCCGGGCGACCGTTGATCCAGGCGCGCGATCCGCCGTCAGCTCGAACCACGCGGCGCAGTTGGCATTCGTCGTCGTCGTCCAGTTCTTGTTCGCACAGCCAGCGGGCGGCGGCGGAGTGTTCGTCCAATACGAAATCGGCCGTAAGTTCGGCGCGTTCGGCGCCGTGGCGGACCGTGCCGCTGTCGGCGCGCGATCCGGACAGCAACCCCAATGCATCGACCAGCAGCGATTTACCGGCGCCGGTTTCGCCGGAAATGACCGTCATCCCGGCGCCGAACTCCAGTTCGGCGGTACGGACTACGGCGAAATCCTTGATGGCGAGGTGTTTGAGCATAGCGGGCGGACGATGGGGGTTCTCATTAAACCGCATCGAGGGTCGGTTGAGCCACTGCTTGCAAAGTTCAGGCATCGCCGCTATCAATCAGCAGATGCCGAGTCATCCCGCCAATCTGGATCCGCGCGCGCGCCAGCTGTTGCGTGTATTGATTTCACGCTATATCCACGAGGGCGAGCCGATAGGATCGCAGACATTGGCCAAATATGCGGGTTTGGACGTCAGTCCGGCCACTATCCGGAATATTCTTGCGGATCTGGAAGAAACCGGCTTGTTGAGTTCGCCGCATACGTCGGCCGGACGGGTACCGACCGCGCAGGGATACCGGGTATTCGTCGACAGTTTGTTGCAGGTCAAGGCGTTGGGCGAACGTGAATTGGCGCATCTGCGGTCGGAATTGACTCTGAGCGGTGGGATGCAGGCATTGTTGGGCAATGTGTCGGAACTGCTGTCGGCGATGACGCGATTCGTTGGCGTGGTCAGTGCGCCCAAGCGCGAGCAGTTCGCCTTCCGACACATCGATTTCGTCGCGTTGGATCCGCATAGAGTATTGGCTATCGTGGTATTCGCCGATGGCGAAGTACAGAACCGCATCATCGACATGCAGCGCATGCCCGAACCATCGGATCTGGAACGGATATCGAATTATCTGAATCAACATTGCAGCGGGCGCACGCTGGCGGAAATTCGTGCTTTGTTGCTGGGAGAACTGCGCAGCGTGCGCACCGAGATGCAACGCCTGTTGGCGGAATCGATGGTGTTGACGGAAAAGGCGTTAGAGCCGTCCGACAACGGTGCGGTCGTGATGGCCGGACAGACACGATTGATCGGTTTGCAGGATCTGGCTGATCTGGAGCGATTACGTGAGTTGTTCGAGACTTTTTCGCGCAAGCACGAGATATTGCAATTGTTGGAGCGCACCAGTACCGCGCCGGGGGTACGGATTTTTATCGGCGAAGAGACCGGACTGGCGCAGATGGATGGTGTATCGCTCGTGGCTGCACCCTATGCCAGCGACGGGCGCGTGCTTGGGGTGCTAGGGGTGATCGGTCCCACCCGAATGGCATACGACAAGGTGATTCCTCTGGTGCAGGCTGCCGCCGACGTGCTCGGGACGGCGTTGGACCCGGCGACGCACGCCGCTGCTGGCGGTGACGAAGCGGAGTAGGGGCGAAGGTTGTCACCCGAATCAGCGAAACAACCGCGTGCGTCGTTGCTGCGTGGTCTTGTCGCTATTTCCTGAACTGGCACCGAGCGCCAGCGTGGCGCGATGTTTTCGGCCATTCACTTGAATCTTGCGGTATCGGTCCCTATAGATGCGACAATGAACGGTTATATTCAGGTCGTTACCAGGAGATCGTCGTAATGAATCAAAACGAAGTCGATCCTCAGCAGTCACCGGAAGAAACCCCCGAGTTGGAACTGATTGCGGTTGAGGGCGAGGAGCAACTGCGCGCCGAGTTGGCGACTTTGCGAGATGAATTGGAGCAGCTGCGTACGGAATCGTTGCGTGAGCGTGCCGACTTGGAAAATCAGCGCAAACGATTGGCGCGCGATGTGGAGACGGCGCGCAAATATGCCAATGAACGGCTGTTGGGCGACCTATTGCCGGTGTTCGACAGTCTGGATGCCGGATTGGCAGCCGCCGGCGAGCATGCGGATCCGCTCAAGGATGGACTGGAGCTGACCTATAAACAATTGTTGAAGACGGTCAGTGATTACGGATTGACCGTGCTCGATCCGACCGGCCAGACATTCGATCCGGAATCGCATCAAGCGATCAGTCAGGTCGAAGCCGGGGAGGCCGAATCCGGCATCGTGGTTCAGGTATTTCAGAAAGGATACCGTCTGAACGACCGCTTGTTACGGCCCGCACTGGTCGTCGTTGCACAGTAATAGCGGAGTGTTTCAGCACCGGGTGTACGGGCAGGGGCCGCCGATGGCTTGAATGGTTTTTCGCTATCCCCATATAGACAGGCAGGGCTGTTTGCAGCATCGGCCAAACGAATTACTTAGGGAGTACTCCAATAATGAGCAAGATAATCGGTATCGACCTGGGCACGACCAATTCGTGCGTGGCGATCATGGAAGGCGGCAAGGCCCGCGTGATCGAGAACGCCGAGGGAGATCGCACCACACCGTCGATCGTCGCCTACACCAAAGACGGAGAAGTACTGGTGGGTGCGCCCGCGAAACGCCAGGCCGTCACCAACCCGAAAAATACTTTTTACGCGGTCAAGCGATTGATCGGCCGCAAATTCAGTGATGCCGAAGTGCAGAAGGACCTGGACATTGTGCCGTATAAGGTCGATCAGCATGACAACGGCGATGCCTGGGTGGCGACCGCCGACGGCAGGAAGATGGCGCCGCAGGAAGTTTCCGCGCGCACCCTGGAAAAGATGAAGAAGACCGCCGAAGCCTTTCTCGGCGAGACGGTCACGGAGGCGGTCATTACGGTTCCGGCATACTTCAATGATAGCCAGCGGCAGGCGACCAAGGATGCCGGCAGGATCGCGGGCCTGGAGGTCAAGCGCATCATCAATGAGCCGACAGCGGCGGCGCTGGCCTATGGGCTGGACAAGGGCGGCGGCGATCGCAAGATCGTGGTCTATGACTTGGGCGGCGGCACCTTCGATATATCGGTCATCGAGATCGCCGAAGTCGACGGCGAGAAGCAGTTCGAAGTGCTGGCCACCAATGGCGATACGTTCCTGGGCGGCGAAGATTTCGACATGCGCGTCATCGACTACCTGGTCGAAGAGTTCCAGAAGGATCAGGGTATCGACCTGCGCAAGGATCCGTTGGCATTGCAGCGTCTGAAGGATGCTGCCGAGCGCGCCAAGATCGAACTGTCGTCCGCGCAGCAGACCGAAGTCAATTTGCCGTACGTCACGGCCGATGCTTCCGGTCCCAAGCATTTGAACATCAAATTGACCCGGGCCAAATTGGAAGCGCTGGTCGAGGATCTGATCAAGAAGACCATCGAGCCTTGCCGTGTCGCGCTGAGCGATGCCGGAGTACGGGCCAGCGACATCAATGAGATCATCCTGGTCGGCGGCCAGACCCGCATGCCCAAAGTGCAGCAGGCGGTTGCCGATTTCTTCGGCAAGAAGCCGCGCAAGGATGTCAATCCGGACGAGGCGGTGGCGCTGGGCGCGGCGATTCAGGGCGGCGTGTTGGCCGGCGATGTCAAAGATGTGCTGTTGCTGGATGTGACTCCGCTGAGTCTGGGGATCGAGACGCTTGGTGGCGTATTCACCAAGATCATCGAGAAGAACACCACCATTCCGACCAAGGCGTCGCAGGTATTCTCCACTGCCGACGACAACCAGTCCGCCGTGACCGTGCATGTTCTGCAGGGTGAACGCGAACAGGCGCGCTACAACAAGTCATTGGCGAAATTCGACCTGACCGGTATCGAGCCGTCGCCGCGCGGAATGCCGCAGATCGAGGTGTCGTTCGATATCGATGCCAACGGCATTTTGCATGTATCGGCCAAGGACAAGAAGACCAACAAGGAGCAGAAAGTCGAGATCAAGGCTGGCTCGGGTCTTTCGGAGGAGGAGATTCAGCGGATGGTCAATGATGCCGAGTCGCATCGCGAGGAGGACAAGAAATTCCATGAACTGGTGCAGGCGCGCAATCATGCCGATGCGCTGATCCACGGTACTCGTTCCGCCATCCAGGAGCATGGCAGCAAGGTGCCTGGCGATGTCATCGGCCGCGTTGAGGGAGCGGTTGCCGAGCTTGAAACGGCGATCAAGAGCGACGACAAGGCGCAGATCGAAGCCAAGTCCAAAGCATTGGAGGAGGCCGGCCAATCGCTGTTCGCGGCGGCGGCTGCGCAGCCGGAAGGAACTGCCGGTACGGGGGGGGCAACCGGAGGGGGCGGCAATGACGATGTGGTCGATGCGGAGTTTACCGAAGTCGATGACGGCAAAAAGTAAACCCATATTGTTGCATTGATTTCTTTCGCGAACGGTCCGCCCGCGCGCCGGTATCGATCTGGCGGCGCGGGCGGTCTGTTTCAATAAGTCGGAATATTGATGGTGAGTAAGCGCGATTATTACGAAGTGCTCGGTGTATCCCGCACAGTTGGCGAGGACGAGCTGAAAAAAGCGTATCGACGTTGTGCGATGAAGTTTCATCCCGACCGGAACCCGGGCGATAAGGCGGCGGAGGCTTCATTCAAGGAATGCAAGGAAGCCTATGAAGTGTTGTCTGATGGGGGCAAGCGGCGCATGTACGACCTGCATGGACACGCCGCGTTCGAGCATGGCATGGGCGGCGGCGGGCCCGGCGTGGATATGGGGGATATTTTCGGCGATATTTTCGGCAGTATCTTCGGTGGCGCGCGGGCGGCGAGACGTGGTGCCGATGTCGGTTATATTGTCGAGCTTGAGCTGGACGAAGCGGTGTTCGGGGTCGAGAAGAAGATCGAAATTCCGGTTTTGAATGAGTGTGTTTCCTGTCATGGCAGCGGTTCGGAAAGTGGCAAGGTGGAAACCTGTCGCGCTTGTCTCGGACAGGGACAAGTGCGCATGCAGCGTGGCATTTTCGCCAT
>JAITWM010000186.1 GCA_031285265.1 Lysobacteraceae bacterium
ACAGCATTTCCTGCATGCCCGGTCCGCCGCGCGGGCCTTCATAGCGGATGACGACGACATCGCCTGCTTCCACCCGGCCGCCAAGAATGCCTTTGACCGCTGCTTCCTGGCTTTCGAACACTTTGGCGCGGCCTTCGAACACCAGAATCAAGTCGTCGACACCGGCGGTTTTCACTACACAGCCATCTTCGGCGATGTTGCCGTAGAGTACGGCCAGGCCACCCTCTTGCGAAAAAGCGTGTTCGATATCGCGGATACAGCCCGCAGTGCGATCAATGTCCAAGCTGGGCCAGCGCACGGATTGGCTAAAGGCCTGTTGCGAAGGAATTCCTGCCGGACCGGCTTTATAGAATGTTTGCACGGCTTCATCGGTGGTCCGGGCAATATCCCAAGCGTCGATGGCGTTCTGCAAGGTGGCGCTGTGCACTGTGGGGACGTCGGTTTTCAGCAGGCCGCCGCGTGCCAGTTCGCCGAGAATGGCGAAAATACCGCCGGCGCGATGTACGTCTTCGATATGGTATTTCTGTGTGTTCGGCGCAACTTTGCACAACTGCGGCACACGGCGCGACAATGCATCGATTTCACGCATCGTGAACGGCACTTCCGCCTCCTGGGCTATGGCCAGCAAGTGCAGAATGGTGTTGGTGGAACCGCCCATGGCAATATCCAGCGTCATCGCATTTTCGAACGACGGCAGCGTGGCGATGCCGCGTGGCAGTGCGCGTTCGTCGCCTTGCCCGTAATAGCGTTTGCATAAATCCATGATCAGGCGGCCGGCACGGCGGAACAACTGCTCGCGATCGGCATGCGTGGCGACCAGCGTACCGTTGCCCGGCAGCGACAGGCCGAGCACTTCGGTCAAGCAGTTCATCGAATTGGCGGTAAACATGCCCGAGCAGGAGCCGCAGGTCGGACAGGCGCTACGTTCATAGGCAGCGACTTTCTCGTCCGAGGCAGAATCGTCTACGGCGATCACCATGGCATCGATCAGATCGAGCTTGTGATCGGCCAGCCGGGTCTTGCCGGCTTCCATCGGCCCGCCGGAAACGAACACTGCCGGAATGTTCAGCCGCATGGCCGCCATCAGCATACCGGGCGTGATTTTGTCGCAATTGGAAATGCACACCAGTGCATCCGCACAATGCGCATTGGCCATGTATTCGACCGAGTCGGCGATGATCTCGCGGCTGGGCAGCGAATACAGCATGCCGTCATGACCCATGGCGATGCCATCGTCGATGGCGATGGTGTCGAACTCCTTGGCGACGCCGCCGGCCGCTTCGATCTCGCCCGCCACGAGCTGGCCCAGATCCTTCAAATGCACATGGCCCGGTACGAACTGAGTGAACGAGTTGACCACGGCGATGATGGGTTTGTTGAAATCGTCATCCTTCATACCCGTAGCGCGCCACAGGGCACGCGCGCCGGCCATGTTGCGGCCGAAGGTGGAGGTTTTCGAGCGGTAATCGGGCATGATGAGCTTCCGCAAAAAGTGGGAGAAGACACAGGCGCCGCACCGGTATGGCGTCGCCCCGCATCGTCCGGAAACAAGGGTTTTCGATTCTATGCTCGTGGGCACAGCGAGGAAAGCCCATACTACTCGCACGGTTCGGTTTCGGTACGTGTGAAGATCGAAAATGCCTGACTCCCCGATGGCGTCGCGGGGTTGATGCCGCTGTTCCGGGTTCTGTTTCGCTGCGGTTGAGGCCGATCGTCGAATCTTTGAGCGTGCTTCACCATCGGGTAACTGCCGCTTGTCTGGAGGCAAGGTTTCGATGGCGACGAAAAGTCATCCGGCGTACTTGGATCATGCCGCACACTATGGGCTTCCCGATGAACGAATATGTGTCCTTCTACGGCATCGTCCGGCCGTTCGAGAATCGATTCCAGGCAATCATCGAAACGCTCTTTCCAGGGCGCCATCCTTCTCATCCGGCGAACGCATGCAGCCGCAACGGCCGAACAGGCAAGTTCCGCCCTATCTCCCCGGGCTCGGGCAGGTAAATGCTTTGCGTCGGCCCTCGATGCGGCCCGCCAACCGGTCGCTGACCGGCAACGCGTCGCCACTCATTCGCCAATCGTAGATCACGCTGAAGGCCAGTACGCGAGCGACGTATTCCCGGGTTTCCTTGTAGCTGATCGTTTCGATCCACAAGTCCGGGTCGTAATTGGGGCGCTGCGATAGCCAGCGTCCCGTCGGTGTGGGGCCGGCGTTGTAAGCGGCGATCGCAACATATGGCAGACCGTAATTGTTGAGTTTCTGTCGCAGATAGGCGGTACCCAGCGTGATATTGATTTCCGGATCGTACAGACTGGCCGCGCCCGTATAGGCGGTCAATCCGATATCTTTGGCGACCTTCGCGCCGGTACTCGGTAGCACCTGCATCAGTCCCATCGCGTTGGCGCTCGAACGCGCTTTGGGGTTGAAAATACTTTCGGCACGTATTTCTGCGGCAATCCAAGCCGGGTCGAGTGCATTCTTGGCGGCTTCGCGACGAATCAGATCGGTATAGGACAACGGAAAGCGCAACTCGTACAATCGTTGCTCGTCGGGCTGCTTGCCCAGCGAAAAGACCGCGCGATCGAACCAGCCGTTATCGCGCGCGACTTCCACCGCGATCCGGCGTTGAGTATCGTCGAAACGCGCCAGCGCGGCGTTCCATTCGCGTACCGCCCAACCGGGTTCTTCGATCTTGAACAGTTCCACCGCACGGACGATTGCCGGATCGGAGGCGACTTGTGCTTTGGCCTGAGCACTATCCTGCGGCTGCCAGGGACAAAGCCGGTAGGCCTGATTCAAGCGATCGGCGGCGAGGAATCCGTGGAACGTCGGTGAGACTGCCGCTTGCCGGTACAACGCTTGCGCCGTCGTCGCGTCGCCCGTCTTCTCCAGCATTCGCGCTTCGAAATACCGCCAGCGCGAATCATTGCGCTGCGCCGCCGGCATTTTGCGCAACCCGGCCAAGGCCGCCGGCCAGTCGCCGCGGGCCAGGGCTTCGCGCACGCGCCACTCGTGCAGGCGTTCGTCGTAGGCGGATTCCGGCACCGAGTCCAGCCGCCGGGCCGAATCCGGCAGGTACGAGGCAACCGTCCATAAAGCGATCTGATACAGCACTTGACCGCGTTCTGCTTCGGTAAAACCGAGCGCCTCGGCATAGCGGGGCAGTTGCAATTCCGCCATGTCCGGGTCCTTGCGCGCCATCCGCGCCAGACCGATCGCCGCCATCCGCCGGCTGCGCTCGGTTTTCGGCCAGTTCAGTGCGCGCGGGTCCGGGCTGTCGATGAAAGCCGCGTAATCGCCAGCCAAGGCCGCTTCGTCGGCGGGCAGACCGCGCGCGGCGTGGCGCATGACGCTGGTCTCGTGTGCGGCGGCGGCGGCATCGATCCGTTCCCAGCGCAGTGCCGGAAGCAAGCCGCCGCTCTCGGCCAGTCTGGCAAATACCGGATTGCAAAGGTCGGGCAACGATTTGCTGCCGCTGCGCCAGATCGCCTGGGCTTCGTTGATCCAGCCAGCGTCCGGATTACCCTGTTTACGAGTCGCATCCTGGGCCTGCAGATTCGCGCAGCGCAGTGCGACATTGTCGGTCGTGCGCCAATTCTGCAGCAACGTTCCCCAGTCCCTGCGTTTGGCCAATACCGGTAGCCAGCGCTCGCGAAACAGATCGGCCACGGCCTGACCGTCATACCGGTTCAGAAAATCCTGCGCTTGCGCCGTATCGACCTGATCGAGATTACGCGACAAATTGGCGTATTCCAGCCAGGGATACAGCGGATGTCCACGCAACGCTGCCGTTTGCGACGAATCGAGCGGGACGCGTCGTGCCGTTTCGATCGCCGTCCGCATCTGGAGGCGCTGAGCATCGGTAGGCTGCGCTGCTGCCGGCATGCAGACCGACGCCAAGATCATGATCAGGAAAAGCCGCAGCGAACGTGACATGGCAAATATCCACAAGACATTGCCATCGATGATACCGGTGATTGTCGCGCCCGCGTGCGAGCAGACCGAACGGCGACTGAAAACGTTCATGCAGTTCTGTGCCCGCTCCGCCCGCCGTGAATGCTCCATGCGGAATAGGTTCCGGCGGTTGGCGGCGTCGTTCCGATAGGGCCATCGCTCGGAAAGACGATCGGAACGGCGCATGGACAAACGCTCGTCGTACCAGCCGTGGCATGTGTGCGGTGGCGTTCTCTCCAAAACGGTCTCCGGTCCTTGCCTCGAATCACCGGTCTGCCGAGACCGTTGTTGTGGGCCTGGGGGCTCATATGCTGTTCATGGGGTTCCTGCATCGATTGCAGGCACAGATCGTTGGATGCCGCCAGAAAGACGTCCTCGCTTTATCAGTCCGTTTTCTGTGCCTGTTCGTCATGCGCTGGGGCCGAGCAGGTGCTTTCTCTGACGATCTTCGCCAAACGATCGTATTCCTCCTGCCGCCTGGACGCATTGTCCGGATGTGCAAACCGCCAGCGATTCTCGGCCTCTTGCAGATATTGTTTCCAGTTGTCGCACAGTGCTTTGTCGGGAATCCGTTCGCATTGGTCACGAACCACTTCGCAGGCCTCGCCGGCGCCAGTTTGCGGATTGCCGTCCAGACCAACGGTGTGCAGCGGAATACAACGCGGTTTCGGGTCGTCTTCTTCGCTGAAATACGTTTGCTGTTCGGGGGTGGTGCAACGGAATAGATGCGGCGGCGGTGTCCGCTCGATTTCCGGCTCGGGTTCGGCAGCGTTTTCCACTGCCTTAGAGTCCGCAGCTTCTGCCGGAGCAGGGGGTTTCATCGCCGGGGCCGAGGCGGCGGGTGGCGTTGCCGGCGTCATTGAAAACGAGCGGACGCCTTGCATGACTTTGGTTTCCTGCCGGCTGCCGGCCGGACAGGGATTGTTTTGCAGCGCGACTTCGCCAGCGGCATCGGTGCACTGATAGAACACGGTCCTCTCGGTCGAAGCCGTGGTCGAATCGATGTTGAGCCTCGGTGCCGGATTGGCCGGCGCCGCCGGTTTCGATGGCGTCGCCGCCGGTGCCGATGATGCCGGCCCGGACGAAACGGGAGTTGGCGAAAACGAACGTACTCCTTGCGTGACGCGGGCCTCCTGCTTGCTGCCGGCCGGACAAGGCTGGTTCTGGATCGTCAATACGCCTTCGGCGTCGGTACAACGATAAAACGTGACTTGCTGACACCAGGCATTGGCGCTGATCGATGACAGTATGCATAGAAGCAAATGCAAGCGGATTCGATGGATCTTCATGTCTCAATCATCCTCAATAACCTCGGCAATCGCTGGCCATTCGTTCATCAATGATTTGTTGTTCCCGATCCAACTCCCGGTGCTCGCTCGGCGATACCACGCCATAACGGCGCAGAATCTCGTAACGCCGGTCGGACAAGCGTCGGCAAATCTCCCGTTGCGGTAATTGCCGGCACTCATCGCGGATATAAGTGCCGGAACCGATCACCACTGGCCAACCATGCACCGGCGGCGGTCGGCCACCGGGAAGGCTGCCACCGGGAGAGCCGCCGCCAGGAGGACCGCCAGGAGGACCGCCAGGAGGGCCGCCAGGAGGGCCGCCAGGAGGGCCGCCAAGAGAAGGCCGGCCGATCGACGGTGGTCGACCGTGACCTGCCGGGCGTCCGAAGCTCGGATAACCCAAGGTCCATACCGGCACCCAGCGCGGGTTACCGTCGCCGTTGTCACTGGTATAAACAGTGCCTTCGGGAGTGGTGCATTCGTACATCGGTCGTGCCGGTTGTACGATGACGACACGGACTTCCTGGGTCTGCGGCGGTGCGGCGGACTCCTCCCCCGTGATGGGCCCCGCTGGCCGGACCGGCGGCGGACTTCGCGGAATCCGCACTTGACGGATTTCCTCGGTTTCGCTCAACCCGCACGGAGAATCGCGCAACGACACGGTGCCTTTGGCATCGACGCAACGATAGATCTGCATTTGCTCTTGCGCACTGGCGGCTGACGGCATAGCCAGTGTCAGCATCAATACGATGCATCGCCGAAAACTTTTCATCGGTCCATGATGCAGAATTTCCGCTGGATAGCAAAAGAGATCGCTCAATGGCGCAATGTGGCCCCTGTCAGCGCGTCGTAAATGGACGTAGGCCGGGCCAGGCCTTCCGTCTCTCCCTGTAATACGCCATCGATCGCGCTGGTCAGGCGGGGATCGAGTTGATCGCGCCGATAAGCGGGTGTTTGACCGGTAAGATTGGCGCTGGTCGATACCAGGGCGCCGCCGAAGGCCCGGCTCAATGCAACGACATCCGGGTGTGCGCTGACCCGTACCGCAATGCTGGAATGGCTGCCGGTAATCCAGCCCGGTGCATCCCGATGGGCCGGAATCACCCAGGTGGTGGGCCCGGGCCAAGTCGCCATCACCGCTGCCAGACGCTGCTCCGGCAACGCGTCCAGGTGCAATAGGCCATGCAGCATTCCAATATCGGCGGCGATCAGGATCAAGCCTTTTTCGACCGCACGCTGCTTGAGCGAGAGCAATCGGGACACGGCAGTCTGACTACCGGGATCACAACCCAGCCCCCAGACCGCTTCGGTTGGGTAGGCCACGATACCGCCGTCACGCAAGCGAGTGACCGCATCGGCAATCGATAGCGCGGCCGTCATTGATCGGTTTTCTTTTTGACCAGTTTCTTGCCTGGCGCAATGATGGGTTTCGACTCCAGCAGCGGTTGAGCGACTTCGGCGCTCTTGATGACCGTGGTCGCGGTTTTCTTCGTGGTTTTCTTAGCCGCAGTCTTTTTCGTCGCGGTCTTTTTCGTTGCCGTTTTTTTGGTCGTGGTTTTCTTGGCGGCTTTCTTCGCGGTCTTCTTTGCGAAAGCGCGCCGTACCGGTTTTCCGGTTTCTTCCAGGAGTTTCTGTGCTTCGGCCAATGTCAGAGAAGCCGGTTCGCGATCTTTCGGGATCTTACCGTTGAGATTGCCATCGCTGATATACGGCCCGAAGCGGCCATTCAGTATCTGGATGTCGCTGCCCTCGAACTCCTTGATGATCCGGTTGCGCGCTATCTCTTCTTTTTCCTCGATCAGGAATACCGCTCGCGCCAGATCGATCGTGTGCGGGTCATCTTCCTTCTTCAGCGAAGCGTAGGTACTGCCACGCTTGGCGAACGGCCCGAAACGGCCGATCCCGACACTGACTTCCTCACCGTTGTTCTCGCCGAGCTTGCGCGGCAGCTTGAACAGATCCAGCGCATCTTCCAGGGTGATGGTATGCATGCTCTGACCCGGCCGCAACGAAGCGAACTGCGGTTTCTCCTCGTCCTCGACCGTACCGATTTGTGCATAGGGCCCGTAACGGCCAAGCCGGACACTGACCGGCTTTCCGGTCTTGGGATCGACGCCCAGCGCGCGTGCGCCGGTCGCTTCCGAGCGATCGACCGACTCTTGTTTCTCTTCAACCAATTGTTTGAACGGACTCCAGAATCGCCGCATCAGCGGCACCCACTCCTCTTCGCCGCGCGATACCGCATCCAAATCATCTTCCAGCTTGGCGGTGAAATCGTAATCGACGTATTGCGTGAAATGTCCCGACAGAAACTGCGAAACCGCACGTCCCACGTCGGTAGGCCAGAACCGGCGGTTTTCCAATTCCACATACTTGCGGAACAGTAGTGTCTGGATGATCGACGCGTACGTGGATGGACGGCCGATGCCGTATTCTTCCAGCGCCTTGACCAGGGAAGCTTCCGAATAGCGCGGCGGCGGCTCGGTGAAATGCTGGTCTGCATGAATGCGGTCGACCGGAATGCTATCGCCCGGCTTCATCGTCGGCAGCTTGCGGCCTTCATCGTCATCATCGGCGCTCTTCTGATCCTTACCCTCCTCGTAGACTGCGAGGAATCCCGGATCGATCACCGTCGTGCCGCTGGCGCGGAAGCCGTGTTCGCTACCGGCAGCCAGATCGACGGTCACGGTATTCAGGATGGCTGGGACCATCTGACAGGCAATGGCGCGCTTCCAGATCAATTCGTACAGTTTGCGGCCATCATCGTCCAGAAACCGCGCCACATGCGCCGGTGTGCGCAGCGCCGAGGTCGGGCGGATGGCTTCGTGCGCCTCCTGCGCATTCTTCGACTTGGTCTGGTAGAAATTGGGTTTGTCCGGCAATGCCCGGATGCCGTAGTCGCGCGCGATCACGTCACGCATCTCGGCCACCGCGTCCGACGCCAGATGGAACGAGTCGGTTCGCATGTAGCTGATCAAACCGACCGTACCTTCGTCGCCCAGCGTCACGCCTTCGTACAATTTCTGCGCGACCCGCATCGTGCGGCTGGTGCCGAAGCCCAATTTGCGCGCCGCTTCCTGTTGCAAGGTCGATGTGGTGAACGGCGGCGCCGGCCGCCGCTTGCGTTCTTTGCTGGCGACATCGGTGACATGCAAGGTGCCGCGCGCGGCCTGTTGAATCCGCGCTCGCGCCGCTTCTGCCGCCTCGCCGTCGGTCAGCGTGAACTGTTCGAGTTTCTTTCCGTCCAAACGGACCAATTTGGCCGAAAAAGGTTGCGACGGGTGCGTGCAATCGGCGCCGATGGTCCAGTATTCGCGCGTAATGAACGCTTCGATTTCCAGCTTGCGCTCGACGATCATGCGCAACGCCGGTGACTGCACGCGCCCTGCCGACAGGCCGCGCTGCACCTTGCGCCACAATACCGGCGATAGATTGAATCCGACTAGATAATCCAACGCGCGCCGCGCCTGTTGCGCATCGACCAGTTGATCGGAAATCCGCCGCGGGTGCGTCATCGCTTCCTTGATTGCGCGCGGCGTGATTTCGGTGAATACCACCCGGTGCAGCGGTTTGTCCTTGAGCAGGCCGCGCTCCCTCAAGATTTCCGCGATATGCCAACTGATCGCCTCGCCTTCGCGGTCCGGGTCGGTCGCTAGGAAAACGGCATCGGCTGCCGCCGCGGCTTTAGCGATGGCTTCGACGTGTTTTTCGTTCTTTTCGATCAATGCGTACGCCATCGCGAAATCCCGTTCAGGATCGACCGCCCCTTCTTTCGGTATCAGATCGCGCACATGTCCGTATGACGCCAGGACTTGGAAATCCTTGCCGAGATATTTGTTGATTGTCTTAGCCTTGGCGGGCGATTCGACAATAAGCAGGTGTTTGGACATGTCGGAATGATCGAAAACCGGAATGGGAAAATCGGACCCTGCCTGCAAACTGGCCGGCACGGTCCCCGGA
>JAITWM010000084.1 GCA_031285265.1 Lysobacteraceae bacterium
CGGAAAGGTTTCCCGAAGCCGAGGGCCGACGGCACCGATCCGGAAGAGGATTTCCTGGCGGTATGGGAGGCGATATTGAAGAGTCTGCGGCTGCGTCCCGGTGCGACCGATGAAGGTCAGTGATACCGTCAACGGAAAGGGATGCGATTATGCCGCTGTTTCAAGCGGTTCGATGGGTCGCTCTGTCTTGGGAAAGCAATGACGCGATGACCGCTGTCTTCTCATGTGTGAATTATGGTCTCGACAGGTCATCGGTTAGCATGACGGACTTCTTTCAGACATCGGTACGTGGTCATGCCGGAAAAACCCAATTCCCTCTCCGTCACTCGCGAACAGGCCGAAGACGCCGTTCGCACGTTGCTGCGTTGGGCTGGTGATGATCCTTCCCGCGAAGGATTGGTGGATACGCCGCAACGCGTGGTCGAGGCCTATGCCGATTGGTTCAGCGGTTATCACGAGGACCCGCGAGAATATCTGGAGCGGATCTTTGAGGAAGTCGCCGGTTATGACGAAATGATCGTGCTGCGCGACATCAGTTATGAGAGCCATTGTGAGCACCATATGGCGCCGATCATCGGCCGCGTCCATGTCGGCTATCTGCCCGACGGCAAGGTCGTCGGCATCAGCAAGCTTGCGCGCGTGGTGGAAGCGTATGCGCGGCGGTTCCAAGTGCAGGAAAAAATGACGGCGCAGATTGCGCAATGCATTCAGGACGTGCTACGGCCCTTGGGGGTCGGCGTCGTCGTGGAGGGTGTGCATGAATGCATGACCACGCGCGGCATTCATAAGCGCGGCGTCAGTATGGTTACTTCGAAAATGCTCGGCAATTTCCGCCGCGATGCGCGCACACGTGCCGAATTCCTGCGTTTCATCGAAACCGGCGGCAAACGCTAGCGCCGGTTTCGGGGGCGAAGCGTGCGTGAAAAAACCGACATCGTCCGCTGCCCTTGCGGTACGGGTCGCGCTTATGCGCAATGCTGCGGTCGTTATCATGCCGGTGAGGATGCGCCGGATGCCGAAAGATTGATGCGGGCGCGATACAGTGCGTATGTCATGGGCGATACCGGTTATCTGCTTGCCAGTTGGCATCCCGGCACGCGGCCGGCGCGATCGGAACTGGAGGAACCGCCCGGAGCGCCGGTCGCCTGGTTGGGACTGACGGTCGAGTGTCATCGCGCAACCAGCGAGACGGCAGCCGAGGTCGAGTTTCTTGTGCGTTATCGAAGGGGAGGCGGCCGTGCGGTACGGATGCGGGAGCATAGCCGCTTCATTCGCGAGAATGGGATCTGGTTCTATCTTGATGCGTTGGGTATTGAGTAATTCAGCATACCGTGGGACTAAACACCTAGGCGGAAAGAAGAGGCCGGAGGCGATCCGGGAGCGGTGGAATGTGGTTCCGCCGGGCGCGCGGCCGTAAGGCGGGTGACCGGACAGCGCAGAGCGGCGCGGAAGAAACCATCCTCCGGCATAGCAGCCTGGCTATAGCGGGGCTTGTCAGGGAGTTGCTACGGAACGAACCGTTCCTCGACATGGGGGGCGAACCGCTGGAGCAAGTGAAGATTCAGCCGAACAGATCGTCGCGGTATTCCGGCTTTCGCTCGCGCGCCAGCAGTTGGCGCAGTCCTTCGGCCGGTGTCAGCACTCCGTTCAAGACGGCATGGACGCCATTGGAGATCGGCAGATCGATTTCTCCATAGCGCGCGCCCAGGCGCACCACCTCGTTGGCGGTCTGTATCGATTCGACGACTTGTCCGATTTCGCGCACGGCGTCGGCAAGCGCCTGTCCTCGGCCCAGCGCCATGCCCAAGCGGCGGTTGCGCGACAGGTCGCCGGTGCATGTCAGTACCAGGTCGCCCAATCCGGCCAGTCCCATCAGTGTTTCCGGGCGTGCGCCGATCACGGAGGCCAACCGCAGCATCTCGTTCAGTCCACGCGTGATCAGGCCGGCGCGGGCGTTCAAACCCAGGCGCATGCCATCGGCCACGCCGGTGGCGACGGCCAATACGTTCTTCATCGCGCCGCCGAGTTCGGCCCCGACCATGTCGTCGCCGGTATAGGCGCGGAACGTCGGTCCATGCAGTGCGTCGGCGACTTGCTGGACGAATCGCGTCTGTGTGCCATGCACGGTGACCGCTGTAGGCAGGCCCATCGCCACTTCCTTGGCAAAGGACGGGCCGGTCACTACCGCAAGCGGTGTCCTCGGGGTGAGGATGTCGCTGGCGACTTCGTGCAGAAAACGGCCGGAGCCCGGTTCGAATCCCTTGGTCGCCCAGGCGACGCCCAGGCCTTTGGGAATCAGTGGCGCGAGCATCTTCAAGGTTTCGGGAAACGCATGCGATGGCACGACGACCAGAACCCAGTCCACGGCCTGTAGCGCCGATGCCGGATCGGTTGTGGCCCGCAGCGTTTCCGGCAAGGCGATATCGGGCAGGTAACGCGGATTCTCGTGGCGTTGGTCGATGGCCGCGATGATTTGCGGGTCACGGCCCCACAGTGTGGTGTGGTGACCGTGCCGCGTCGTCAGCGCCGCCAGCGCGGTGCCCCAGGATCCGGCGCCGAGTACCGCGATTTTCTGCGAACCATGACTCATGGTCGATGCGATGCCGGAAGCTTCTCAAGCATGGCCGACGTTTTCGTTCGGGTTCTGCGCACTGCCGCCTTCGGCGGCGCGTTGACGCAGGGTTTCGGCGTACAAGGCTTCGAAATTGATCGGTTGCAGGAAGAACGGCGGGAATCCACCATCCTGGATCAGGGTGCTGAGCAGTTGCCGGGCATACGGGAACAGGATGTTCGGACACTGTGTGCCCAGCAGCGCGTCCACCGTTTGCGGGTCCAGGCCGATCAGGCCGAAGACGCCAGCCTGGTCGACTTCGGCGACATAAGCGGTTTTCTCCCCGGCTTTGCAGGTCAAAGTCACTTTCAGAACGACTTCGTAGGCGTTGTCGTTCAGTTTATTCACACGTTGATTCAGATTGATCTGCAATTCCGGCTGTACGGTTTCGCTGAAGATGGCCGGAGCGGTCGGAACTTCGAAAGAAACGTCCCTGGCGTAGATCTTTTCGACGGTAAAGGCCGGGCCTTGAGGTGCGCCGGTGTTGTTTTGGTCGGACATTTCGGACTCCGAGTGGCGGTAATGAATGGGGGAGGAAATAGGAATTATCTCATGCGGTCCCGATTTCGACATCGGTCGATGGCGCGGATACGGGGATCAGGCTTTCTTGCCTTTGACCAGAGGCAAACCGGCTTGCTGCCAGGCGGTAATGCCGCCGTCGAGGCAGTAGATCTGTTCGAACCCGGCTTTTTTCAAGCGTTTGGCGTTGGCCGACGATGTCATTCCATTGCGGCAGATCAGGATGACCGGCGATTGCTTCGCCGCCGCCAATGGCTTGGCGGAAGGGTCGAATTGGCTGGGAATGAGGTTACGGCTGCCGGCGATATGGCCTTTTTCGTAGTCCGCGATGGCGGACATGTCCACCATCAGCACGTTTTGCTGTTGGTTGACCAACCGCGTCAAATCGGCGGGTTTGAGCGATTTGTAGCCACGGAACAGGCGCGCGATTTCGGTAAAGAGAATCGCGATGGTCAGGCCGCCCAGGGCCAGCGACAGGATCGGGTTGCGGCCGGCGAAGGCCAGCAGTTCTTCAAGATTCACGGATATCGGACAAAAATACTCGGAGCGGGCAGGGATTTTCGCACAGTCGCGCAGCGGAAGTGCGATTCTTGTCTATCAGGATGGCTGATCGTTCCAAAAATCGGGCAGGCCGCTGATCTGCCACCAGCGTTTGTCGTTTTTCTCCCAACGCCATTGTTCGCGATAGCGGAATGTGCGCTCGACCATGTCTTGCGTGTTGACCATGCGGATTTCGATGATCCTTTCGATGGCATTGTCATTGAGCGGATTGGTGATGATCGGGCGGTAACTGGTGACTCGGATTTGCTGGTGGCGCTCGAGTTGCTGGTCGTCGAGCGGGTGTTCTGCACGGTATTTCGGGTCCACCATTTGCCAGGCCGTCTCGATCTCGCCCCAGCGCACCATCGCGGCGAAACGGTTCTGGCTTTGTTCCAGCGCCTGTGCTTGGCGTTTGTTGATGGCAAAAGTCGAGCCGATGGTGAGCATCAGCACCAGCAATAAGGTAACTCGTAAGGAATCACGCATTCCGCACCTCTTTCATCGTTTGTCGGGCAGCATCGGAAGGCGATGGTTTCGACAGCGCTACGAAACGGCCTTCCAACGTTGTTGCATCGCCGCCGTTGGGTAACGCGATGCGCGCCACGATCCGGCAGCGGGCTTTGCCGCGCTGGCGGAACATGGTGAGGAACGCATCCCAGGATTCCCCTTCGGCCAATTGTGCCTCGGCTTGCAGTACATCGTACAACGGCGCCAGATAACGGATCGTACTGTCCGCCACATACACTTCCGCCGATAGGTTCTCTTGCGCCAGCCGCAGCACGACCAGGCTCCAGCCAGCCAATGTCAGCAACGAAGTCAAGCTGCCGCCAAAGGCACTGCCCTTGTCGTTGATATTCGGTGCCAGCGGCGCATGCAGGCGCAAGGATTGTCCGGTGTAATCGTCGATTTCCACTTGCATCGCATTGGTCAGCGGGATGCTGCGGCAGTATTCACGCAGTCGCTTTAGAAGTTCATCATTCGGGCTCATGCGATATGGGGTCGATTTCTCGAGGAGGATCAGGGTGCCAAAGGATAGCGCGCCATCGATGAGCCGGGTTGGATCGGGACGATGACCGATCGCTGTCCTGCATTCGGGACGGTCAGCATATCGGCGGTTTTCGCGAAATTTCGAAGAGTTGCGCCGTAAACGGGTTATGCAACCGGCGGCCTTGCCCGGCGCCGGAGCGATGGCGGGCTTGTTCGGGGGATTCGCCGGGAGACGGATCGATCGCAATGCCCGTATTCAGTGATGTGTTTCGGCAATAAGCGGTAATCGTGTCGATGAGATCGCATAATGCCGGGATGTCTTCCATTCATCTGACGAACGGATGCCTGATTTCATTGCGTCCCGCTGGCGAACATGAATCGCTGCGCCGCCATGCCGCGCGCGTAGGGATCGCATTATTGGCGCTTTCTCCCTGGAAACTGCGCTCATGTGCCGGTGAGACGGCTCGCGGTTGCCTGCGGATGGCATTGGATGCGCCTTGTGTACTGTTCACCAGCCCGGCAGCGGTGAAAGCTGCTGCCGGGCTGGCGGCTCTTCATCCCAGGCAGGGTCAATACTGGCTGGCCGTGGGTGCGGGTACCGCTGAAGTGTTGAAACGTCTTGGCGTGGCTGGCGCGCGCGCGCCGGCACGCATGGACAGCGAAGGTGTGCTGGCATTGCCGGAACTGGCGCAAGTCGATACGGTCGGTCTGGTCACCGCGCCCGGCGGGCGCGGCCTGATCGCGGCGACATTGGAGCAGCGAGGCATCCGGCTGATTCGCGCCAATGTGTATGAACGGGTCCCGATACGGATTTCAGCGGAGAGGTATGCCCGGCTTCGAGCGTTGACGGCCCGTCCGTGTACCGTGGTCAGCAGTGGCGAGGCATTGCGCCATGTCATGCATCAGCTACCCGGGGATATCGCGACGATGCTGCGTAACAGCCCCATCGTTGTCGCCAGCCGGAGATTAGCGCAACTAGCTGAAGATCAAGGTTTTTCCTTGATTCTGCAGGCGGCCGGGCCGCGTCCGCGGCAATTGCTGGATGCGGCGGTACCGGTACTCCGTCCTAATCCGGGTACGGCCGCACTTGCAAGCGGGCATGACGCAGGCGATGCTTGACACACGTGCATCCGTATCCTTTCGACGTTCCGAACCACTTCGCCAGATGGGCAGCCGACTCTTCGTCTGATTTCCATGACTACCGATCCCACTGAAAACACGACCCCCGCACCGGCATCGGCACCGCCCGAGGCCGAGGAATCCATTTCGGAATCCATACACGTTTCCGAGCCGTCTTCCGATTCCACGGCAGCGACGGATGTGGTTCCGGAGTCGCCGGACGGCGAGCCCGTACCGGCGGCGGAAAACCCGGAGCCCGTATCGGCAAGCCCGAAACCGGAACCGGCTCCGTCTTCGAGGGCTCAATCATCCGTGCCGGAGCCGCGATGGCAACCATCGCCGCATCCGGGCCCGTATACGCCCCCTGTCATCCAACCTCACAGGAATTACGCCGGTTATGCCGTCGCGATACTGGCGTTGGGTGTGTTGGCGGTCGGAGGATGGCGCGGCTGGGTCGCCTGGCAGGCGTACGATGCCCGGCTGCAGGAACAGATGGGTGCGCTCGAAACGCAATTGGAGTCGATGAAGCAGCAGACTGATGTCCTGAGCGGCGATCTGCGCTCCCAGAGTCAGCGGTTGACCGATGCGGCCTCGGCCAACCGTACCTTGCGCGAGGAACTGTTCGGGTTGGATCAGCGAAGCAAGTTGCTGGAAGAAAGTGTCGCCAAACTGACCGAGAATAGTCGGCAGAGTATTCGGGCGGCACATTTGGGAGAAGTGGAGCTATTGCTCACTTTTGGCGCGGAGCGGCTCAATGTCGCCGGCGATGCGGAAGGCGCCCGTCGTGTCTATGCACTGGCGTCCGATCTGTTGAACGATGTCGATGGCGATGTGTCGATACTCAATCTGCGCCAGACGTTGGCGCAGGAGCGAGCCGCGCTCGATAAATTGGGCCCGGGACCGCAAGCATCGTTGGCGGAACGGTTGAATCGGCTTGCCGCATCGTTGGATGGTCTGCCCACGGAGTCTCCGGCGTCGGAAAATCGTCCGGTATGGCAGCGCTGGTTGGCACCGCTGCTGGATATCCGCCCCTCACAGCAACGCGTTTTGCTGAATCCGGTCGAACGCGCCACCGCCGAGGCGGCGTTGCAGATCGAATTCGGCTTGGCGCGCGCCGCGTTGGAGCGTGGCGATAGTTCGGGATTTCAGCAGGCATTGGCGCGAAGTGACGCATGGTTGACGCGGCTGTGGCCGGATTCGCCAGCTTTGCAGGAATCTCGGCACGAAATCGAAGCCTTACGTCAGATGCCGTTGCGTCCGGATCTGCCGGCGCTGGGTACCACACTGCAACAATTGCGCACGATGCGCGACGGGAGAAACACGCCATGAAAGCCTTTCGCATCCTTATCGTGCTGTTGCTGATCGTGGCGGGAATCGCCGGCGGATATTGGCTGTCGCAGTCGGACATGCAGTTCGGCCAAGTACTGGTGCGGGCCGGTGGTTACGATTTCAGTACGTCCTTGCCGAAGCTGGGCGTGTTGTTGCTGATTTTTCTGCTGTTGTTGGCCTTGGTGTGGAAATTATTTTCGCTGCCGTTCAATGCCTGGATCCGCCATCGGCGCAAGAAAGGCCGGATTCGTTTGAACGACGGCTTGATAGCACTGGATGAAGGGCAATGGCATCGTGCCGAGCGTTTGCTGGCCGTTGCCGCCAAGGATGTCGAAGTGGGCGTCGCGGCTTTGGGAGGAGCGATACGTGCGGCCGATGCTCAAGGTGACGATGCTTTGGCGCAGAAGCATCTGCAAAGACTAGGTAAACGCAATCCGGCCATGCATGCATTGGTGCAGGCCGAGCGATTGCTGGCGCGCCAGCATCCGGAATCTGCGCTGGACATGCTCGACGATGCGGCGTTGCAACCACCGCCGCCGCGCGCGTTGTTGCTGCGAGTGCAGGCGTTGAGCGCATTGGGCCGTTTCGGCGAGGCTTATGGCTTGTTGGGCCCGTTGAAGCGGACGGAGATCCTGGTATCTGCGGAACTGACCGCGCTGGAAAACCGTCTGGCCCGGGAGTCGTTGCGTGAGACGGCCGATACCAATTTCCTGGCCGAGCGTTGGGAAGGATTGTCCAAATCATTGCGCAAGGAGCCTTCCGTCGTCGCGGTCTATGCCGAGCGCGCGGCCTCATTGGGTTGGGACGATGCGGCGCTGCGCAGTCTGGAA
Organism: Lysobacteraceae bacterium; assembly: GCA_031285265.1. Taxonomy (GTDB): domain Bacteria; phylum Pseudomonadota; class Gammaproteobacteria; order Xanthomonadales; family Xanthomonadaceae; genus JAITWM01. The sequence continues at coordinate 7,936 of JAITWM010000084.1, forward strand.
AAGGCGATCGATGCGCAGTGGGACGAATCGCTGGTCGCATTGTATGGCCGCCTGCCGATCGGCACCGAGAATGACCGTTATGCCGTCGCGCAACGCTGGGAGAATATTCATCCCAACAGCCCGGGGTTGTTGGTGACGTTGGGCAAACTTGCACGTCAGCAGCGGCATTGGGATCAGGCGCAGCATTACCTGCGGGACGCATTGGCGCACGGCGCCGGCGCCGATGCCTGGGAAGCGCTCGGCGATGGTTACGTCGCCGATGGTGACGAGGTCACGGCCCGGCATTGTTACGCCAATGCACTCAGAGCAAGTCGTGGTGAGTCCGTGACGGGACTGCCGGATCGCGATCTCCGCGAAAAGATCAAAGAGCTGGCCACCCCCGAGGACCGCAACGAGCACGGTTTTCCGAAACTCAGCGGATATTGAAAGTCGAGGCCGGATCGATCGTTATTCGGATGCGCGTTTCCGCCGGCAGATCGCGTTAGATGGATGCATTTTGCGGACGATACTGCGCGGGATGCACGGATACACCTGCCGTTCCGAGAGTAAGGCGCTCTTACCCGTAACGGCTCATCATGAAGACCGCAGTACGCCGATTCAGAAAAAACGCCCCAGGGTGCGCTTGAGCCACCCGGTGTTCTTCTTTTCGTTCAACGTATCGTTGATCTGTACGCGAACGGCGGATACATAGTCGGCATCGTCGTGCTTGATGTGATTGATGAGCCAACTGCTAAGCATCTGATGAACATCGGCTCCGACATCCTCGCCCGCTTCGAAACGGTGTTTGTACTCTGCGACGCGGCGGGTGAATAGTTCATGCACCCGGCGATGCGCAGCGAGAAAGTTGTAACCGGCTTCTTCCAGCAGGCTTTCTTCGAATGCGAAATGGGAAATCGTGTAGTCGACCAGATCGTTCAGTACCTTACCGATCGCCTTGCGGTCGCCCTTTTCGCGAACTTCTTCGAGTTGATTGATATAGTCCACCAAACGCCGATGCTGATTGTCGATGACGGTGATATTAGTGTTCAGATCAGACTTCCATATAAGTGCCATCGATGAACCCCCAAGGTGTTGAAACTCCCACATCTATAGCATGGAATCGGTACGCAAGCCGTTAAAAAACATTTCATATCTATGCTGCAGTGCGTGATTGCGAATTCAGTCACGCTATCAGTTGGATGTTCGGCATGTCTGTATCGACGAGTCGAACGGCTTTACCGCGGAACTGGATTGGGTATAGTCGCACTCCCTCAGACCGTTCCGGCGTGGAATCCAAACAGAGAATGATGTCTTCCAATTCGTTTCCCTCGATAGTTGTTTCGTCCGCAGCCGGTCAGATTTCTCTTGCGGACAAGATCGTTCAGGTGATCGCCGGAGAAATCGGCGCACAGCCTGGACAAGTGGAGGCCGCTGTCGGATTGCTCGATGAAGGCGCCACCGTGCCGTTCGTCGCGCGTTATCGCAAGGAAATCACCGGCGGTCTCGACGACACGCAGCTACGCACGCTGGAGACGCGCTTGACCTATCTGCGCGAAATGGAGGATCGCCGTGCGGCGATCCTGTCCAGCATCGATGAGCAAGGCAAACTCAGCGATGAACTCCGCGCCGCGATCGAAGCGGCCGACACCAAATCGCGCCTGGAAGACTTGTATCTGCCCTATAAACCGAAGCGGCGCACGCGTGCGCAGATCGCGCGCGAAGCGGGGCTGGAGCCGTTGGCCGATGCGTTGCTGGCCGATCCCGCGTTGGAGCCGGAAGCTTGTGCCGTGAATTACGTCGACGCCGGGAAAGGCGTCGCCGATGTCAGAGCGGCACTGGAAGGTGCCCGCGCGATCCTGATGGAGCGTTGGGGGGAAAACGCGGCATTGTTGGGCGAATTGCGCGGCTGGCTGGAACAGCATGGCGTGATTCGCGCACGGGTGGCCGAGGGCAAGGAAACGGAAGGCGCGAAATACCGCGACTATTTCGAACATGCCGAATCGTTGGCGAAAATCCCTTCGCACCGGCTGCTGGCACTGTTTCGTGCCCGGCGCGAAGAAATCCTGCATCTGGAATTGGAGCCCGGCGGCGATGCCGAAGCGGGACATGCCTATGCCGAAGGCCGTGTCGCTTACCATGCTGGAGTCGCGGCACAAGGGCGTCCCGCCGATGCGTGGCTGCTCAATGCCTGCCGCCTGACCTGGCGCGCCAAACTGCATTTGCACCTGTTGCTGGATTTGTTCAACCAAGCGCGCGAAAAAGCCGAAGCCGAAGCCATCGATGTGTTTGGCGAGAATCTGAAGGATTTGCTGTTGGCGGCACCCGCCGGCCCGCGCGCGGTGCTGGGCCTGGACCCCGGCCTGCGTACCGGCGTCAAGGTCGCGGTGGTCGATACGACCGGCAAGCTGGTCGCCACCGATACCATTTATCCGCATGAACCCAGGCGGCAATGGGAGCAATCGCTGCGCGTGTTGGCCGATCTGTGCCAGACGCATGGCGTCGAATTGATCGCGATCGGCAACGGTACGGCTTCGCGCGAAACCGACAAATTGGCGGGCGAATTGGTTCAGCGCCATCCGCAATGGAAGCTGCAGAAGGTCGTCGTCAGCGAAGCGGGCGCGTCGGTGTATTCGGCATCGGAGCTGGCGGCGCGCGAATTTCCCGGTCTGGACGTTTCGTTACGAGGGGCGGTTTCGATCGCGCGCCGATTGCAGGACCCGCTGGCGGAACTGGTCAAGATCGAACCGAAATCGATCGGCGTCGGCCAGTATCAGCACGATGTCGATCAATACCGGCTGGCGCGCGCGTTGGATGCGAAGGTCGAGGACTGCGTCAATGCCGTCGGCGTCTACGTCAATACCGCTTCCAGCGCACTATTGGCGCGAGTGGCGGGGCTGTCGGCGGGCGTTGCCGAAAACATCGTCGCCTATCGCGACAGCCATGGCCCATTCGGTTCGCGTCGATCGTTGTTGAAGGTGCCGCGGCTGGGCGAGAAAACGTTCGAGCAATGTGCCGGTTTCTTGCGTATCGCCGGGGGCGAGCAACCGCTGGACGCTTCATCGGTGCATCCGGAAGCGTATCCGGTCGTCGAACGCATCGTGCGCGGAAGCGGTAAGGACATCAAACAGTTGATCGGTGATTCCGGATTTCTCCGAAGCCTCAAGCCGGAATGTTTCACCGACGAACGATTCGGTCTGCCGACCGTGCGCGATATTCTGAAGGAGCTGGAAAAACCCGGCCGCGATCCCCGTCCCGAATTCAGGGCCGCGAAGTTTGCCGATGGCATCGAGGACATCCAGGATCTGCGGCCCGGCATGATCCTGGAAGGCGTGGTCAGCAATGTCGCCGCATTCGGCGCTTTTGTCGATATTGGCGTGCATCAGGACGGTTTGGTGCATATCTCCGCGTTGGCGGACAGATTCGTCAAAGATCCGCGGGATGTAGTGAAGGCCGGCGATATCGTCAAAGTCAAAGTGCTGGAGGTGGATATTCCGCGCAAACGCATCGCTTTGAGCCGGCGATTGGATGATGCACCGGATGGAGCAGTGTGCAAACATCCTCGCGACGAAGGTGGCGGAAACGTTCCTGGCGGGGAGCCGCGTAGTAGCCGCAGTCGCAATCGGCCTGCATCGCCGAAGCATTCCGGCGATGCCAGGAAAGACAAAACCGGCAAACCGAACAATACGCGTGCACCGATACTCAATACGGCATTGGCGGATGCCTTTGTACGAGCGAAGGGAAAGTGATCGCCGAACGGTGACCGGCATTTCGGGCAAGGAAAAGAAAGCGTTGCTCGAAAGAGAAAAGCGTATGCTGGTGCGACACGATGCCGGAGTGGCAGGGCTGCCAGCCATTGTTTAAACATTACGTCAATATTGGACCAACTTTTGCTCATAGTGCGTTTAAGCGTCACTAAGTGGTCGTAGGTTGCCACCACGAAGACATCAGCACTACGTTGGGCGATAGTGGTCGTCAGGATGGTGATCGTGACGTTTCCGGCATGAATCGATTACAGGTAATGCCGATATGCCGGTCTGCATATAGGGGCATTCTCTATATCTCATGCAGCAAATCTGTTTTTTCTATAGAAACTTTGATTGCAATTGTCATTGCAAATAATTTTCTGGGAAAAACTATCTGCTTGGCTATGGTGCCGTGGCCGATGCAATCCTCGGCATGCATTTTGAATACGGATTAATTACATAGGGCCGTTGTGGCAGGCACGCATATCGAAGCGAAGGAGGTGATGGTTTCGATGCGATGAAGGCTGGTGGACGGGTTTGCGGGATACGGCGATCGGGAATATTCATCGCATACATTGGTTTCTTATAGGAGCCGGTATCCGATATATGCGGAAAGATCGAACCGAAACAATAGGAGTGAGGCAAAAGAAGAAACGTATTCGTGGGCGTGTATCTCATCGTCGTAGTCGAGGACTGCGGTGCCGTTGAAGATAAGTGTATGGCTGATCGATCACCAGTACGGCCTTGGTGCATGCAGCGATTGAAACTGTGGAAGAGCATCAAGCTCCACCGGTACGGACATTGCTTTTCAGGGGTGGCAATATGGTGGTGTTGAATTACCTGCGTTTACTGATATTGGCTGCGATCGTCTTGTATTTTCTCATGATAGTTAGTTGCAGCCATGAGGTGGAACAAAATCAAATGGTCGATTCCGCCCTGCTCAGCGATGGCGAGGCGGCACGATGAAAAGTGTTTGCCGCTCTGCTGCAGGCATGTCTTGGCGTAACTCGACAAAACGTCAGCCGGATCGATATGTATGTTGCGGGTCGTGATATTTTCTTGAACGATTCATTCTCGTCATTTATTCATGAATTATGTACTTGGCTAAAGCTCCGCATAAAAGGTCGAGTGCCTACCTAGCCTGCCTAGTGAATACGCTTTAAGGCAAGTCATTTTTTACGGAATTATGTACTTAGCCAAAGTCCCTAAAGTATTGAGTCTCTATCGTAACAACACTCCTGCTACCTGCAACTCCGCTCTGAATCCAACAGTTATCGATTAAGTTTCATTTATTTCTCTCAGCTAATGAAGATGAAATATTGGATAGTACTTTCTTATCCAGCTTCTTCCCATTTAAAGCCTTGTAATCATCCGATAGACTTTCATCTATCTCAACTTTCCCATCGTTGCAGATTTTTAAAAGGCCACGATCAAAGAGCCGGTGTAAATCTGTCCTCAATAATAATGAATTTTCAGAGCTGCATTTCCCTCCCTTGGAAGCAGCAGTGATGTGCGCAAGGTCCAACACATCCCAAGTATTTTCTCCGGTAATGGCACACTTGCCATAAATCCTCAGCAGTTCACGCCTCCATATGCTTTGCTCTGGCCGAGCTATTCTATAGACCGCTTCAAAGACTGGGTCGCTGTCAGGCAAGGAAGTAAGAATTGAACATTTCTTGGCGTCACCCCCGTACTTTTTATCATCCTCATCATCAGTCCAATGTGCATTATTGGCTTTTCTATTTTTTAAATCTATGGTGATAAGGCTTTCACCCCAACATACTTCTTCTTTCTCATGTTTAGAGAAATGATTGTTGTCCTCTCTTTCATATGAGAGGACAATTTGGTAAATGCCATCGTCGAATTGGTAGCTCTTGCATTTGGCGACATATTCAACGTCTACATTTTCATCGGACCAATACTCCACCGTTGAAATATAATCACCTACTTTGAGTTGTTTGCTTTCATCCAGCCAAATATATTCTTTTGATCCACAGAGCCAGTCTATCTTGATAAGGTGTTTTCTTGACATCATTTTGCTCCTTTGAGCGGGTTAAATAACTCAGCTAAATGGTTATTGCTAAACTAGATCAATCCACCACCACTTACATGAGCTCCAGATGGACTTTTATTACAAAAAGCTCCAGGACTTCCTGTTGAACCACAGTAGATGCAGTGCTTTTCTCCTCTATCTACTACATGGCCTTTTGTAGGACTTCTGTTACAAAAACCGCCTGCACTCCCGCTGAAACCGCAATAGATACATTGCCCAGGAGCAAGAACGACGTGCCCTCTGGAAGGACTTCTGTTACAAAAACCGCCTGCACCCCCGCTGGAACCGCAATATCTGCACTTATAGCTCATAGTTTATTCCATTGATCAACTATTAATGCCTATTATCAACCTATAAGGTTGACTTCAGAAGCGTAACTCAACTCAGACGGTAGAAGCAATACCCAGCAGGGTGTTATACTTAACGAGTTGATAGACAACTATGCAGACTGCTTTTGCAGAAGAATTACGCATGGCTTTGTCTAAGAGAGAACAGATTTTCTACAAGCGACTTGGTAAAGAGATAGCCAAGCAGAGAACATCGGCCAGTCTTACCCAAGAACAACTTGGAGAGAAGTTAGACATAGGAAGTGAAGCAGTGTCCCGCATTGAACGAGGGACTGTTGCTGCAAGCGCCTACAAGCTATATCGAATCGCAGACATAGTTGGATGCAATATCCAAGATCTACTCCTTGATGTGAGCAGGAGAACGATCGACCAGGCGGACAAGATTGCTAAATTGTTGGAGCCGCTTTCCATGTCGGATAGGCAATTTATTGTTCGGATAGTTGAACAGCTATCGGCAAGATTTCAGGAAGATTAGTTACGACTTCAATTCCGATAAAGCGTTTAGTCGATAGCTTTGTATTCATGGACAAAAATAATGCACAAAGAACTGCCCACTGCCTCTAGCATTGTTCGAAAACATCGAATCGCTCCACATTCGCATGCGGTTCGATATCGTACCGGATTATATTCTGCAGGCCGATGAGACCGGAGGAGTGGCCATGATGCCATGGCCGTTTCAGATTATGAAAATTTTCTGCGTGTAACGTCGTTGAGATGAATCCTTCCGTGCGAAAGCGCTTGGCAGATCACGACGATCCTTGTTTTGCATCGATGAAATCCTTTCCGATTTTCTCACCGGCGGCAACCGCATCTTCGCGTGTCGGGTAGCCTGTGGTTTCAGTGCCGGATAAGTCGATGTCTTCCCGACCAAGAAATCCTCCCTGGTAAGTGCATAGCTCGGTTATCAAGTAGCTGTCGCCATCGCCGTCTTTTGCCGTCCTGGTCCAGATGATGAAGTCTCCATAACTGGTTTGCGTATTCTGATATTCGACCGGTGAGTTCTTGTATTGAGTCATTGTCTTCACGTTCTTTTCAGCCGCGCACTATATGACATTGCCGGGCGGATAATGTCAAACGGTTTCCGGAAAACCGATCGGGAGGCGGTGCAATGATATGGCATGGTGGAAAACTACGGCGTGCATCGGGGGCGATTCGTCATTGCACCGTCGTTGAATATGGCGCGGGGAACAAATCGTACCGGACGGCATCGATGGCGGCATATGTCCGATGTAATTTATATTGATGAGCGCGGCGCGATCTGCCGGCGATTTAGTGCATTCACGCATATCGATCGATTATTCATCGAAAAAATTCAGGCGCGCCGGGATGCATTGGGCCATTCTCACGAATGTTCCGTACATCGGCTGGTTGCAGGCATCGTATGCCTCCATGGCGCGTGGACTGTCCACCTTGCGGCAGCCGGACGATGCTGGTCACATGCCGTTGTCGTCCTCGACCTTGGCGATCGAGCTGTCGATTCGAATTGCCGTTCGCTTCCCTCCGACATCGTATGTCTGCTCTTCCGCATCTTCGGCATCCGGCGCGCGTATCCAGAGCTGGGCCGTCAAGCCGCCGAGGTCGGGATGATAGCGGCCGAACCAGTCGACCAGTCTGCCGATGAAGCATTTCCCATCGATCCATACGGACATATCTCCCACGGTCTCGTAAGTGTAGTGTCCGGGGCCGTAGCTGAAATACGCCGAGCGCGTTTTTTCCGTCTCCGATTCGGGAATCGGACAAAGCGGTTTGATCGAATCCCCTTCGTAGCGCGCGGCGGTGGCATCGATGTCGTCGAGTGCATGCGTCAGCGCGGTATGCAGAGCATCGTCCAGAACGATTTCCGGACCGGCTCCGCCGTTGCTTTGAAGCGTTGGTACCGACAGTTGATAGCGATAACGGACCGTCAGTTTCGGCACCGCGCCAACACGGGTCAATGGTCTCAACAGATAGAGGTCGTCCACGCCGTAGCGACTGGTGCGATAGGCGGCATAAATACGTCCGCGTAAGCGGATCCAATCGGCGGACTGGTTGGCGCCGCGGTCATTGATCGAGTAAAGATAGGATGGCTCGATATCCGCCAGATCGACGGCGGTGTCCTGATCTTGCGGATCGAAATCGGAATATGCTTGCAATGAAGTGTAATTGCCTTCGAATTTCCCTCCGCGCCGCTGCAAAGCGCTGATATAGGAGAACAGTCCGGTCCCGCCGACATACGAGTCGATGATGAGGTCGCGCAGGCCGTCGCCGTCGAGATCGATCAACGTGTAGGTCGCATAACCATGTTCGCCGCCGCCATCGATCCGCGATGCTTGCAGCGCCCGCCATTCGTCGCTCGAAACGCCTTCCGGCCGTTTTACCGGAAAGCGGGCGACATCGTCGGAAGCATCGTCGGCCATGTCATTGGAAAATGTGGTTCCTTCTGCCTCGATGCGCAACGAAGCTATGACCTTTTCGAGTGGAAACTCGGGGTCCGTCATGCGCATGACATCGACGGCATTACGCAAGTCTTCCAGCGCCTGCCTGTCCACTTCGTCCGGTACGTAGGCGACCGCCTCCTGAAGTTGTGCTTGCAGTGCCGCAATGCGTTCGTGGTATTGGTTCGCCAGACAACTGTAGCCTTGGCATCTATCGCGGGCTCCGAGCCATTGTGTCTGTTGCCGTCGAAGGATATGACGCTGCTGCGGTTGAATGTCGATCAGTTTGCCGTAGATCGATGCAAGTCTGGCATCCAGTCGTTGCAAGTCCTCATTGCTGCAGATCTCGGTTTCGACCGGTGTGGCCGCGCGTCCGCAATCGATGTTCGAAGCGAAAGCCATGGTTGCGGACATCGGCAGAGCCGTCAAAATGCCACAAGAGAACAAAAGGCGGAAAATAGACTGCTTCATTTAGGTTTCTTCGGATTCCCGGAGTTTTTGGATGGCTGCGATTCGCGCTCGCCGGAGCGCCGCGCCGATGGCCGGGCCGCTGATAGCCGCATGGTCGATATCGCGCATCGTGATCGCCGCCGCTGCGGCGTGCAGCCGGCGTAATGCGGAACCTTGCGGATAATCGTTGTTCTCACAATCCTGGCGGCCCCGTTTATCCGCTTCGCATACCAGTGCGATCTGCGCGACGCGCTGGGGTTTGCGGAACGCGTCGAGGCGTATCAGCAGGTCGTGGATGGTGGCGCTCCGCATCTCTGCCAGACGGTGGACATGCAGATGTTCCCGGCAGACGATCGTCGCCAACTGCCGATAGTCGACGGGAACTTTCAGGCGTGCGCAGAGTTGCTGTATCGGCGCAACGCCTGCAGCTTCATGACCGGTGTGACGCGGCCATTGGTCCCGTGGCGTCAATGCTTTTCCCAGATCGTGCGTCAATGCCGCAAAGCCTATCAGCGAATCGCGCGGCGCCAGGCGTGCGGCCATGTCGCTGACCAGTTCCTGATGCCGGCCGGTGTCGACCTCCGGGTGATGCGCGGCACTTTGCGGAACGCCATATAAGGCATCGATCTCCGGTAACACTTGAGACAGCGCTCCGCAGGCGCGCAGCGTTCTCAGAAATGCCGCCGGTCGCACCGATTCCAGCGCACGGCGCAGTTCCTGCCAGACACGCTCCGGCGTCAGTGTCCTCAATTCGCCGCTATCGGCCATATCGCGCATCAGCGCCATGGTTTCGCCGGCAACGGTGAACCCCAACGGTTCGAACCGCGCCATCAGCCGGGCCGCGCGCAACACGCGCAAAGGGTCTTCGACAAACGCCGGGCCGACGTGCCGTAGCCGCCGTGCTTGCAAGTCGCCTGCGCCGCCATAAGGATCGATCAAGCGGCCGTCCTCGTCCTCGGCCATGGCGTTGAAAGTGAAATCCCGACGCGACAGGTCCTCTTCCAGTGTCACCTCGGGAGCGGCGTGGACGGCAAAGCCACGGTATCCATGCCCGGATTTTCGTTCGGTCCGTGCCAAGGCATATTCTTCGCCGGTGTCGGGATGCAGAAATACCGGGAAATCCCGGCCGACCGCTTTGTAACCTTGTGCCAGCATCTGCTCCGGGGTTGCGCCGACCACGACCCAGTCGCGGTCACCAGGCGTTTTGCCCAGCAACCGGTCACGTACCGCGCCGCCGACAAGATAGATTTTCATGCCGCCAATGATGCCCGATATTGTCGTCATCGGCTTGCTTTCGATGCGAAGTTTCCGTATCGCTCAGGCGGGGGGGCATATCCATTTGAGTTGAGCATTCTCTGCTCCCAACTCCTCGACCCGCTTCTCGAGTCCGCTGCCGCCATGTCTCCGTATCGGGATCTCCACTGGTAGTGCATGGTCACGGCCCGTTGGTAGACGTCCTCGCCTGGAACCCCAGTGTCGCTCTGCTTGAAGATCGAGACGATCTGCGTCTCGGTGGGCTTGGACTGCTTCATGAAGCTTCCTGACGGGGAATAGGCCGTCAATAAGTTTTATTTATAAAATGTCTACCTTTATGGCGGGGATCTGGAAGATTGACAATGGATTTTGTACTTCTATACCCTGCTAGTTAGCCTTGCGTGAAAAGAAAATAAGATCTATAAAATACCATGGAGCATAAGTCATGGTAGTCTTTTATCTTCGTAAATTACCGATGCATTTTCTTTGCACTTCAGGCAGGTATAACATCCGGCATGGATAGTCTGGCGCTTGTTTATTCAGCGTCAGATTGTTTATCCATCCAATTATTAAATGCCAGAGCAAGCATTATATTTGTTACAAGCTGTATTATTTATCGTTTATAGCTGGATCGTCGATGGCAGTAATGCGTTACTTAATTTATTGTTGGGGAAATGCTTTATGGCTGAAAATACCGGGAATACCCCAGGTCGCGTGACGCGTCAGGCACAAGCGCAAGCACAAGATGCTGCAAGTTCTAATCCCGCTGAGCCGCAATTCTCGCTGCCATCTGGAGCTCAAACATCATTGGATATACTGCAAGTCAATCCGGCGACAGCCACACCGGCCGGAATTGTCGATGCAGGTTTTTCAATTGCTGACGGGCGTTATGTCGATGCTACGGTGGCGGGTATCTCGGCCATTCCAGTGGTTGGATGGGTCATTGGTGCGATGACTCTGCCTCTGTCTATTGCGAATGGCGGCACGCTTGAAAATTTCTCACAAAATCAATTTCCTAAAAAAAATAACTATCCACCGCCTAAGATGCCTGACCATATAGATCATGCAGCTTTTGAGGCTAATGCATTTATGAATAGTGAAAGAGCACGGAAGGGACTTTTGAAACGGCTTCAAGAAGGCGGGAAAGTCGAGGCAGATGGAACATTGACCCAGGAGGGTGTGGATGCCGCAAATAGTAGTAACAACGATGGCTCGTCCAGTGCTGGAGCTGGCAATGTATCCGGTCAGTAGGGTCAAAATATGAGGTGCGGCGCTCGGAAGCTGGTCTATTGATTTCGATTATATTTGGCCATAATAAAAATATCCAAATATTTATTTGGAATTATGTACTTTGCTAAAGTCCCATATAAAAGATTGAGTGCCTGCCCAGCTTATCTTAGTGAGTGCGCCTTTAAACAATTCATTTTTTATTTATATGGAAATAGTAGGCATGCAAAGACAGTTCAATCTATAGAAACTTTAATTAAGTACATAATTATGTATTTATTGGTTGATTATTAAAATTAGTTAAGAAAATTTTTTAAGAAATTCATATTATCTAAATAGCTAGAAATATTAATCATTATTATTGTGTAATTATTCTCAATTGCTAGAGGAAATTATTATGGCGAAGGGTGGTGGATTTTGGGGGACGATTGGCGACTTTCTTGGCGGCGGAGGCCAGGGAAGTCATAGTGGAGGTCATGGTGGTGGAGGTTCCGGAGCTTCTGGCTCTGGCGGTCATGGCGGGAGTGGTTCTGGCTCTGGCGC